>NZ_JBFALC010000055.1:0-64464 GCF_040656035.1 Streptomyces sp. NPDC050211
GCCCGGTTACATTCCGAACCCGGAAGCTAAGCCTTACAGCGCCGATGGTACTGCAGGGGGGACCCTGTGGGAGAGTAGGACACCGCCGAACAAAACTTGAGAAAACCCCCGTACCGATAACCGGTACGGGGGTTTTCTGCGTTCAGCTACGGTGTCAGGCATGAACTACAAGGTCCGTTCCATACGTGCCGACGAATGGCCCGCGGTGAAGGCCCTGCGGCTTCTCTCCTTGCAGGATCCCGTGGCGCATCTCGCCTTCCTGGAGACCTACGAGCAAGCCGCAGCGCATCCCGACTCCTTCTGGCAGGAGCGGGCCGCGTCGAGCGCCGAAGGAGCGTCGGGTGCGCAGCAGATCATTGCTGAGGGGCCGGACGGGGAGTGGGTGGGCACCCTGACCGTGCTGATGGAGGAGGCCGGGGTGACGGACTGGGCCGGGTTTCCCGTCGAGCGCAGGCAGGGGCATGTGGTCGCGGTGTTCGTGCGGTCCGACCACCGTGGCATCGGGCTGACCGAGGTGCTCTTCGACGCCGGCCTGGAGTGGGCGTGGGCGCAGGGTGCCGAGCGGGTGCGGCTCATTGTGCATGAGGACAATGGGCGGGCTCAGCGGCTGTACCGGAAGGTGGGGTTCGTCCCGACCGGGGTGACTGTGCCGTTGGGGCAGGCCGACGGGGAGCGCGAGTTGGAGTTCGCGATCGAGCGTGAGTGATGTCGGACGGCGCGCAGTGACGTCAGACCGGGAGTTCGTCGTGTGGCCAGCGGGTGCGGGCCTGTTCCCGGGACCGGAGCAGGGCCAGGGTGGGCAGGCCCCGGTCCGCTCCGGTGGCCAGCAGCTCCGGGAGCTGGGGGAGCGGAGCCACGGCGGCGACGTCGTCCAGGACGAGCGTCAGTGGTGGGTCGAGGCGACCGGAGGATGACCGTTCGGCCATGCGCCGGCCGCGCTCGACCACGCTGGAGACGAGGGCCGTCAGGAAGGGCATCGCGCCGGGACTGGTCCTGGGGTCCTCGATGGATTCACCCACCACATAAAGCGTGCCCCCTTCGTCTACGAAGGAATCCAGGGCGAGAGCGTCGCTTCGGTTGGGTGTGCAGGTCTCTCGCACGTTGATCGTGGAGAGGGCGGCGAGGGCTCTGGTGGTCAACTCCTGGGCGATGTCCCTGCGTTCGGGATGTGCCGTGAGGGTTGCCTCCAGTTCGCCGGCGGCTCCGGGGGCCGCCTTCGGGTTGGTACGGAGGATTCGTACGGCGTCCTGGACCTGCATGCCCTGTGACCAGCGGTGGACGTGACGGATGGTGCGGCCGTCGATGGCGGCGGCGTGCAGATAGCTTCGCAGGAGCGTTTCGGCGGTGTCGGCCACGGCCTGGTCGATCTTCGCGGTCGGCCGGACCGGGCCGAGCAGGGCCGCGGCTCGCGCGACCGCCGTCGCCTTGTCCTCGCAGCCGGCCGTGGGTGACCAGTGGAGGCGGGCCGGGGTGTCGCAGAGGTGCGTGGGGTCGTAGAGGAGGACGGGGCCGAGTTTGGCTCGGGGGTCTTTCGTGTCCTGCCAGACGGACGGGTTGGACGTGACGACCAGGGTGGGGCCTGTCGCGTCTCGTACGGCTTGGGTCGCGGTGGTCTGGCGGGCTTCCCTGGGGGCTACGACGATCTTTTCCCACCCGCCCACCTGTTCACCGTTGGCCGGGAAGCGGGCCGGCTCCACCGGGGGCACCGTTTCCCGCGCCACCACCGCGGGCTCGGGCAGCGACTTCGGCTCGGGCTCCGCGCGCGGCATCGGGACCTCCTGGACCAGAGGTTCCTGGACCGGTGCCTTCCGTTCCACTCGCCTGTTCGCCCGGACCACGCGCCATCTCGCCACCGTGCCCATCACGAACACCGTGAGGACGACCAGGATCATCAGCTGGCCGATGAACAGGCCCCAGAAGAGGCCGTAGCCGGAGAGTTGGGCGGCGGGGGTGTCGGGCCAGGCGCCGGTGATGTCGTGGGGGTGGGCGATGAGGTGGCGCATGGCGAGGGGGGTGCGGGTGAAGGTGACCGCTTCCGGCCAGGCGCCGTGCGAGAACACGCCGGCCAGGCCCGCCGCTGACCAGATCAGCAGGGTCATGCCGAGGAGGAACGCGAGTATGCCGATCAGCAGGCCGTCGGAGATGCCGCCCTGGGCGTCCTGACGGCGGTTGCGGTCGTCGTGTCTCATTTCACGCTCTTCTCACGCTCTTACGCCACCGTCGACTCCGAAGAGCCGTCCAGGTCACCCAGGTGCTGTTCCACGAAGGCCGCCGCACGCTCCTCCGCCTCCAGCTCGGCGGCGCGCAGGGCGTCGTCCGTGAGGTCGGTGGAGGACTCGGTCATCGCGCGGTCGGTGAAGACGAGGGGCCGTTCCGTCTCGGTGACCAGGTGTTTGACGACCTGGACATTGCCGTTGACGTCCCACACCGCGATGCCTGGAGTGAGCGTCGGGATGATCTCGACGGCCCACCTCGGCAGACCCAGCACCCGGCCTGTCGCCCTCGCCTCGTCCGCCTTCTGGGCATAGATCGTCCGCGTCGACGCCATCTTCAGAATCGCCGCCGCCTCCTTCGCCGCCGCCCCGTCCACCACGTCGGAGAGGTGATGGACCACGGCCACGAAGGACAGGCCCAGCCGTCGGCCGAACTTCAGCAGGCGCTGGAAGAGCTGGGCCACGAAGGGGCTGGCGATGATGTGCCAGGCCTCCTCGACCAGGAAGATGCGCTTCTTCCGGTCGGGGCGGATCCAGGTGTGCTCCAGCCAGACGCCGACGATCGCCATGAGGATCGGCATGGCGATGGAGTTGCGGTCGATGTGGGACAGGTCGAAGACGATGAGCGGGGCGTCCAGGTCGATGCCGACCGTCGTCGGGCCGTCGAACATGCCGCGCAGGTCACCGTCGACGAGACGGTCCAGCACCAGCGCCACGTCCAGGCCCCACGCCCGTACGTCGTCTATGTCGACGTTCATCGCCTCGGCCGACTCCGGCTCGGGGTGCCGTAGCTGCTCGACGATGTCGGTGAGGACGGGCTGGCGTTCGACGATCGTCTCGTTGACGTAGGCGTGGGCGACCTTGAGGGCGAAGCCGGAGCGTTCGTCCAGGCCGTGGCCCATCGCCACTTCGATGATCGTGCGCAGGAGCGCCAGCTGGCCCGTCGTCGTGATCGCCGGGTCGAGCGGGTTGAGCCGGATACCCATGTCCAGGGCCGCCATCGGGTCCAGCCGGATAGGAGTTATCCCCAGCTCCTGCGCGATCAGGTTCCATTCGCCGACGCCGTCCTCGCCCTGGGCGTCGAGGACGACGACCTGGCGGTCGCGGAAGCGCAGTTGCCGTAGGACGTAGGTCTTCTCCAGGGCCGACTTGCCGTTGCCGGATTCGCCGAGGACCAGCCAGTGGGGGGCGGGGAGCTGTTGGCCGTAGAGCTGGAAGGGGTCGTAGATGTAGCCCTTGCCGGAGTAGACCTCGCGGCCGATGATCACGCCGGAGTCGCCGAGGCCGGGGGCGGCGGTGGGGAGGTAGACCGCCTGGGCCTGGCCCGTGGAGGTGCGCACCGGGAGGCGGGTCGTCTCGACCTTGCCGAAGAGGAAGGACGTGAAGGCGTCGGTGAGGACGGACAGCGGATCCCGCATCAGGTCCTACCTCCGGATGCCGGTGGCGAAGGGCAGTGTGTTGACGAAGGCGCGGTGGTGCTCGCGGTCGCACCACTCGATCTTCAGGTACGACTTCCCGGCCGAGGCCCTTATGGTCCGCTTGTCGCGCGCCAGGGCTTCCGGATTGCGGGAGGAGACGGTGATGTAGCCGACCAGGTTGACCCCGGCGGCGCCGCTCGCGAGGTCCTCTCCGCGTTGGTCGAGACGGTTGTGGGAGGCGATGTCGCGCGGGTCGACGGTGCGGTTCATCTTGGCCTGGCGGGACGCCTCGGCCTCGTCGTTCGTCTTTTCGGTCAGCATGCGTTCAATGGCTACCTCGGTGGGCTCGAGGTCCATCGTCACGGCGACCGTTCGGATGACGTCCGGGGTGTGGACGAGGAGCGGGGCGAGGAAGTTGACGCCGACCGGGGTCATCGGCCACTCCTTCACCCAGGCCGTGGCGTGGCACCAGGGCGCGCGGGTGGAGGACTCGCGGGTCTTCGCCTGGAGGTACGTCGGCTCCATCGCGTCCAGCTCGGCCGGCCACGCGTTGCGCTTCGTCATCGCCTGGATGTGGTCGATGGGGTGGTCCGGGTCGTACATGGAGTGGATGAGCGAGGCGAGACGGCCCTGGCCCAGCGGCTGTCGTACGCGGATGTCGGCTTCCTGGAGCCGGGAGCAGATGTCGGTCAGCTCACGGGCCATGACGACCGCGAGGCCCGCGTCCCGGTCCGCCTTGCCGCCGTGCGGGCGGGCCGCGCGGGCCATGGCGTTGGCCTCGG
This sequence comes from Streptomyces sp. NPDC050211, assembly GCF_040656035.1. Classification (NCBI taxonomy): domain Bacteria; kingdom Bacillati; phylum Actinomycetota; class Actinomycetes; order Kitasatosporales; family Streptomycetaceae; genus Streptomyces; species Streptomyces sp. NPDC050211. Next base: position 4,414 of record NZ_JBFALC010000055.1, read on the forward strand.
CGGCGAGTTCGCGGGAGTAGTGCATACAGGCGACGAGGTAGGCGCGGTGCTGCTCGCTGCTCGTCGACACCATCGACTGGAGCTGGTCGTACGACTGAGCGAGCCAGCCCGGTGCGCGGTCGTCGCCGCGTACGGCGACGTCCTTGGCGTGCGCGTCCGGGTCGGCGGGGAGGGTGCGGGCGAGCATCTGCAGCCGGGTGACGAATCCGTCGCCGTTCGCCACGTGCTTCAGCAGGGTGCCGAAGCGGTCGACGAGGGCTTCCTGGTCCTCGCTGTCGCGCAGGCCGACGCCGGGGCCCTCGATCTCGATGGCGGCGGTGACGGTCTTGCGGTCCGCGTGCAGCAGTACGGCGATCTCGTCGGGGCCGAACGGAGCGGCCAGCCAGGTGATCCGGCCGATGCCCGGCGGCGGGCCAACTTCGATCTCACGGCCGTCGAGCTGGATGCCGGCCTCCATGACGGCGGAGCGGTACACGGTGCCCTGCTTGAGGGTGCGCTTGTAGGTGCGGTTGATCTCGTACCACTTGTAGAACGTCCGGCGCTTGTACGGCACGTAGACCGCGGCCAGCGCGAGCAGGGGGAAGCCCGTCAGCAGCACGATGCGCAGGGACAGGACGGGGACGAGGAGGCCGCACATCATGCCGAGGAACGCGCCCGCGATGATCAGCGCGATCTCACCGGTCTCACGATTCCGGCCGACGATCGCGTTCGGCCGGGCGCGGCCGATCAGATATGTACGGCGGGGCGTGACCGGATGGGACAGGTGGGTCTCGGTCGTCAACGCCCTTCACCTCCCGTGCGGTTGGTACTGCTGTTGCGGGTGTTGCTGGCGTGAGGTGTGTTGACGTTGCTGCTCGAACGGGGGGCGGGTGCGGCGGAGGGGACGGATCCGCCGCCGTTCGAATTGCGTGTGCTGTGCGCGGCGACGCCGCCGGAGGCGGGGTTCGCGGGGCGGGGCGTGTTGGCCTGGTTGCCGCCGCCGTTGTTGTCGGCGCGGGAGCTGTGTGTCTTGATGCCCTGTGCGACCAGGGTCGCCGGGGAGCTGATGACCGCGGCGGCCTTGCCTTCGGCGCCCTGCATGATGCGGTTGTTGCGGGAGCCGGCGATCTCGTCGCCGAAGCCGGGGACGAAGCGGTAGATCATCGCCGACGCGAAGATGGCCAGCAGGATGATGGCGAGGCCGGAGACGACGGCGGAGAAGGCGTCGGGGCCGTCGTCGGTGGACAGCGCGCCGGCGAGGCCGAGCACGATCACGATCACAGGCTTCACCAGGATCACCGCGATCATGATGCCCGCCCAGCGGCGGACGTGACCCCACAGGTTCTTGTCGACGAGGCCGGCGTAGACGACGGTGCCGAGGAGGGCGCCGACGTAGAGCAGGGCGGCTCTGATGACCAGCTCCAGCCACAGGACGCCGGCGGCGAGGATCGACACGAGCGAGACGACGATCAGCATGATGGGGCCGCCGCCGATGTCCTCGCCCTTCTCCAGGGCGCCGGAGAAGGTGCCGAAGAAGGTGTCCGTCTGATCGCCGGTGGTCTTTGCGAGGACGTCGGTGACGCCGTCCGTCGCCGATACGACCGTGTACAGGATCAGGGGGGTGAAGGCGGATGCCAGCACGGTGAGCCAGAGAAAGCCGATGGCTTCGCCGATCGCCGTGGACAGGGGCACGCCCCGCACGGCTCGCTTGGCCACGGCCAGCAGCCACAGGAGCAGCGTGAGGATCGTCGACGCCGCGAAGACGACGGCGTACTGCTGAAGGAACTTCGTGTTCGTGAAGTCGACGTTCGCGGTGTCCTGTACGGCGTCACTGAGCTTGTTGACGGTCCAGGCGGCGGCGTCGGCGCAGCCTTTGGCGAGGGAGGAGAGGGGGTCGAGGGTGGAGGTGGGGTCGTCGAGGGTGGATCCGCCGGAGGAGCCGCTGCTGTTGTTGCCGCGTTCGCAGTAGTCCTTGGCGGGACCGCGGATGAGGTCGCAGGGGTCGTTGCTGCCCGTCGGCGTGGGGGTGGGCGTGGGCGCGGCGACGGCGTTGGTGGCGAGCAGCACCGCTGAGGTTTGTACGGCGGCGAATACCGCGGTGACCTTGAGGAACCGGTGGTTAGCGCGCATACGTGAAGCCTCCGTACTCCTCGACTGCCTTCGTCATGTCGTCGGATGTGGAGGCCCGCTGGTCGCGCCCCACGGGCACGGGGCCGTCCTTCTGCTGGAAGTCGGTGACCTTCCAGTCGTTGTCGGTCCATGTCAGCTGGTAGGTGGTGGTGTACCAGCTTTCGGACACCGGGTTGGTCGAGCTCTCGCCGGACAGGCCGAAGAGCGAGGTGTACCAGACCTCGACGGTTGCCGTGCTCGTGCTGAACGCCGTGGCCTTGGTGCCCACCGGGATGACCCGGGAGATGAAGGTCTGGCCGTTCGGAGCGGCGCCTTCCTTGGTGAGGCCGATGTTCGTGAGGAACTTCTCGCTGGAGTACGCAGTGTCCAGGTCGGCCTGCCGGGTGGCGGCGATATCGGGGGCGTAGACGGTGTTGACGATCTCGTGCCGCCGGTCCTTGTTGAACATCTCCGCCGACCCCAGCGCGACCGAGTAGTTGGCCGCCGCACTCTCCGCCCCCTGCTGATCCTGCGCGAACCCCGACGGAATTCCGCCCACCTCGGTCTGGACCGGCAGTTCCCCGCTCGCCGCCGTGCTCCCCGCCTCCGGCTTGTCCGCGCTTGTTCCGGTGCGCGTAGGGGAATCGTCTCCTCCGCGGTTGGCGAATGCGATGGCGGCGATGAGGAGGACGACCACGCCGACCACCGTGATGAGGCTCCGTGAGGAGGAGCGGGGGCCGCGTCTTGCGCCGCCGTAGACGTCGCCGGTGCCGTCGCCTTCGGGCAGGCGGGTGCGGGTGTGCCCGGTGCCGCCGTAACCCCCGGAGGGCTCGTGCTCGTCCCCGAGACTCATGCGCCGTACGCCCCCTCGATGTCATAGCGGACCGCGTAGATGTACGACGGTAGCCGTGCTGGTTCCCGCACGGGCGCGGTGTGGTGACTCGACATCAGGGACATCAGGGAAACGCAACCTCAGCCGGGGGCACGACGGGCGGGTGGGGTAGGGGAGAGGGGGACCGGACCGGCGCCCGGAGGGGCAGGTCGCTAGACGGCCATGCCGTACACGATGGTGAAGAGTGTGCCGAGTGAGCCGATGATGAAGACTCCGGTGAGGCCGGCGACGATGAGGCCCTTGCCCTGTTCCGCGCTGAAGGTGTCGCGCAGCGCTGTCGCGCCAATGCGCTGCTTCGCGGCGCCCCAGATGGCGATGCCGAGGCAGAGCAGGATGGCGACCGCCATGACGACCTGGATCATCGTCTTCGCTTCGGCCCCCAGTGCCCCGAAGGGGCCCCAGTCCGGAGCGATCCCGCCGATGATGGTGTTGATGTCTCCCTTGTCGGCCGCAAAGAGCATGTAAGTCACCGCCCCTGTTGGGTAGTTCCGCATCCCCTGCGGTGCGCAGAGGTCAGGTCTCATTCTCGCCGACAATTCCGCTGTCGTATGTCGACTTGGCGCCATTGATGGGCGGGATTCGTACGAATAGCTCGTACGGTCACTCTGTGTATCACGGCGGGTTACGCCGGGCAATGAGGCCTGAGCGGAACCTTCGTGTGGTTCCGTCGTTGACCTCCGGATGAAGGCTATCCTCCGCCGACCCGGGTGTACGAACGGGCCGTGGCTCAGCAGCCGCCGCCTGCCGGTGAGGTGACGTGCCGTCAGCGGGGCTTGAGGCCGTGCAGCATGTGGTGGACCAGCTCGTCGACGCCGTCGAGGGCGGCCTCCGGGGTGAGCATGCAGGCGGCCGTCATGGAGGCGAGTCCGTGGAGTGCGGCGCCCGTGAAGAGCGTGAGGTGCTCGGGGTCCGCCTCGATGATCTCGCCGCGCTGCTGGGCGTCGGCGAGGACGCGGGCCAGTGAACCGATGGTGCGGTCGACGGCGGCTGCCATCTGCTCGGCGGCGTCGGGTTCGTGCTTGCGGGCGTACATCAGCTCCAGCAGGGCGGCGTTGTCGATGGAGAACTGGAGATAGGTGCGGGCGAGCCTGGTGAGCCGGGACTCGAGCGGCAACGCGGGGTCGTCGGCGGTGTTCAGGGCCTGGGCGAGGCGCTCGTATCCGCTGAGGGCGAGGGCGTTGAGCAGGGCCTGCTTGTCCTTGAAGTGCCGGCCGGGGGCCGCGTGACTGACGCCGATCTCGCGGGCCAGCTCGCGCAGGGACAGCTCGGCGACGCCCTTCTCCCGCAGGGTGCGCTCGGCGGTGGCGAGCAGGGCGGAGCGGAGGTCGCCGTGGTGGTAAGGGCGGCTGGCTGCGGGCATGGGGCTCATCGTAACTCGATGTAGGCGACGTCAGCTTTGTTGGCATTGACATCATTGTAGGCGGCGCCTACATTCGAAGCATGGCTGAGACAACGAGCAAGCAGACTCACAAGTGGGATGCCTCGCACCTCCCCGACCTCACCGGCCGCACCGTCGTCGTCACCGGCGCCAACAGCGGCATCGGGCTCACCGCGGCGGACGCGCTGGCCCGTGTGGGGGCGCATGTGGTGTTCGCCGTACGGGATCTGGAGCGCGGGCGGGCGGCAGCGGCGACCGTGTCCGGGAGTACGGAGGTGCGGCGGCTGGACCTGGCCGATCTGCGGTCCGTACGTGACTTCGCGGACGGATGGCGGGACCCGATCCACGTCCTGATCAACAACGCGGGCGTGATGATGCTGCCGCGGCAGCGGACCCGGGACGGCTTCGAGATGCAGTTCGGCACGAACCATCTGGGCCACTTCGCCCTGACGAACCTGCTGCTGCCGTACGTCCAGGACCGCGTGGTGACGCTGTCGTCGGGCGCGCACCGCTGGGGAGCGGTGACCATCACCTTCGACGACCTGAATCTGACGGCCGGGTACACGCCGCGCCGGGCCTACGCCCAGTCCAAGCTGGCGAACCTGCTCTTCACGCTGGAACTGCAGCGCCGGCTGACGGAGTCGGGCTCGTCGGTACGGGCGTACGCGGCCCACCCCGGGTACGCGGCGACCAACCTCCAGAGCCACGCGGCGAATCCGGTCGCCCGCGCCGGGATGGCGTTGGGCAACAGGTTCTTCGCCCAGGCCGACCGCGCGGGTGCCCTGCCCACGCTGTACGCGGCGACGCAGGATCTGCCGGGTGCGAGCTACGTCGGACCGGACGGGCTGGGCGAGATGCGCGGGGCGCCGACGCTGGTGGGCCGTACGCAGGCGGCGAGCGATCCGGCGGTGGCCCGCCGCCTGTGGACGGTGTCGGAGGAACTGACCGGAGTGACCTGGCCGTTGAGGCAGCCGGCCGCTCAGCGGTAGAAGGACCGACCGCTACGCCGTCAGCCCTCCGGCTGCGTCACGGTCAGTGCCCACCGAAGGGTGTCAGCCGAGGCATCCACACCCACGCCGAAAGAGCCCGCAACCACGCCTGCGGGCAGGGTCACCGAACCCACCCCCGCCGTCCCGGCAGGACAGTCGACCGAGAACGCGGCGACCTGCACCTCCTGCGACTCCATCGTCACCCGCACGCTGCCGCCGCCCTCGCAGGCCACCGTGAGCACGGTCGGCAGCCCCCGCCACGCGCCCCCCGACACGACGCCGCCGTCCCCCGTCCGCTCGTCCACCCAGACCAGGCCCTCCGGACCGGGATGGGGCAGCAGGCCATCGCTCGACGCGGCGGCCGGACCCGCCGCCACCCCCGTCAGCCCGCAGGCCACCAGTGCCGTCACGGCCAGCGCACGACTCGTCCGTCTCAACTTCGCTCCCCTGTCGATGTGTTGCGGAACCCACAGTCTGCCGGGGCGCGTGGTGTCGTACATGAGTATTGGTGCTCATGGGAGGTGGTCGACCGATGGCGGTGTCGGCGCCGAGTCTGCTCGGGGTCTTTGCCCATCCGGACGACGAGTCGCTGTTCTCCGGCGGAGTGCTCGCCCGGCATGCCGCCGCGGGCGCCCGGACCGCCGTCGTGACGGCGACCTGGACCGAGGGCACCCGGCGTGCTGCGGAACTCGCCGAGGCGCTGGGGATCCTGGGCGCCGGTGGGCCGCGGATGCTCGGTTATGCCGACGCCCGGGTGCCGGAGTCCGCACCTGGCCGGGCGCGGCTGTGCGATGCGCCGCTCGACGAGGCGGTGGGGCGGCTGGTGGCGCATGTCCGGCAGTTCCGCCCGGAGATCGTGGTCACCCACGATGCGTACGGCGGGGTGACCGGCCACCCGGACCATGTGCACACCCACCGGGTGACCACGCTCGCGGTCCAGGCGGCCGGGCTGGAGCGGCTCTACCCGGAGGCCGGTGAGCCCTGGCGGCCGAACGCCCTCTACCTGGCGACGCATCCGGACTCGGCGGTCGCGGCGCTCAGCGAGTTCGCGCACGTCGGCAAGGGCATGCGGACGGTCCCCGACGAGCTGATCACCGCGACCGTCGATGTGAGCCCCTGGCTGGAGCGGAAGTGGGCCGCCGTACTGGCTCATCGCAGTGAGGTGAAGCGGGGTGCCGCCCCGGGACTGCTCGCCGGTTTCCCGGCGGCCGTCCGGGAACGGTTCCTGTCCACCGAGTGGTACATCCGCCACGACACCGTCTCCAGTGCGCCGGCCCAGACGGAACTGACGGCCTGAGAACGGGTGGCCCAGCTGGTTACTTGCTCACCCCACTCTCCAGCCTCCGCTTCAGATTCCGGTAGCTGATCGGCGTCCCCTTCGCGGCCTGCCTCCGCACCAGCGGCAGCAGCGGTACGCCGATGCCGTGCGGCTCGAAGTCGAGGGCGAAGGTGACACGGGAGGCGGTGCCGTCGGCGACCGGCTCGACGGTGATGGTCATCGACGGGCGCAGCGGTCCGTCCAGGCCACGGACGCTCCAGCGGGCCGGCGGCCGGGACTCGGTCACCTCCTGCGTGAACGTCCGCTCGCGGGGCCCGATGCGCCGGGTCGTGGTGAACCGGCCGGGCGCCTGCTCCTGTACGCGTACGACGTCGCCCTGCCACTCGGTGAAGCGGGATGGGTCGGTGACGTACGCGAAGACCTCGGCCGGTGGACGGGCGATCTCGATGGTGGATACGAGGGGTGCCATGATGCGCCCTCCTCACGTGTCATGTCGTCGGCTGGGCTTGTGCTGTCCCTCCCGTCTCCATGACGGATCCCGGACGGCGTTTGTGACCGCCGGTCCCCAGCTCAGCTCGCGAACATTCCGGCGGTCGCGTTGATCCAGGTGCCCGTGATGGCGGCAGCGGCGTCGGAGGCGAGGAACGTCGCCAGGGCGGCGATGTCCGCGATCCGCGGTGAGCGCTTCGTCATCCGGAGGCTGTCCAGGTGGGAGCGGATGCCATCCACCGCGGCCTCGTCCATGGCCGGAGCGCCCGCCGCGGTGAGTTTCTCGGGGGTCAGGCTGTCGGTGACACCCGCCGTCCAGATCCCGCAGACACGGACGCCGACCGGGCCGACCTCCTGGGCGAGCTGGCGGATCAGCGCGTCGATCGCGCCGTCGGCCGCGGCGGTGCCGCCCATCATCGGGCTGCCGTTGGCGGACCCGCTGTCCAGGGAGAGGATCACCCCCGAGCCCTGCGCGGCCATCCGCCGGGCCGCGGCCCGCGCGGTGACGAACTGGCAGGTGATCCCCTGCGTCACCGGACGCGTGTAGTCCTCGACCGACATCTCGGTCAGCGGTACGCCCTGGAAGTCGCCCCGCGGCACCAGGTTGACGGAGATGTCGATCCGTCCCGCCCGTTCGACGACCGACGTCGCATGGGCCTCGACGGCTTCCTCGTCCCGCGCGTCGAGCACGTCGTACTCCGCACCGGCCTCGGCGGCGGCCTTCCGCAGCGTGTCCTCCGTACGGCCGGCGAGGAACACCCGCGCCCCCGCCTGTACGTACGCCTTCGCGACGCCCGCGCCGAGGGAACCGGCTCCGCCGTAGACGACCGCGACCTTGTTCTTCAGCATGGTTCTCCGCCTCCGTGAGTGGAGGGCGCCGGGTGCGCCCGTCACTCCGTGGGACGTGCGGGCCGGGAAAACTCATCGCGGCAGCGCGAAATCCATCCTCAGAGCGCCGTCAGAGCGTCATCGGCAGTCCGAACGCGGGGAACAGGTGCGGTTCGAAGGTGGTGATCTGGGCGATACGGCCTTCTTCGACCCGCAGTACGTCGATGAGCTGCGCCCGGAACACGCTGGTCCCGGGCCGTTGCAGATAGCCGGCGACGGCCAACTGGCCATTGGCCCGCACCGGCAGGGCCCGCCAGTGCCCGGCGAACATCGGCGAGGCGGGATCGAGGTTCGGCCGTACGAAGGCGAACATGGCGTCCCGCGAGGTGAACCAGAACGGGTTCGGCGGCATGGTGAGCACGATGTCCTCGCGTACCAGCTCGACCATGGCGTCGATGTCGGTCCGGGCGAACGCGTCCAGGTAGCGCTGGAGCAGCGCCAGGTCCTCGGCGCCGGGAGCGGGGGCCGACCAGTCCTCGCGCCGCCCCGGCAACGCCTGCCGCAGCGTGGAACGGCCGCGCTGTACCGCGCTGTTGGCGGAGGGGACGCTGGTATCCAGCAGCTCGGCGGTCTCCTGGGCCGACCATCCGGCGACGTCGCGCAGGATCACCGCGGCCCGTTGGCGTGGCGGGAGCTGCTGGATGGCGGTGAGAAAGACCAGTTCGAGCGTCTCGCTCGCCACGGCCTGTTCGTCGGGCTCGTGCTGCGGCGCGGGGGCCTCGGGCAGCTGATCGTCCGGGAACGGCTGCAGCCACGGCAGCCGCGGGGGCGGCGGGCCGTCTCCGGAGTCCATGCCGGGTACGGGTTCGTACGAGGTCGGGCGCCGGTTCTGCTTGCGCAGGAAGTCGAGGCAGGCGTTGGTGGCGATCTTGTACAGCCAGGCACGCGGGTTCTCGACGCCGTCCAGCGTCTCGCGGGCCCGCCAGGCTCGCAGGAACGTCTCCTGGGTGAGGTCTTCTGCCTCGTCGTACGAGCCGAGCAGGCGGTAACAGTGGACGCGGAGTTCGCGGTGGTGGGCCTCGATGAGGACCGTGAGGGCGTCGTCCTCGCCGGATTTCGTCACGTCGGTGGGCGTGACGTTTTCGGCGGCCGCGCTGGCCTCGCGTGCCTCGCGGGCGAGACGCCGCAGTTGGGCGAACCGGGGTGACAGGGCCTCTACGTCGGCCTGGAACGCGAGTGCGGGTTCCAGACGTAGCCGGGTCAGCCGTTCCCCGATGTCCGACACCAGCTCCCGGGCGGGAACACCGGTCGGCCGCCGTCGCTCGCGATACGCCCGCTGCCGGCACGCCTGCGAGCAGTACGACGCGGTCCGCCCCGGGCCGCCGGTGCTGTCGATCGTTCGCCCGCAGGCTTGGCAGCGCGCCGTCATCCGTCTACGCGTCTTCCACGAAGTGGTCGAACTCGCCCGCCTGCACGCCGAGTACGAACGCGTCCCACTTGCGGCGGTTGGTGGTGACCACGTTGTCCGGGGCGCTGGTCTCGCGGATGTAGACAGGCGCGTCGCCGTCGTCGCCCTCGCCGAAGGCGATCTCGATCCAGGGTCCGGGGCCGGTGGCGTCGGGTGGGGCGGCGCGTTCCCAGGTGAGGTTCGGGGGGATGTCAGGCACGGGCGGTTTCCTTCTTGAGTACGAGGAGAAGGGCGCCGAAGGCGGTGGGGGTGGCCGTGAGTATCGCGCGGGTGGGGTCGCTGCTTTCAGTGAGATGGATCGTTTCGGTGGCGGTGGCGACGTGGAGGCAGGAGGCGCCCTCGGAGCAGTACGACGACTTCTGCCAGCGCGGGTTCATGGGCATGTCCTTCACAGCTCTCGCATCACGTTGTGGACAAGGTCCTGGGTCTTCTCCGGGGCGAGCGCGACAGCCTCGATCCGGTCGAACAGCGTGCGGTACTTGTGCAACTGTGCCTCGGCGTCGAGGAAGGCGAGGCCGTGGGCTTGGTCGAGATAGACGGTGTCCAACTGCGGTACCGGGCCGCGCGCGTAGTGGATCGACTGGCCGGATCCCGGGAAGGCCCCGGCGTCGAAGGTGACGGCGCGCAGGGTCACGTGGTCCCGGTCATTCATGTCGAGCAGGTGCTGCAACTGTTGGCGGGCAACCGTGGAGCCGCCGACCTTCATGCGCAGAGCGGCCTCATGGATGATCGCCTCGTACGGTGTCGGTTCTTCCTCGCGGAAGAGGATCGCCTGGCGTTTGATGCGGAACGACAGGCGGTGCTCGATGTCGGGCGGTGAGAGTTCCGTGACCGCCTGACGGAAGATCTCCAGTGCGTACTCGCGTGTCTGAAGCAGTCCGGGAACGCGGGCCGTGGTGAAGTCGCGCAACGACCTGGCGTGGTGCTCCAGTTCGGCCAGATCGAGGAGCGGACGGGAGAGCTGCTCGCGGTACTCCTCCCACCAGCCGCGCTTCCGGTCGCCGGTCATTCCTGCGATCGCCTCGACGAGTGCCTTGTCCGGGCAGTCGTAGTGGCAGGCCAGTGTGCGTACGCGCTCGGCGCTCACACCGAGGCGGCCGGTCTCCATATTGCTGACCTGCGCCTGCTTCATGCCGAGCAACTCTGCGGCCTGCGTTGAGGTCAGGCCTGCGCGCTCGCGCAGCTTGCGCAGCTCGGCGCCAAGCCGGAGTTGACGTCCCGTCGGGTTGGTCCTCACGGGCATCCCCGTCTCTCCCTGCGCACTGCCGTCACCTACACGGGTGAATGCTTTTAGTATCCCCGGGTTTGGGAGAAGAATATATCCGGAGCCCGCTACCTTCGTAGTGAGGCCCCAACTCCCATCAGTGATCGGAGACTTCCAATGTCCACCGTATCCCCGCCCTGGACCTACACCCTCCACCTCCCGCACGATCCCCGCGCCCCGCGTATCGCCCGCGCCACCCTCCGTACCGTCCTCGCCGCCCACGGGCTCACCCATGTCATCCCCACCGCCGAACTCATGGCCTCCGAACTCCTAAACAACGCCCACCTCCACACCACCGGCCCCTACGCCCTCCGCGTCCGCCCGATGGAATCCGAACGCCTCCGAGTCGCCGTATGGGACACCGACCCCCGCGTCCCGCCCGGCTTCACCACCGACGGCGCCACCGTCGCCGTACCGCCGGACGACGCCGAATCCGGACGCGGCCTGCACCTCGTACGCGCGTGTGCCGACTCCGTAGGCGCGTCCGTGCTGCGGGAACTCGGCGCGTCGAAGGGCGGGAAGCTGCTGTGGGCCGAGTGTCAGTGGGGTGTCGGCGATGTCTGACATTCGTCACCGCGGCGCACTGCGTGCGAGGGAGCGCCGAGGACGTCGGGTTCGCGCCGGGGTACCGGAACGGGCGTACTCCGTACGGCGTGTGGAGGGTCGGGCGGTGGTTCGTGTCGCGGGGGTGGGCCGACGGACGGGAGGGGACAGTGATGTGGCGTTCGGGGTGGTGGAGCGGCGGGACGGGCAGGTCGTGGGGGTTCTCGGTGGGCACGAGGGGGGCGGGGCGACGGCTGATGTGTCGTACAGCGTGGTGTTCCGTGCGGAGGCGGCGGCGCTGTATCGCGAGGCTGCCGGTTGCGGCCCGTCCCAGGTGGGAAGCTCCTAGACTGGCGCGGGCGGACACCCGGTGGGCGAGGGGCGGTTGACGGTGCGTAAGGCATGGATCGTGGCGGGTGCCGCGCTCGCGGCGGGGCTCAGCTTCGTCATGCTGCTCGTCGTCGGCGTGTACATCGTCGCCGGGAACCTCGCCAACGGGGTCGGCGGAGGCGCGAAGACGCTCGCCAAGGGGGCCGTGCCTGCCGCCTATCAGCCGCTCGTGCAGAAGTACGGCAACATGTGCCCCGCGATCAATCCCGCGCTGCTCGCCGCCCAGCTGTATCAGGAGAGCGGGTTCAACCCGAAGGCGCAGAGCCCTGCGGCGGCGCAGGGGATAGCGCAGTTCATTCCGGGGACCTGGGCCACGCACGGCGTCGACGGGGACGGGGACGGGGACCGGGATGTGTGGGATCCGAACGATGCGATTCCGTCGGCTGCCAAGTACGACTGTTCGCTCGCGAAGTATGTGAAGGACGTGCCGGGCGACGCGACGAAGAACATGCTCGCCGCCTACAACGCGGGGGCGTACGCGGTCATCAAGTACGGGGGTGTGCCGCCGTACGCGGAGACCCAGAACTACGTGAAGACCATCACGACCCTCGAGGACAGCTTCGCGGCGCCCGTCTCCCGGGTGGACCCCTCCAAGCAGGCCGCCGGCGCCATCTACTACGCCCAGAAGAAGCTCGGCACGCTCTATCTGTGGGGCGGCAACGGGACCGCCGACCAGGGAGGGCGGTTCGACTGCTCCGGGCTGACCAAGGCGGCGTACGAGAGCGTCGGCATCACGCTGCCCCGGGTCGCCAACGATCAGTACAACGCCGGGCCGCATCCCTCGCGGGCGGAGCTGCTGCCCGGGGACCTGGTGTTCTTCTCGGACGACCTCACCAATTCCCGGGCCATCCGGCACGTCGGGATCTATGTCGGCGGCGGGTACATGATCGACGCGCCCCGGCCGGGGGCCGTGATCCGGTTCGACCCGATCGACACCCCCGACTACTTCGGGGCGACGCGGGTCACCGAGGACGGCGGGAAGGCGCTGGCGCTGACGGGGCAGGGATGAGCGTCGTAGGCTCTCGGATGTGACCAGCCCCCCGCCCGTCCCGGAACAGCGCCTGCGCGATCTGGCGCGGCTGCGCCGGGTCCGTGACCGGATCGACCGCGAGTACGCGCAGCCGCTGGACGTCGAGGCGCTCGCGCGCGGTGCGCACATGTCGGCGGGGCATCTGAGCCGGGAGTTCCGGGCCGCGTACGGGGAGTCGCCGTACAGCTATCTGATGACGCGGCGCATCGAGCGGGCGATGACGTTGCTGCGCCGCGGCGATCTCAGCGTCACCGAGGTCTGCTTCGAGGTCGGCTGTGCCTCGCTGGGCACCTTCAGCACGCGCTTCACCGAGCTGGTCGGCATGCCGCCCAGCACCTACCGGCGGCTCGCGGCGACCGCGACGGAGGGGCTGCCGGCGTGCGTGGCGAAACAGGTGACCAGGCCTGTCAGGAATCGAGAAGCGGCGCCGGTGAGCCGCCGATAGCGTGACGTCCATGGACATCACCATTCACACAAGCTTCCTTCCGCAGGACGACCCGGAGGCGGCGCTGGCCTTCTACCGGGACGCCCTCGGCTTCGAGGTCCGCAGCGATGTCGGACAGGGCACGATGCGGTGGATCACGGTGGGGCCTGTCGGGCAGCCGGATACGTGCATTCTGCTGGCGCCGCCTTTCGCCGATCCTGGGATCACTGAGGAGGAGCGGCGCGTCATCGCCGAGATGATGGCGAAGGGGACGTACGGGTGGATTCTGCTGGCTACGAACGATCTCGACGGTGCGTTTGAGAAGGTGCAGGGGAGTGAGGCGGCGGAGGTTGTGCAGGAGCCGACTGAGCAGCCGTACGGGGTTCGGGACTGTGCGTTTCGCGATCCCGCGGGGAACATGGTGCGGATCCAGGAGTCGAAGTGAGTTGAGCTGAGCGCTCCGGTCGTTGCTTGTCTGCGGGGCCGTTGTGGCTGGTCGCGCCCACGCGGCGGAGCCGCAAATTGATACAGCCCCGCGCCCCTGAAGGGGCGCTGTCGTACCGTTCCTTGATTTGGAGACTCGATGACTTCGCACGCTGCTGACCTTCACGACATGATCCGTGTGCATGGTGCGCGGGAGAACAATCTCAAGGACGTCAGTATTGAGATACCCAAGCGGCGGCTGACGGTGTTCACCGGGGTGTCCGGGTCGGGGAAGAGTTCGCTGGTGTTCGACACCATCGCGGCGGAGTCGCAGCGGCTGATCAATGAGACGTACAGCGCGTTTGTGCAGGGGTTCATGCCGAATCTGGCGCGGCCCGAGGTCGATGTGCTCGATGGGCTGACGACTGTGATCAGCGTGGATCAGCAGCGGATGGGGGCCGATCCGCGGTCCACGGTCGGTACCGCCACCGATGCGAACGCGATGCTGCGGATCCTGTTCAGCCGGCTCGGCAAGCCGCACATCGGGCCGCCCAGCGCGTACTCGTTCAACACCGCCACGGTCAAGGCGGCCGGTGCGATCACCGTCGAGCGGGGCGGCAAGACCAAGGCGGAGAAGGCGACGTACCAGCGCACCGGCGGGATGTGCACGCGGTGCGAGGGCCGGGGCAAGGTCTCCGACATCGACCTCACGCAGCTCTACGACGACTCCAAGTCGCTGGCCGAGGGCGCGTTCACCATCCCGGGCTGGAAGTCGGACAGCCAGTGGACGGTGGGGCTCTACGCCCAGTCGGGCCTCCTCGACCCGCACAAGCCGATCCGTACCTTCACCAAGCGGGAGATGCAGGACTTCCTCTACGGCGAACCGAGGAAGGTGAAGGTCAACGGCATCAACCTCACCTACGAAGGCCTGATCCCCAAGATCCAGAAGTCGTTCCTGTCCAAGGACAAGGAGGCGATGCAGCCGCACATCCGGGCGTTCGTGGAGCGGGCCGTCACCTTCACCACGTGCCCCGAGTGCGACGGCAGCCGGCTCAGCGAGGGTGCCAGGTCGTCGAAGATCGGGAAGATCAGCATCGCGGACGCCTGTGCGATGGAGATCCGTGACCTGGCCGAATGGGTCCGCGGTCTCAAGGAGCCGTCGGTGGCGCCGCTGCTGACCGCGCTGCAGCAGAGCCTCGACTCGTTCGTGGAGATCGGTCTCGGCTATCTCTCGCTGGAGCGGCCCGCGGGCACGCTGTCCGGCGGTGAGGCGCAGCGCGTCAAGATGATCCGCCATCTTGGTTCCTCGCTCACCGATGTCACGTACGTCTTCGACGAGCCGACCATCGGTCTGCACCCCCATGACATCCAGCGGATGAACAACCTGCTGCTGCGGCTGCGGGACAAGGGCAACACCGTGCTCGTCGTGGAGCACAAGCCGGAGGCGATCGCGATCGCCGACCATGTCGTCGACCTCGGCCCCGGCGCCGGTACGGCGGGCGGCACCGTCTGTTACGAGGGCACCCTCGACGGGCTGCGGGCCTCCGACACCATCACCGGGCGTCATCTCGACGACCGGGCCGTGCTGAAGGAGACGGTGCGGACGCCGAAGGGCGCGCTGGAGATTCGCGGCGCGACCGCGAACAACCTCCAGGGCGTCGACGTCGACATCCCGCTCGGGGTGCTGACCGTCGTCACCGGTGTCGCCGGCTCCGGAAAGAGCTCGCTCGTGCACGGCTCGATCCCCGCCGGCGAGGGTGTCGTGGCGGTCGACCAGACGCCGATCCGCGGCTCCCGGCGCAGCAACCCGGCGACGTACACCGGACTGCTCGACCCGATCCGCAAGGCCTTCGCCAAGGCCAACGGCGTGAAGCCGGCGCTGTTCAGCGCCAACTCCGAGGGCGCCTGCCCCACCTGCAACGGCGCCGGTGTCGTCTACACCGACCTGGCGATCATGCAGAGCGTCGCCACCCCTTGCGAGGACTGTGAGGGGAAGCGGTTCGAGGCGTCGGTCCTCGAGTACCGGCTCGGTGGGCGGGACATCAGCGAGGTGCTGGCGATGTCGGTGACCGAGGCCGAGGAGTTCTTCGGCGCCGGTGAGGCACGTACGCCCGCCGCACACACGATCCTCGACCGGCTCGCCGACGTCGGGCTCGGCTATCTCACCCTCGGTCAGCCGCTCACCACACTGTCCGGCGGCGAGCGGCAGCGGCTCAAGCTGGCCACGCACATGGGCGACAAGGGCGGGGTCTACGTCCTCGACGAGCCGACGACCGGCCTCCATCTCGCCGATGTCGAGCAGCTGCTCGGCCTCCTCGACCGGCTCGTCGACTCCGGCAAGTCCGTCATCGTCATCGAGCACCACCAGGCGGTGATGGCGCACGCGGACTGGATCATCGACCTCGGACCCGGTGCCGGGCACGACGGTGGCCGAATCGTGTTCGAAGGGACCCCCGCCGATCTCGTCGCGGATCGTTCCACCGTCACTGGTGAGCACCTCGCGGAGTACGTCGGAGGCTGACCGGCGAGCGGTCGGAGCGGAATGGGTAACCATGGCCGACTTGGCCTGAACCGATCCCTGAACTGAGCGTCAACCACCCCCCTGAGCTGCGGTGATGAGTCTCTCTTCGATAACGTCTGCGTGATCATTCGGTGGAGTGTGGAACGTATTAACAGGAGCCGTGCGTTCCTGGTGACGTAGCGGATCTACATCCACGGGGGTGGCAGTTCGGCGTACGCGCAGGTACGCCGGGGAGAGACGACGAAGGGGCCGTGCACCATGGCTGGACTCGCCGAATCCGGGTCGAACCCCGACGTCGAGCTGCTTTACGACATCAATGGCCTGGCCAAGGACGCGCCCCGGTGGGTCGACCGGGGGGTGGAATTCCTTGGTGAGTTCGGGCTGCTGATCGCGATGGTGCTGCTGGTGCTCTGGTGCTGGTGGGCTGTGCGGCGGCGGGGTGGGGAGGATGCGGCTTCTTCTGTCGCCGCGTTGGTGTGGGCGCCGCTCGCTGCGGGGATCGCGGTGCTCGTGAATGTGCCGATACGGGGATTTGTGGAGCGGCGTCGGCCCTTTCTCGATCATCAGGGGCTGGACGTTCTGGTGGATGGGAAGACCGATTTCTCCTTTGTGAGCGATCACGCGACGATTGCCATGGCGATGGGGGTCGGGCTGTTCGTCGCGAACCGGAAATTCGGTGTTGCGGGGATCTTGCTGGCCTTTGTTGAGGGGTTTTGCCGGGTTCTCATGGGTGTGCACTATCCGACGGACGTCGTGGGTGGGTTTGCGCTCGGTACGGCTGTGGTGCTTTTGCTGTCGCCGCTGGCCATGGCTTTGCTTACGCCGGTGATGAAGGCGGCTGAGGGGTCTGGTCGGGGGGCTTGGTTGATCCGGGGGCGGGGGAGAGCCGGGGGGACTGAGCAAGCGGTGATTCCGGGGGCGCGGAGTGAGTCGGCCGACGCTGCTGAGCGGGACCTCGCTGCGTAAGCGCTCCGCTGGAAGGCCGGTTCGTCGTCTGCTGGTCCGTCGTGGCTGGTCGCGCAGTTCCCCGCGCCCCTTCGGGGCGCTATCTACAGCGCCTGTGGGTATGTGAAGAACCTCTTTGGGTCGTACTGCCTCTTCAGTTGCTGGAGGCGGGGGGCTGCGTCGCCGTAGTACGCCTTGCGCCAGTTTCTCAAGCCTGCGTCTGTGTAGTTCTGGTAGGCCGCGCCGGAGGCGTAGGGCTGCATTGCTGTGTGGGCCGAGGTGAGCCAGGTCTGGGATGTTGTGCCGGGGGTGCCGGCTCGCCAGGAGGCGACGTACTGGGCCAGCATGCGGGAGCGGCGGTGGACGAAGGCTGTGGTGGTGGGGGAGACGCGGTTGACGGCGCCGCCGAGGGCTGTGAGCTGGATGCTGCCGGCTCCGCCTCGGACCGAGGTCAGTTGGGAGAGCAACTGCTGGATGCCGTTCGTCGGGAGTGAGGCGTCGAAGAAGGCCGACTTTGCCGCGTACGTCTCCCGGTTCAGGGCGCCTTCGGGGGAGCGGCCGGGGGTGGAGCCGGGGAGGTGGCACTGGGCGTCCGACGCGAAGGACGAGCAGCCTGCGTAGAGCTCCATCGAGGCCTCGTAGGAACGGCGCTTGAGGGAGACGCTGGTCGCCGGGGAGCCTATTCGGTCGGCCAGTCGGTCCACCGCGTTCTGCAGTTCGCCGTACGTGCCGAGGGAGAAGGCCGCTACGGAGATGGTCGGGGTGCCGCCCGCCGCGTTGGCCAGGTGCAGGGAGGACCAGATCTCGTCGGGCTGGCTGGGACCCCACTGCTGCCAGGCCCGTACCACCGCCGCCGCCTTCGACCACGGCCAGCTCATATACGCCGACACGGCCTGCGGGGCCGGGTGGGTCTTGAACCGCAGCTCCGTCACGACACCGAAGTTGCCGTTGCCCGCGCCGCGCAGCGCCCAGAACAGGTCCTTGTTCTCGGAGGCGTTGGCCGTCAGCTGCTTGCCGTCCGCCGTGATCAGCGTCGCCTGGGTGAGGCTGTCGCAGGTCAGGCCGTACGCCCGGGAGACCACGCCATGGCCGCCGCCCAGGGTGAGGCCCGAGATTCCCACCGTCGGGCACGAGCCCCCGGGGACCGTCACGCCCTTGGCCGTGAGGGAGCGGTAGACGTCGATCAGCTTGGCGCCGGCGCCGACCACGGCCGAACCGCCGCTCGCGCGGACTGAGCTGAGCTTCGATACGTCGACGATCAGGCGGCCGTCGCCGGACGACCAGCCCGCGTACGAGTGGCCGCCGTTGCGGATCGCCACCCGGAGATCGTGGGCCTGGGCGTAGGCGAGGGCTGTACGGACGTCGTCCGCGTGCGCCACATACGCCACCGCGACCGGCTTCAAGCTGTCGAAGCGGGTGTTGTAGAGCTGGTGGGCCGCTTTCCACTGCTGCTCGCCGGGGCGGACCAGGGTGCCGTCCAGGTCCTCGGCCAGGCCGGACCAGTTCTTCGCGGCGGCGGGTATGGCGCCGGTGGAGGTGGACGTGGACATGCCCGTGGTGGCGGCGGTGGTGGTGCGGGCCGCGCCCGAGGTGCCCCCGCCGCTGCACGCGGCTGTCGTCAACCCTGCGAGCGCGGCCGCGCCGCCTCCGATGAACGTACGCCGTTCCATGTGCGCCTCCCGTCGGCTTCCGTGGAGCGAGACGGGACCCCGGAGTCACGGGTTCCACAGCATCCTGCCCTGTGACAAGAGCGCGGTCATGTCACAGGACAGGATGCCGGAGTACGGCCCGACGTGCCGGAACAGCGGCACTACCCGGATGTCGCTACCCGGGTGCGTTCGCGTGCCCTTCCGCGTCCGTCCTGGCCAGGCTGCGGGCTCTGCGGGCCGGGCCGCGCCAGCCGCAGCTGCAACGCGCTGTGCAGAACTTGCCTTGGTCAACCGTTGTTGTCCGATGTTCCGGGTGTGCCTGGCGGGAATTCAGGCCGTCGTGCTGCGCCACGCCCTCCACGGTACCCAGCGTGGGTAAACGGTTTCTCTCCTCGCCGTCCGTCTTCGGCCAGCGTGACGAGGCCACCGACGCGTCGTTATCCGGAACGACAGGGGGCCCGGGACGGACGTAGCGGCTGGGGGTAGGCAGGCGATGGCGGAGCGGCAGCGGCGACAGTGGCGGACAGTGGCGGGGGTCGCGGGACTCATGGTCAGCGCCTGCGCCACCGGGTGTTCCGGCGGAGCCGCCGCGGAGGACTCGCGTGCGGCCGCCGATCCCGTCGAGGCCCTGCACCGGGCCGCCGACCGGCTGGTGGACGCCGGCAGCGCCCAGGCCCGTACCTCCATGGAGATGGCCACCGGCGGGACCCGCGTCACCATCCGCGGAGAAGGGGTCTACGACTTCTCCCGGCAGCTCGGGCGGCTGAAGGTGCAGCTCCCGCAGGATCCGGCGGGGAGCCGGGAACACCGGTCGATCACCGAGCTCCTCGCCCCCGGAGCGCTGTTCATGAAGAACCGGGGGGCCGGGGTGCCCGCCGACAAATGGGTGCGCGTGGACACCGCCACGCTGTCCGACGGCAACCTCGTCACCGGCGGCGCCACGGACCCGTACGCCGCCGCCGAGCTGCTGCGCGGGACGCGGAAGGCGACGTATGTGGGGGAGACCGAGGTCGCGGGGACCGCCGTACGGCACTACCGGGGGACCGCCGATCTGGCGGAGGCGGCGCAGGAGGCCTCGGCAGGGAACCAGAAAGCGCTCACCGCGGCGGCGAAAGGGTTCGCCAGGGCCACCGTGCCGTTCGACGTCTACCTCGACGAACAGGGACGCATCCGCAAGATCCGGCACCGGTTCAGCTTCGTCAACGGACAGCAGCAGAACACCGTCGCGGTCGCCTCGACGACGCTGCTGTACGACTTCGGGGCCCCCGTCGACGTAGAACTGCCGGCGGCCGGGGACATCTACGCCGGGAAGATCGCCGAGGAGTGAGCGGGGGCCTACGGGGAAGCCGTGCGGAAAGGTGCGCGGATGCATGACGGGCGTCAAGAACTAGCCCTTCCGTGCCATGCGCGTTGTGTAGGCCGCTCCCTACTCTAGGAAGTCGGTGACGGCAGAGAAGAGGTGATGCACGTGGCTCCGGTCGGCGGTACGGCAGTTCAGGACCACGTGGCCCTCGCCGAGATCGAGCTGTGCGGAGACCTGATCATCGCGGCGTCCGCCGCCGAGGACCGGCTCAGCCTTGAGAGCATCGACGAGGTGCTGAAAGTGGCCGAAACGCGTGATCGTGACACGGGTGCGTAGCGAGGGCGGTTGTTGTCTGCGGGTCCGTTGTGGCTGGTCGCGCAGTTCCCCGCGCCCCTAAGGGGCGCGGGAAACATCACGTATGCGACAAAGGTCACGTACGTAGCAGGCGGGCGATTGCCTTTGTTGCTTCCTCTACCTTTGCGTCGATTTCCTCGCCGCCCTTGACGGCGGCGTCGGCGACGCAGTGGCGCAGGTGTTCCTCCAGGAGCTGCAGGGCGAAGGACTGCAGGGCCTTGGTGGAGGCGGACACCTGCGTGAGTATGTCGATGCAGTAGACGTCCTCGTCGACCATGCGCTGCAGGCCACGGATCTGGCCCTCGATCCGGCGCAGGCGCTTGAGGTGCTCGTCCTTCTGCTTGTGGTAGCCGTGGATCCCGCGGTCGTGGTCGGTGACCACGGCCGGGGTGGCCTCGGAGGGCACTCCCGCGCCGGCCTCGGTGGTCGTCATCGCGTCCTCCAGACACATATACCCCTACTGGGTATATCGTACCGAACTTTGCTGGGTATAGGGCTGTTGGCCAATGCCGCAGGCAGAAGCCAGGACCGAAGCCTTGGTACGCCCCTGTGTGGATCAGTCTGCGCGATGGGTGACACTGGGGGACGGCCCATTAGCCATGGCCGGATGATGTGCCTAGCATCAGCCTGTCCGAAACCGAAGCATCCTGAGGACCCCACGTGCGCTTTCGTCTGACCCCCAGGGAGACGAGCTTCTATGACATGTTTGCCGCGTCCGCGGACAACATCGTCACGGGCTCGAAACTCCTGATGGAATTGCTCGGGGCGGACACCGCCGGCCGGGCCGAGATCGCAGAGCGTATGCGGGCCGCGGAACATGCGGGTGACGATGCCACACACGCGATCTTCCACCAGCTGAACTCCTCGTTCATCACGCCGTTCGACCGTGAGGACATCTACAAACTCGCTTCGTGCCTCGACGACATCATGGACTTCATGGAGGAGGCCGTCGACCTCGTCGTCCTCTACAACGTGGAGGAACTGCCCAAGGGCGTCGAGCAGCAGATCGAGGTGCTGGCGCGGGCGGCCGAGCTGACGGCCGAGGCGATGCCGAGTCTGCGGACGATGGACAACCTCACCGAGTACTGGATCGAGGTCAACCGGCTGGAGAACCAGGCCGACCAGATCCACAGAAAGCTTCTTGCACACCTCTTCAACGGCAAGTACGACGCGATCGAGGTGCTGAAGCTCAAGCAGATCGTGGATGTGCTGGAAGAGGCGGCGGACGCGTTCGAGCATGTGGCGAACACGGTGGAGACCATCGCCGTCAAGGAGTCCTGAGCCCACGCCATGGACACCTTCGCGCTGGTCGTGACCATCCTGGTCGCGCTCTTCTTCACGTACACCAACGGCTTCCACGATTCGGCCAACGCCATCGCCACGTCGGTGTCCACGCGTGCGCTGACTCCCAAGGCCGCGCTGGTGATGGCGGCCGTGATGAATCTCGCCGGGGCCTTTCTGGGCAGCGGGGTCGCCAAGACCGTCAGTGAAGGCCTGATTCAGACACCCGAGGGGTCGAAGGGGATGGGGATCCTCTTCGCCGCGCTCATCGGGGCGATCACCTGGAATCTGGTGACCTGGTACTACGGGCTGCCGTCGTCGTCCTCGCATGCGTTGTTCGGTGGCATGGTGGGCGCCGCGCTGGCGGGTGGGACCACCGTCTACTGGGACGGGGTGCTGGAGAAGATCGTCATTCCGATGTTCGTGTCGCCGGTGGTGGGGCTGGTGGTCGGATATCTGGCGATGACGGCGATCATGTGGATCTTCCGGCGGGCGAATCCGCACAAGGCCAAGCGGGGGTTCCGGATAGCGCAGACGGTGTCCGCGGCGGGGATGGCTCTGGGGCACGGTCTGCAGGATGCGCAGAAGACCATGGGCATTGTGGTGATGGCGCTGGTCATCGCCGATGTCGAGGATTACGGCGATCCGATTCCGGTGTGGGTGAAGATCGTGTGCGCGGTGATGCTGTCGCTCGGGACGTATGCCGGGGGGTGGCGGATCATGCGGACGCTGGGGCGGAAGATCATTGAGTTGGATCCGCCGCAGGGGTTTGCCGCGGAGACTACTGGGGCGTCGATCATGTTCACTACGGCGTTCTTGTTCCGGGCGCCGATTTCTACGACGCATGTGATCACGTCGGCGATCATGGGCGTGGGGGCCACTAAGCGGGTCAATGCCGTGCGGTGGGGTGTTGCCAAGAACATTGTGCTGGGGTGGTTCATCACCATGCCGGCGGCTGCGGTTGTGGCTGCGGGGGCGTATGGGGTTGTGCACCTGGCGTTTCTGTAGCGGTGCCGGTGGGTGAGGGCTGGGCGGGGTGGGGTGCGCAGCCCGGCGCTTGCGGGGTGCCGCCTGCGCCCACCCGTGCCGCCCTAGGCGGCACGAATGCCCGCAGCCATAGCAGCGGTACGACGACGGGCCCGCCCCCCGGTAGCCCGGGGAGCGGGCCCTTATCGGCCTCGCGGTGGCACCGCCATGCAGCACCGCGAGGGGTCTGTCAGCCGAAGCGGCCGGAGATGTAGTCCTCGGTGGCCTGGACCGACGGGTTGGAGAAGATGCGCTCCGTGTCGTCGATCTCGATGAGCTTGCCGGGCTGGCCGACGGCGGCGAGGTTGAAGAAGGCGGTGCGGTCGGAGACGCGGGCCGCCTGCTGCATGTTGTGCGTCACGATGACGATCGTGAAGCGTTCCTTCAGCTCGCCGATCAGGTCCTCGATCGCGAGGGTGGAGATGGGGTCGAGGGCCGAGCAGGGCTCGTCCATCAGCAGCACGTTCGGTTCCACCGCGATCGCCCGCGCGATGCACAGACGCTGCTGCTGACCACCCGACAGGCCCGAACCCGGCTTGTTCAGGCGGTCCTTGACCTCGTTCCAGAGGTTGGCGCCCTTGAGGGACTTCTCGACCACGTCGTCCAGCGCGGACTTCTTGTACGAGCCGTTGAGCCGCAGGCCGGCCGCCACGTTGTCGTACACCGACATCGTGGGGAACGGGTTGGGACGCTGGAAGACCATGCCGACCTCGCGCCGCACGGACACCGGGTCGACCCCGGCGCCGTACAGGTTCTCGTCGTCGAGCATGACCTTGCCCTCGACCCGGCCGCCCGGCGTCACCTCGTGCATGCGGTTGAGCGTGCGCAGGAACGTGGACTTGCCGCAGCCGGAGGGGCCGATGAAGGCGGTCACGGAACGGGGCTCGACGGTCATCGAGATGTCTTCGATGGCGCGGAAGGAGCCGTAGTAGGCGTTGAGCCCGCTTACGTCGATTCGCTTGGCCATGGGTATCACTGCTTCTTTCGGAAAAGTCTTAGATCGGTCGCTGTATGGCCGCGTCAGCGACCGGTCTTCGGCGCCTTCCAGCGGGCGATGCCGCGGGCTGCCAGGTTCAGGATCATCACGAAGGCGATCAGCGTGAGGGCTGCGGCCCAGGCACGGTCGTACGCCGCACCCGAACCGGCGCTGTTCTTGAACTGCTGGTAGATGTACAGCGGCAGCGACGCCTGCGCACCCTCGAAGGGGTTGTTGTTGATGAACGGGTTGCCGAACACCAGCAACAGTACGGGCGCGGTCTCACCGGCGATGCGGGCCACCGCCAGCATGATGCCGGTGGTGATACCGCCGATCGCGGTCGGCAGGACCACCTTCAGGATGGTGCGCCACTTCGGGATGCCCAGCGCCAGGGACGCCTCACGCAGCTCGTTCGGGACGAGCTTGAGCATCTCCTCCGTGGAGCGGACCACGACCGGCATCATCAGGATCGTCAGCGCGAGCGCCCCGGCGAAGCCGGAGAAGCCCAACTTGAAGATCAGCAGAAGGCTGAGGATGAACAGACCGGCGACGATCGACGGGATACCGGTCATCACGTCGACGAAGAAGGTGACGGCCCGGGCGAGGTTGCCGCGCCCGTACTCCACCAGGTAGATCGCGGTGAGCACACCGATCGGCACGGCGATCAGCGTGGCGATGCCGACCTGCTCGAGGGTGCCGATGATGGCGGCGTAGATGCCGCCGCCCGGCTCGGTGTCGGCGACGACGCCCATCGAGTGGCTGAGGAAGTATCCGTCGAGCACCTTGGTACCGCGCTCGATGGTCGCCCAGATCAGCGAGGCGAGCGGCACCACGGCGAGCAGGAAGGCGACCCAGACCAGCGAGGTCGCGATGCGGTCCTTGGCCTGGCGGCTGCCCTCGACCCGTCCGGCGATGACGAACGTACCGATGACGAAGAGGATCGCGGCGATCAGACCCCACTGGATCTTGCTGTCGATCCCGGTGGCCAGGCTGAGGCCGATGGAGACGGCGACGGAGCCCGCGGCCAGCGCCCACGGGAACCACTTCGGCAGCCGGTCACCCTGCAGTGAGCCGCGGTGCTTGTTGTTGATGGCGGTGGTGCTCATGCGTTGGCCCCCGAGAACTCCTTGCGACGGGCGATGATCATGCGCGCCGCGCCGTTGACCAGCAGGGTGATGACGAACAGGACCAGACCGGAGGCGATCAGCGCGTCCTGGCCGAACGTGTCCGCCTCGGGGAACTTGGCGGCGATGTTCTGGGCGAAGGTGCCGCCGCCCGGGTCGAGCAGGCTGCCGTGGATCAGGAAGTCCGGGGAGAGCACGGTGGCGACGGCCATCGTCTCGCCGAGCGCGCGGCCGAGGCCGAGCATCGAGGCGGAGATCACGCCGGAGCGGCCGAAGGGCAGCACCGACATGCGGATGACCTCCCAGCGCGTGGCGCCGAGGGCCAGTGCCGCCTCCTCGTGCATCTGCGGGACCTGGTTGAAGACCTCACGGCTGACGTTCGTGATGATCGGCAGGATCATGATCGCGAGCAGGATGCCGACGGTGAGCATCGAGCGGGCGGGGCCCTCTTCCCAGGAGAAGATGCCGGTCCAGCGGAAGTAGTCGTTCAGCCAGCCGAAGAGGCCGTCCATCTGCGGTACGAGGATCAGGGCGCCCCACAGGCCGTACACGATGGACGGTACGGCGGCGAGCAGGTCGATCACGTACGCGATGGGGCCGCTGAGCCTGCGCGGGGCGTAGTGGGTGATGAACAGCGCGATGGCGACCGCGATCGGGACCGCGATGGCCATGGCGATGATCGAGGAGACGACCGTGCCGTAGGCCAGGACCGCGATGCCGAAGACCGGCGGCTGCGTTCCGGTGTTCCACTCGAAGGTCGTGAGGAAGTTGCCGTCGTTCTTGCTGATGGCGATGGCGGCACGCCAGGTGAGGAAGACCGCGATCGCGGCCATGATCGCCAGCAGGAAGATGCCGGACCCTCGGGCGAGACCGAGGAAGACCCGGTCTCCGGGGCGGGTGGCGCCGCGGGCGGCGCGCTTGCGCTCTGCCTCGGTCGGCTGGGGTGCGGGGGGAGGTGTGTCTTGTGTGGCTATGTCCATCGGGTTCTCCGGTCTGCGGAGCCACACTGGCGTACGGCTCCATGGCGGCGGTGCACCGGACGGTGCGGCCCGGCCCCGCAGTGGGACCGGGCCGCACACTCAGGTCAGCTCAGGTCCGCGATGGTGGTGCGAACCTTGGCGATGATCTCGTCGGGGATCGGGGCGTAGGAGTTGTCGGCGAGGATGCCCTGACCCTCCTCGCTGGCGATGTAGGTCAGGAACGACTTGACGGTGGGCAGCGTCTCCGCCTTGTTGCCCTTGTCGCAGACGATCTCGTAGGTCACCAGGGTGATCGGGTAGGCGCCGTCGGCCTTGGTGTTGTAGTTGATCTCGAGCGCGAGGTCCTTGCCCGTGCCGACGACCTCGGCGTCCGCGATGGCGGCCGTGGCACTGTCGGAGCTGGGCTTGACCGGCTCAGCGGCGCCCGTGTCGATGGCGACGGTCGACATCTCCTTGGCGTAGGACTCCTCCATGTAGCTGATCGCGCCGGAGGTCTGCTTGACGCTCTGCGCGACACCGGAGGAACCGGACGCGGCCTGGCCGCCCGGAGCGGCCCACGCCTTGCCGTCGCCGTAGGTCCAGTCCGCCTTGGCGGCGGCACCCAGGTACTTGGTGAAGTTGTCCGTGGTGCCGGACTCGTCCGAGCGGTGGAACGCCTGGATCTTGGTGCTGGGCAGCTTGGCGTCGGGGTTCAGCTTCTTGATCGCCGCGTCGTCCCAGGTCTTGATCTTGCCGCTGAAGATCTGGGCGATCGTCTTCGCGTCCAGGACCAGGTCGTCGACACCCTCGACGTTGTACGCGAGGGCGATCGCGCCGCCGACCATCGGGAGGTCGATGCCCTGGCCGCCGGAGCAGACCTTCTTGGACTCGGTGACCTCTTCGGGCTTCAGCGCGGAGTCCGAGCCGGCGAACGCGACCGTGCCCTGGTTGAACGCGGTGATGCCGGCGCCGGAGCCGCCGCCCTTGTAGTTGATCTGTACGCCGGAGCACTGAGCCGAGAACTGCTTGACCCAGGCGTCGATAGCGTTCTTCTGCGCGGACGAGCCGTCGGCGAGCAGCTGACCCTTGGCATCGCCGCAGTCGATGGAGCCGGCCTGGGCGGTCGCGGTGGAGTCGCCGCCGTTGCTGTTGCCGGTGTCGTCCGAGCCGCACGCCGTGAGGGCCAGGGCGCCGGAGAACGCGATCGCGCCGAGAGCGAGAGCCCGCCGGTTCTTGCGCTGAAGCTTCACTTGAGGGAATTCCTTCCAGGAGCCGCCGTCCTGAATCGGCGGCGTGCGAAGACTTGTTGAAACGGGCGCGTAATCGAGGCGCACCCGTCATCAGGTAAGGCCGAAATTAGGCAGATCAGGTGAAGCCGCCAATGGCTGAAAATGAACGGAGGGTGAACCCCTGCCGTCGGTGTGGTTAGGTCACGGAAGGCTTACGTTGAGGACACGGGGCGATTCCGGACTATGTCAGGCGAAGGGCGTCCAGCAGCGCGTCCACGAGGGTGCGATCCCTCGGCTGGGTGAGCCGGTCGCGGGCGGCCGTCGGGGAGAGCCACAGCATGCGGTCCACTTCGTCGTTGGGGGTGAAGGTGCCGGGTCCCGCCTCGGCCGCCCAGTAGCGCACCTGCTTGGGGCGGCCGGCCGTGAAGTAGTGGGCGGCGGGCAGCTCGGCGCCCGGCACCGCGCGGTAGCCCGTCTCCTCCGCCACCTCTCGTACGGCGCCCGTGAGCGGTTCCTCGTCGCGCTTCAGCTTGCCCTTGGGGTGGGACCAGTCGTCGTATTTCGGGCGGTGCACGAGACATATCTCCAGTTCACCGTCTACCGGCGAACGGCGCCACAGGACACAGCCGGCCGCCTGGACGATGCCGTCGTTCGTGTGAGTCACCGGGGCTCCACCGCCTCCTCGAGGGTGCGCGTGCGGGTTCAGGCCGTGCCGACGGCCTGCTTCTGCCATGACTGCTGGAACGCGAAACGTGCCGCCTCCACCTCGTGCCGTTGGTCGGCGTGGAGCACGCCGAGGGCGTACGCCGTCGCCGGGGCGATTCGCGGAGTGCGTGCCGCGGCGGCAGCGGCGGCCGCCGCCTCCGAGGCGTCGCGGTGCCGGTTGAGGGCCTGGCCGGCGGTGAGCAGGCGGGCGTCCACGGGTGCCTTCTCGCCGTGCAGGACCTCGAGGGCGTACCGGTGCAGGCGCAGCAGCAGGCGGACCTGGTGCCAGGGGGCGTCCTGCGGGTGCGGGGCCGGGTCCGGTGAGAGGCCGTGGATCAGCGCCTCCGCGTTGTACGGGCTGCCGGCCGTCACCAGGGGGAGCGCGGCGATCGCGTCGGTGAGGCGCTCCTCGGCCGCGGCGGCGAGGGGGCGGAGGTCGGCGGTGGGGGCCGTCGGCGTCAGCGGGACGTCGCTGGCCAGTACGGCGATGTTGTCGGCGACCGCGTGGAAGCGGGAGGAGCCGAGGGCCTGGAGGGCCGTGGAGTGGGCGCGGGTCCGGGCGAGGGTGAGCTGGCGTTCCAGCAGGGCGCCTGCTTTGGCGGCGCCTACTGTGAGGTTGCCGCGTTCCGTAGTGGGCGGGTGGGAATCCGGGCCGGCGGTGCCGGGTGCCGCTGTGCCCACCCGTTCCGCCCCAGCGGAACGACTGCCCACAGCTGCGCCGGTTGAACGGTTGCTCCCGCCCGCCGTCTCCGCCGACTGGTCCGGGAACACCGTCGCCCCCGACAGCCGGTGCAGCGCCAGCAGCAGCCGCTCCAAGCGGCCCGAGTACGCGTGTTCCATCGCCAACGTGCCGGAGAGCCAGGCCAGTTCGGGGCGGATGGCCTCGGCCCAGTCGGGGTCGAGCAGGGGGCGGAAGGTGTGCAGGCTGCCGCTGATGCGGCGGGCCGAGCGGCGCAGGGCGCGCGCCGCGTCGACGGCCTCCTCCGAGCCCGAGCCCGCGCTCGAGCCGTTGGCCGAGCCGCCGGTCTCCCGGTGCAGCCGCAGTGCACGGAGGAACTCCGTGGCCTGGGCGCGCAGATAGCCCGCGAGGGCATCCCCGGTCAGCCCGGCCGTGGGGTCCGTCGGTTCAAGGTGTTGCTGTGCCACGCCGGCGCCTCCGGGCGTCTATGAGCATCTCCTGGATGTTCCGCAGGGGCTGGCCGTCCGCGTCGAGCGCGTGCCGGTTCCACTCGCCGTCCGGGCCGAGATGCCAGGACGAGGTGGTGTCGGACATGCCGGTCTCAAGGAGCCGGTTGAGCGCGGCGCGGTGAGCCGGGTCGGTGACCCTCACCAGGGCCTCGATGCGGCGGTCGAGGTTGCGGTGCATCATGTCGGCGCTGCCGATCCACACCTCGGGCTCGCCACCGTTGCCGTAGGCGAAGACCCGGGAGTGCTCGAGGAAGCGGCCGAGGATCGAGCGGACCCGGATGTTCTCCGAGAGGCCCGGCACCCCGGGGCGGATCGCGCAGATGCCGCGTACCCAGATGTCGACCGGCACGCCCGCCTGGGACGCGCGGTACAGGGCGTCGATGACGGCTTCGTCCACCATCGAGTTGACCTTGATCCGGATGAACGCGGGACGTCCGGCACGGTGGTGCTGGACCTCCTTGTCGATCCGTGCGATCAGGCCGTCCCTCAGGGACTTGGGGGCCACCAGCAGCCGTCGGTAGGTCTCGCGGCGCGAGTATCCCGACAGCCGGTTGAACAGGTCGGACAGGTCCGCGCCGACCTGGGGGTCGGCGGTGAGCAGGCCGAGGTCCTCGTAGAGGCGGGCCGTCTTCGGGTGGTAGTTGCCGGTGCCGACGTGGCAGTACCGCCGTAGCGTGTCGCCTTCCTGGCGGACCACCAGCGACAGCTTGCAGTGCGTCTTCAGGCCGACCAGGCCGTAGACGACATGGCAGCCGGCCTCCTCCAGCTTGCGCGCCCACTTGATGTTGGCGTGCTCGTCGAAGCGGGCCTTGATCTCGACCAGGACGAGGACCTGCTTGCCGGCCTCGGCGGCGTCTATGAGCGCGTTGACGATCGGGGAGTCGCCGGAGGTCCGGTACAGGGTCTGCTTGATCGCGAGGACGTCGTCGTCCTCGGCCGCCTGCTCCAGGAACGCCTGCACTGAGGTGGAGAAGGAGTCGTACGGGTGGTGCAGCAGCACGTCCCGGTTGCGCAGCGCGGCGAAGATGTCGGCCGCTGACGCCGACTCGACCTCGGCGAGGTCGCGGTGGACGCCGGCGACGAACTTGCGGTACTTCAGCTCGGGCCGGTCGATGCCGCCGACGCGGAAGAGGCCGGTGAGGTCGAGGGGGCCCGGCAGCGGGTACACCTCGGCCTCGCTGATCTTCAGCTCCCGCACCAGCAGGTCGAGCACCTCGCGGTCGATGGACTCCTCGACCTCCAGGCGCACCGGCGGCCCGAAGCGGCGCCGCATGAGTTCCTTCTCCAGGGCCTGGAGGAGGTTCTCGGCGTCGTCCTCCTCGACCTCCAGGTCCTCGTTCCGGGTGAGCCGGAAGGCGTGGTGCTCCAGGACCTCCATGCCCGGGAACAGCTCCTCCAGGTGTGCGGCGATGACGTCCTCGATGGGGACGTACCGGCCGGGGGAGCTCTCCAGGAAGCGGGACAGCAGCGGCGGCACCTTCACGCGCGCGAAGTGGCGGTGGCCGGTGACCGGGTTGCGTACGACGACGGCCAGGTTCAGGGAGAGGCCGGAGATGTACGGGAAGGGGTGCGCCGGGTCGACCGCGAGGGGCGTGAGGACCGGGAAGATCTGGTGCCGGAACAGGGTGAAGAGACGCGCCTGCTCCTTCTCGGTCAGCTCGGCCCAGCGGACCAGGTGGATGCCCTCCTCGGCGAGCGCGGGGGCGACGTCCTCGTGGTAGCAGGCGGCGTGCCGGGCCATCAGCTCGCGGGAGCGGGCCCAGATCATCTCCAGCACCTCGCGGGGCTGGAGTCCCGAGGCGGACCGGGTGGCGACGCCGGTGGCGATACGGCGCTTCAGGCCGGCCACCCGGACCATGAAGAACTCGTCCAGGTTGGAGGCGAAGATCGCGAGGAAGTTCGCCCGCTCCAGCAGGGGCGTGTTCGGGTCCTCGGCGAGCTCCAGGACCCGTTCGTTGAACGCGAGCCAGCTCCGCTCCCGGTCGAGGAAGCGGCCCTGGGGCAGCTGTGGCCCGTCGTACGGGGCCTCCTCGTAGGCGTCGAGGTCGGCATCGATGTCGGGTTCCAGGTCGGACACCGCGGCGGACACCGTGTGTGGCCGGTGCGCGGCTATGGAACCGACGGACGGCTGGGCATGCTGGACCTGTGCCTGGGTGTTCGACTGACTCATGAACCCATTGTTCCGCGCCGGGAGCGCTACGGGCGCGTCGGAGGACGCGGGAGGCAGGGCGGCGACGGTCAGTCTGCTCTCCCCGTTCCTCGCACGGCCCTCCTCGGGCGTCGAAGGCTCTGGCACGGCTTGGTTCATTGGCTGAGCGTCGCAAGCCCGCCTGAACCAATGGTTACGGCGACATGACGTGCGGGATAGCGGGGGGCGGCCCCCGGGCGTCTACGTCCCCCGGGTTTCCGTACGACGGGCAGCGCGAAGCCCTGCGCATACGCCCCCTACCCACTCTCGGGGACGTATGCGCATGACGACGCGTCAGCCTGTACGGTGCCTGACCAGCCGGAACGCGATCAAGGCGGCTGTGGCGGCCACGGCGAGGACGATGGCCGTCGCGGTGAGCTGGAGGGGCCAGTAGTGGGAAACGGGGTGGTAGTCGTTGTAGTAGCTGGTCGCGTCGAGGCGTTCCAGGGTGACCTTGCACGTCGCGACGAACGAGCCGCCGCACTGAGGGTCGGCGATCCGGTCGCCGGACGCGGTCACCAGACCGTGGCCGACCGCCATGCCCTCACCCCACGGGCCTTGCTGCAGGCTGCTGAGCCGGGTGTCCGACGGCCACAGATGCGGCAGCGCCTGCTGGACGGCGAGCCACAGCCCGGCCACCGTGACCGCACCCGCGCCGAGCGCGCCGAGTGAGCGGCGCAGGACCAGGCCCGCGAGGGCGCCGACGAGGAGGCCGGTCAGGGCGAGGGCGACGGTGACGGGGCCGCCCGCGTAGAAGGTGGCCGAGTCGTACCAGGGCTTGGCGGTGTCGATCTCGACCCGCCCCGCCGACCAGGCCAGATGGTGCAGGAGGACGAGCAGTCCGGTGCCGGCGGTGACCAGGACGGCCGGCGCGGCGAGCTTGGCGGCCAGCCAGCGGGCGGGGGAGACGGACTGGGTCCAGGCCAGCCGGTCGGTGCCGTTCTCCAGTTCACGGCCGATCAGCGAGGCGCCCGCCCAGGCGGCGACCAGGAAGGGGAGAGCCAGGACGGCGATGGTCGCGTAGTTGTAGACGTCCTTGTAGAGGACGATCGCGTCCTGGTCGTACACGCAGGACGGTGTCCCGCCGCATGCGTTGTACTCCCGCCAGGCCGCCGCCGCGTCGTCGACGAGCGGGCCGCCCAGCCACAGGAGCGTGGCGGTGGTGACGACGAGGAGTGCCGCCCAGATGTACAGGGCGGGCCGGTGGAGTCGTATCAGCCAGCGCAGCAGGTGGGGTGCGGGCGCCGGAGTCGGGGCGGGGGCGGTCAGGGCGGTCACGCGGCGGTCTCCTGGCTGTCGGCCTGCGGGTTGCGGAGGTAGGCGAGGACCAGCTCCTCCAGGGACGGGGCGCTGGTGCGCATGTCGTCGGGCAGCGGGCCCGTCGGGCGGAGCAGCGCGGTGAGCTGGCGGCCGGTGGTACGGGACTCGACGACGGTGTGGTGCGCGGCGAGGGGCGTGTCGGCGGGGCCCGACACGCGTGTGTGCACCTGAAGCAGCTCGTCGAGCTCGCCCGCGAGCCGTACCCGGCCGCCGCCGACCAGCAGCAGATGGTCGCAGGAGTCCTCCAGCTCGGCGACGACATGCGAGGACATCACGATCGTGGTGCCGTACTGAGCGGCCTGGGACATCAGGACGCCCATCAGCTCGTGCCGGGCCAGCGGGTCGAGGTCGGCCATCGGCTCGTCCAGGAGCAGCAGTTCGGGCCGCTTGGCCAGCGCGAGGGCGAGCGCGACACGGGTGCGCTGGCCGCCGGAGAGGGAGCGCACCCGGGACTTGGGGTCGAGGTCGCCGGCGGCCACGATCCGCTCGGCGGCAGGCAGGTCCCAGCGGCCGGGGTTGAGGTCGGCGCCCATACGCAGCGTCTCGGCGACCGTGAGCTGCGGATACAGCGGCTTGTCCTGGGCGACGTAGCCGACACGCGCGCGTGCCGCCGCCGGAGTTCCGCCGAGGACGCTCACCGTGCCCTCGGTCGGGGCGAGCAGCCCGGCGGCGAGGGCGAGCAGTGTGGACTTGCCGGCGCCGTTCGGGCCGACGACCGCGCAGACGCGTCCGGCGGGCAGCCGGACGGTGCAGTCCCGCAGCGCCCAGCGTTTGCCGAAGCGTTTGCCGAGGCCGGCTGCCTCTATGGCCGTGTCGGTCATGACGGGTCTCCCTGGAGGTGCTTCTCGCCTGCGGCGAAGTGTGAATCGAGTACGGCGGTGAAGAGTGCGGCCACGTCCTCCCGCCCGAGCCCCGCCTCGCGGGCCCGGTCCGCCCAGGCGCTCAGCTCGCTGCGCAGGGGGGAGTCGGCGGGGGTGGTGCTCAGTCCGCGGCGGACGAAGGTGCCCAGGCCCCGGCGTGCCTCGACCAGGCCCTCCCGCTCCAGTTCGCGGTAGGCCTTGAGGACGGTGTTGGGGTTGATGGCGGTGGCCTCGACGACCTCGCGGGCCGTGGGGAGCTTGTCTCCCTGCTCCAGCAGGCCCAGGCGGAGCGCCTGCTTGGTCTGCTGGACGATCTGGACGTAGGTGGCCACGCCGCTGTGCCGGTCGATGCGGTACTCGACCATGGGACAACCCCCTTTCACTAATTGAGTAGTGAAAGGGTGGTGGAAGGTCGTCCCGAAAGTCAAGCCGGAACGCCATGGGCGAGGGTGTGAACCGATCCGTGATGCCGGTGCGATGAGGAGACGTGAGCGAAACGAGAAGCGACGGGGATCTGCTGCGGGCCATCGCGGCGGACGGGGACCGGCGCGCCTTCGAGGAGCTGTACCGGCGGTTCGCGCCCTGGCTCGCCGCCCGGCTGCGCGGCCGGTGCGCCGACGCCGGGATAGTCGACGACGTCGTGCAGGAGACGTTCCTCGCGGTGTGGCGGGGCAAGGCCCGCTACCGGGAGGACGGGGACGTGGCCGGGTGGCTCTGGCGCATCGGGTCGCGGCGGCTGGTCGACGCGCTGCGGGGCGACGGGGCGCGCGGCCGGCTGCGGCAGGCGCTGACGCGGCTGCGGCACCGGGACGAGGCGTCCGCGGAGGAGCGCGTGCTCGCGGGGGTTGAGCACGGGGACCTCGCGGGTGCGCTGGTCAGGCTCTCACCGGAGCTGCGCGCGGTGCTCCAGGCGACGGTCATCGACGGGCTGACCACCCGCGAGGCCGCCGTCGTGCTGGGGATTCCGCCCGGCACGGTCAAGACGCGGGCGATGCGCGCCCGCAAGCAACTGCGGGAGGCGCTGGCATGACGCACGTAACGCCCGCACACGAATGGAGGAGGTGTCCGCATGACCTGGCACGTACCTGAAGAAGATCTACGGTCGTACGCCCGCGGTGAGCTGACCGCCCCCGCCCTCTGGTCCACCGACACCCACCTCACCGCCTGCGCCCCCTGCCGGGCCGTGCTCGCCGAGGTGAGCGACCCGGTCGCGCTCGACGCCGGCTGGGAGCGGCTGGACGCCGAGCTGGACGTGCCCCGGCCGGGGTGGCTCGAGGGGCTGCTGGTGCGGCTCGGGGTGCCCGACCACACGGCGCGGCTGCTCTCGGCGACGCCGGTGATGCGCGGCTCCTGGCTGGGCGCGGTCCTCGCGCTGCTCGTACTGACCGTGCTGGTGACGAACCTGTCCCCGGTCACCGACTCGCCCACGCTGTTCCTCGCCCTCGCGCCGCTGCTGCCCCTCGCCGGGGTCGCGGTGTCGTACGGGCCCGCGCTGGACCCGACGTACGAGATGGCCGTCGTCTCCCCGGTGCACGGGTTCCGGCTGCTGATGATCCGGACGGTCGCCGTGCTCACCGCCGGACTCGCCCTCAACGGACTGGCGACGCTCGCCCTCCCGGCGTACGGCCTGCGTGCCCTCGCCTGGCTGCTGCCCGCGCTCGCGCTGACCGCGACCGGGCTCGCCCTGACCCCGCGGCTGGGGCCGGTGCTCGCGCCGTCCCTCGTCGGCGGGGGCTGGATCGCGCTGCTGCTGGTGGCGGACGTGACGGCCGACGGCCCGCTCGCCCCCTTCACCGCCGCCGGACAGAGCACGGCAGCCGCCGTCGCCGTACTCGCCGCCGGTCTCCTCTTCTACCTCCGTGACCGCTTCGACCTCTTCCACGGGAGCCCCGCATGACCCCCACCGTCTCCGCCTCCGGGCTCAGCCTCCGCTACGGCGGCACACGCGCCCTGGACGACGTCGCGCTGCGGCTCACGCCGGGTGTGACAGGCCTGCTCGGCCCCAACGGCGCGGGAAAGACCACCCTGTTGCGGGTGCTCGCCACCGCGGTCCCCGCCGACAGCGGCGCCTTCACGGTCCTCGGCCACGACCCGTCGACCGCCTCCGGCCGCCAGGAGGTCCGCCGCAACCTCGGCTACCTCCCCCAAACCCCCGGCTTCCACCCGGACTTCACGTCCTTCGAGTTCGTCGACTACGTGGCGATCCTCAAGGAGCTGACCGACCGCACCGCACGACATCGGGAGGTGCGGCGGGTGCTGGAGTGCGTCGATCTGTCCGACGTACGCGGCAAGCGGATCAAGAAGCTGTCCGGCGGGATGCGGCAGCGGGTCGCACTGGCCGCCGCGCTCGTCGGCGACCCCGGTTTCCTGGTCCTCGACGAGCCGACCGTCGGCCTCGACCCCGAACAGCGCATGCGGTTCCGGGAGTTGATCGCCACGGCCGGAGAGGGCCGCACGGTCCTGCTGTCCACCCACCAGACCGAGGACGTGGCGATGCTCTGCCACCGGGTCCTGGTCATGGCGGGCGGCACCATCCGCTTCGACGGCACCCCCGCCGAGCTGACCGCATGGGCGGCCGGCCGGGTGTGGAGCAGTGCGGAGCGCGCGCCGGGCGCGAAGGCGGGCTGGCGGACGGGGATGGGGACATACCGCAACGTCGGCGACCCGCCCCCCGGCGCCGAACTCCTCGACCCCACCCTGGAGGACGGCTACCTCCTCTCCCTCGACGGCGAGCACGCGGAGGTGGCCGCGTGAGCACCGTGCTGCAGGCGGCCCCGCCCGCCGTGACCACCGCGCCGAGCCACACCTGGGCGGCCGTGTTCGCCCTCGCCCGCTTCGAGACGCGAAAGCTGCTGCTGAGCAGCCCCGTGCTGCTGGCCTTCGCCGGATACATCGCCTGGATCGTCTACATGGACCGCGAGGCCTTCCCCGCGCTCCAGGACGCCGACCGCGCCACGCAGGGCGCACCGCTGCTGGTCGCCCTGGCGGTGCTGCTGTCGGCGAACCTGGCGGTGCTGAGATCCAGGCGGCAGGACACGGAACGCCACTTCGGGGTGCTGGTGCTGCTGCCCTGGCAGCGCACGGCGGCCCACGCGCTGTCCGTGGTCCCGGCGGCCCTCCTCACCGCGCTCTGTGTGGGAGGCCAGTTCACCTGGCAGGCGCTCAAGCCGGGTGCCATAGGGCACGGTTCTCCGGCGGAGCTCCTCGTCGGGCCGCTGACAGTGCTGCTGCTCGGCACGATCGGGGTGCTGATGGCACGGCTGGTGGCGTCGGTGGTGGTGGCTCCGCTGGCGGCGGTCTTCTTCCTCTTCTTCTACGTCATGATCGCGGCCCCCATCGGAAGCGGGCAGGGCACGCGATGGCTGGCGCCCGTGGTCGGCGAGAGCACGACCAACACGCTCCCGTCCGACCTGCTGGGCCGCCCGGCCGCCTGGCACGCGCTGTATCTCGCGGGGCTGGTCCTGTGCGCGGCGCTGGCCGCGGTGCTGGTCAGCGGTGGCCGCAAGGTGATCGTCGCGGGTGCCTTGGCCGCGGCGGTGCTCCTGACGCTGACCGGCGCCGTCGCCCAGACACGGGACATCTCGCCGGAGCTGACGGCGGCCCGGGAGCGGGTCTCGGTGACGCCGGCGAAGGAACAGACCTGCGTACGGCACGACGGCTCGACGTACTGCGCCTTCCCGGAGTGGGTGCCGCGGACGGAGACCTGGGCGGACGTCGTGAACCACGTCCGGTCGCTGGCCGGCGCCGGCGCGCAGAACCGCGAACTCCTCGTACGGCAGCGGATCGACGCCCGGTACGGCCTGGACGGCGACGCCGCACTGGATCCTTCGGCCACCCCGGACCAGGTCACCGTGGGCACCAACTGGGGCGGCAACCGCGTCCCCGAGTTCTCGGCGGCGGTCGCCTCCGTGCTGGTGACGGGCACCGAGAAAGAGGCGGGCGGGATATGCGACGGCCGCATGGTCACCGTCATGTGGCTGGCGCTGGGCTGGGCGGACGACCCGATGCAGTCGTTGCGCGACGTCCGCCTGGACGACAGCGTGTCCGGCTCCGCGATCGTCCTGTCGCCGACCGATCCGCTGTCCATGACGTCCGGTCACACCGACGTCGTACGGGAACTGCTGGAGCAGCCGCGCGACACCGTCACCGCGAAGGTGAAGGCGAACTGGGCCGAGCTGACCTCACCGGACGTCAAGACCAGCCGGGTCGCCCAACTGCTGGGCGTCGACGCACCGAAGGACGCGGACTCGTGCGAGGAGTGACGGCGCTGGTGGTGCCGGTCTTCCGCGCTCTGCCGTGGCGGGTGCTGGGCGCCTCCGCGGTGGCGGGGCTGCTGCTCGCGGGGTTGCCTCGGCTGTTCGGCCTGAACGCCTGGTGGGCCCTGGTCCTCCTCAGGGGCGCCGTCCTGGCCTTCGCCCTCGGGCTCGCGTTCGTCCTGGACGACCCCGCCCGGCACACGACGGCACCGGTGCCGACCCGCCGCTGGATCCGCCACGCCCTGCGGGCGGTGCTCGTCGCACCGGCGGCGGGGGTGTGGTGGGCGGGCGCGGTGTGGCTGGTTCCCGGGCCGGTCCGGCCCCCGGTCGCCGATCTCACCCTGGAGGCGGGCGCGGTGTTCGCCGTGGCGCTGGCAGTGGCTGCGGCAGCAGTCCACCGCACCGACGAACCCGCGCCGGGCACGCTGGTCGCGGCGGCCCTGCTCGCGTCCGCCGCCCTGACCCCGCTCCTCCTGCCGGACGACTGGGCCCTGTTCGTGTCCGTCGCCGACGAGCGGTGGGCGGCCGCGCACGACCG
This sequence comes from Streptomyces sp. NPDC050211, assembly GCF_040656035.1. Classification (NCBI taxonomy): domain Bacteria; kingdom Bacillati; phylum Actinomycetota; class Actinomycetes; order Kitasatosporales; family Streptomycetaceae; genus Streptomyces; species Streptomyces sp. NPDC050211. The sequence goes on from NZ_JBFALC010000055.1 coordinate 42,321, forward strand.
GTGGGGGATGGTGCTGGCCGGTGCGGTGGTGGTGTGGGGGGTGTGCGGGACGGAGCCGGTGCGGAGCTTGAAGCCGGGGCCGGCCACGCTGCGGCTGACCGCGTCGAGGCGGTGAGGGCGCGTTTCGGCTGACCGAGGGGGGGCTCGCACCGACGCCGGTCACGGCACCCGCACCGGCACAGCGCAGCGCCCCGCAGCCTCACGTCTCCGTGCGGTACATCAAGTCCGTCTCATGCGTGACGAAGCCCAGCCGCTCGTACACCGACACCGCCGCCTTGTTGTCGGCGTCGACGTACAGCATCGCGGTCGGGAGGGCCTGCGCCGCGAGGTGGCGTAGCCCGATCGTCGTCAGGGCCTTGCCCAGGCCGCCGCCCTGGGCGCCGGGGCGCACGCCGAGGACGTACACCTCGCCCAGCCCTTCGGCCGCGTGGACCTTCGTCCAGTGGAAGCCGATCAGCTCGCCCTCGCGCTCCGCGAGGAAGAACCCGGCGGGATCGAACCACGGCTCGGCCTTACGGTCGTCGAGGTCCCGCTGGGTGAGGGAGCCCTGCTCGGGGTGGTGGGCGAAGGCGGCGGCGTTGACGGCGAGCCAGGCGGCGTCGTCCTGACCGGGGACGAAGGTGCGGACGGTCACGCCGGGCGGGAGGACCGGGTCGGGCAGGTCGAGGTCGGTCAACGGCCGCCGCATCTGGCGCAGTTCACGGAACAGGGTCAGCCCCAGCACCTGGGCCAGATGCCGCGCCGCCGAGTGACCGCCGTGCGCCCACACCCGTAGCCGCTTCCCGGACGCGGCAAGGAGCGCCGAGCCCAGCGCGCGCCCGTGCCCGTGCCCACGGTGCGCGGGATGGACGACCAGTTCGGCGGCGGGCGCCTCCACCGGATCGGTGTCCTCCAGCTGGGCGTAGCCGACGAGTTCGTCGCCGACGGTGAGGAGGAGATGGGCGATGCCCTCACGGGCGCCGCCGCGCAGATAGAGCCGCCCCTGCTCGGACACCGCCTGCCGCCCGTCGTGGTCCGCGGCCTCCGCCAGCAGCGCGAGCACGGATTCGGTCTGTTCCGGGGAGAGCACGGAGTAGGTCTCGATGGCGCGGGAGAGGGCCGGGTATGCCGTGTCGTCGCTGGTCATGAGTACGAGGGTACGGCGGCAACCAGGTTGTAACCCCGAAAACCCTGTCGCGCTACGCGCGTTGACTTTAGGCTGCCGCCCTACGGAACCACACCTACCTCAGCAGACCCACAGGGGAGCGCATGCCAGCCACATCTCAGCCGCACCACCGCCGCAGACGCCGTACGCACGTACTTCTCGCAGCAGCGGCGGGACTGGCGACCGCCGGTGCGCTGCTCGCGGCGATACCGGCCGGGGCGGCACCGGACAGCAAGGGGGCCGGCCACCATCTGCCCGGCCGCTACCAGGACGTCCAGCTGCTGTCCTTCAACGACCTGCACGGCAACCTGGAGCCGCCGTCCGGTTCCGCGGGCCGGGTCACCGAGGTGCACGAGGACGGCACGACGAAGACGATCGACGCGGGCGGCGTCGAGTACCTCGCGACCCATCTTCGTGACGCCCGCGAGGGCAACAAGTACTCGATCACCGCGGCCGGCGGCGACATGGTCGGCGCCTCCCCGCTGATCTCGGGCCTCTTCCACGACGAGCCCACCATCGAGGCGCTGAACAAGCTGAAGCTGGACGTGACGAGCGTCGGCAACCACGAGTTCGACGAGGGCGCCAAGGAGCTGGCCCGGCTGCAGAACGGCGGCTGTCACCCCACCGACGGCTGCTACGCGGACGAGGAGTTCGAGGGTGCCGACTTCCCGTACCTCGCGGCGAACGTCCTGGACGAGAAGACCGGCAAGCCGATCCTCAAGCCCTACTGGGTCTGGAAAAAGAACGGCGTCAAGGTCGGCTTCGTCGGCGTGACCTTGGAGGACACCCCGGGTGTCGTCTCCGCCGAGGGGGTCAAGGGTCTCAAGTTCAAGGACGAGGTCGAGACGATCAACAAGTACGCCAAGGTGCTGCAGCGCCAGGGCGTGAAGTCGATCGTCGCGCTGATCCACGAGGGCGGGGCCCCGGCCTCGTCGGCGTACAACTACGACTGCGACTCGCCGGGCGCCGGCGACGGCATCTCCGGCCCGATCGTCGACATCGCCAAGAACATCACCCCGCAGGTGGACGCGCTGGTCACCGGGCACACCCACGCGGCGTACGCGTGCACGATCAACGACCCGTCGGGCAAGCCGCGCACGGTCACCTCGGCCGCGTCCTTCGGCCGCCTCTACACGGACACCACGCTGACGTACGACCGGTGGACGGGTGACATCGCCCGTACGGCCGTCAAGTCCGCGAACCACGTGGTCACCCGGACCGTCCCCAAGGCGACGGACATGACCGAGCTGATCGCCAAGTGGAACACCCTCGCCGCGCCCATCGGCAACCGCGCGATCGGCCACATCTCCGCCGACATCAGCAACTCCGGTACGGAGTCCCCGATCGGCGACCTCATCGCCGACGCGCAGCTGGCGTACGGCAAGGAGCTGGACGCGGAGACCGACCTCGCGCTGATGAACCCCGGCGGTATCCGGGCGCCGCTGACCTTTGCGGCCAAGGGTGCCGAGGGCGACGGTGTGGTGACGTACGCAGAGGGCTTCACGGTGCAGCCGTTCGCGAACACCGTGAATCTGCAGGACTTCACCGGCGCCCAGCTGATCCAGGTGCTGAAGGAGCAGGTGAGCGGCACGAACACCGCGTCGCCGAAGATCCTCCAGCCCTCGTCCGGGCTGACGTACACGCTGGACATGACGAAGACCGGCGCCGACCGTGTCGTCACCGACTCGATCAAGCTCAATGGCACGGCCGTCGACCCGGCCGCCACCTACCGCGTCGCGACGAACAGCTTCCTCGCGGGCGGCGGCGACGGGTTCCCGACGCTGGGCCAGGGCACGAACGACCTGGTCGGCGCGGACGATCTGACCGCTCTCGAGAAGTACCTGACGGCCAATTCCTCGGCCACGAATCCGATCGCGCCCCCGAAGGCGGACCGGATCACGATCATGAGCTAAAGCGTGAGGTAGATCGTGAGGTACATCGCATACCTGGGGTAGAGGTTGCGGGTGGGGTCGGTACGCATGTTCGGATGGCACGATGCGTACCCCCCACCACATAGCGACGCATTATCGTTCAAACCCGTACGAAGAGCTGGCCGCTCTCGACGACGGCCCTCTGGAGGAGTTCCTCCATGAGCCCAAGGACAAGGACGACGAAGACGAGTGGTCCCCGCCCAACCACCGGCGCAACGGCCGGCGTCGGCGGGGCCGCTTCGCGGGCCTGTCGCTCGGGATGAAGGCGGTGGTGGGAATCGTCGCCCTCGCCGCCTGTCTCACCCTCGCCGACCGCTGGGCCCTGCTGTATGCCGAGCGCAGGGCGGCGGACGCCCTCAAGGACCGTCTCGACCTGGCGGCGGCGCCCGAAGTCGAGATCAGCGGCTTCCCCTTCGTCACCCAACTCGCCGACGAACACCTGGACTCGGTGAAGGTGACCGTCCCCGACGTGGCCGCCGACCGGGTCTCGCTGGCGCAGGTGTCGGCGACGGCGAAGGACGTACGACTGGACGCCGACGGCCCGACGGCCGTGCGCGGCGCGAGCGTCCCCGAGCTGGACGGCGACGTACTGCTGTCGTTCGCCGACCTGAACCGTGAACTGGGCGCGTCCCAGGTGACGTTCACCGGCGAGGGCCACGACCGCATCCGGGCGCGCGGCACGCTGCCGGTCGCCGGACATGACCTGCGGCTGCGCGCCGAGGCCCGCATCCAGCGGGAGGGCGACCGCGGCATCGCGACGCACATCGGCGGAATGCGCCTGGACATCGGGGACTTGGCGACGTACCGCCCGGGTACCGCCGCCTCGGAGGGCCTGCATCTGACCTCCGACGCGGCGGCCCGCCTCACCCGTGAGACGCGCAAGGCGAAGGCGCTGCTGTCGGTCCCCGCGGTCGTACGTCGCCTGGGCGTGCCGGACTCCGCCGTACGCGAGGCCCTGCGCGACGACTCCAAGCTGGCCGAGTTGACCGGCTCCGCGCGCTTCGCCCGCCAGGCGATGGGCCTCAACCTCATCGACCTCGCCCTCGCCCACCCCCAGCTCCTGAAGCTGCTGGGCTTCGACCCCACCCTCCTGGACGCCCTGCCCCGGCTGACCCGCCCGGTCCTCGCCGACCAGCTGTCGCTGGGGTTCGAACTGCCGAAGCCGCCGAGCGGGGAACTGCGGCTGCGGGACGTGCGGGTGGAGAAGGACGGAATCAGGGTGCGGCTGGAGGGGTCGGGGCTGTCCATTGGCCAGACAAGTTCTGGGTGAATCCCATGGGGGTCACGATGCGGTCGGCGTCCAGCCGCCGAGCCAGTCCGCGACCTCCTGGCCGGCGGCCTGGGCGTCGGTCAGCTGCGGCCGGTCGCTGCTCGCGGCGCCCGCGCCCGGGCCGGTGTTCTTGTACTCGGCGAACCGGTCGTCCTTCCAGGAGAAGCCGCCCATGTCGGACCAGGGCGTGGACTTGACGGCGGCGCTGAGGGAGGACTGGCGGACCGTGGTCTGCGGGTCGACCGTGGTGGAGCCGCCGGGGTGCCAGTTGCGGCCGAGGAAGAAGCTGGCGGCGGAGACGTCGCCGTTGACCGTCGAGCGGTTGATCAGCAGGCCCTTGCGGTCGGCCGGGGTGCTCGGGGCCGTGATGTAGCCCGCCGACGTGCCGTTCCAGCGCTTCTTGAGCGTGATGACCGAGCGGTCGATCACGGCGGTCGCCCGGCCGAAGATGAAGTCGACGTTGCCCGTGATGTAGGAGTTGGTCACGTACACGCGGCCGGGCTTGTCCGACGCCGCGGTCTCCAGCTCCAGCGTGTCCTGGTCGCCGTTGACGATCAGCGAGTCGAGGACGACCTTGTCGGCCTGGCTCAGCAGCGCGACCGCCTGGTGGCCGGAGAGGGACTGGTTCGCGGCCTCGTCGAAGTCGTTGGTGACGGTGAGATTGCGGACCTGGGAGTCGTCCGACTGGATGGACAGGGTCGCGCTGCCCGGAGTGCCGTACGTCCCCGACCCGTCCGGCTTCTGCATCCCGGCCGCGTTGCCGTAGACGATCACCGTGTCCTTACGGCTGCCGCCGGTGCCCTGGATGGTGACGTGCGGCTTGTTGGCCGGGACCTTGACGACCTCGCGGTACGTCCCCGGCTTCACCGAGATGACGACCCGGGAGGCGTTGTTGGCGGGTACGGCGTTGACGGCGGCCTGGACGGTCCGGTACTGGCCGGACCCGTCGGCGGCGACGGTGAGGGTGGTCGCTGCGGCAGCGGTCGTCGAGGCGGTCGCCGTGCCGATGGAACTGCGGGGCCCGGCACCGGACTTGAGGAGGTTCGGAACGTCCGAGGCCTGGTCGAGCGTGTAGCTGTAGTAGGTCTTCGGATCAAAGGCGGTACCTCCGCTCTCGTTGCGTCCACTGGTCCCGGAGAAGACGTTCCCGCGCTGCACGATGCTCGCGGTGCCGTCCTTGATGACGGGGTTGGTGACGCCCTGGAAGGAGGAGTTCTCCAGGACCATCTTGGTCGCGCCGCGCGAGTAGTTGCCGTACGAGGACTTGATGTCCGTCCCGGCCACGTCCTCAAGGAAGTTGTTGTAGAGGTGCGCGTGAGCGGCGTTGTCCGTCGACGGGTTGCGCTGCTCGGTCTCGCGGATCCAGTTGTGGTGGATCGTGATGTCCGTCTTGACGTTCTCGGTCCAGCCGATGCCGAAGGTCTTGTTGTTCTGGCTGAGCTTGTTCCAGGAGACGGTGACGTTGGTGCTGTCCTTGCGGACGTCGATGAGCCCGTCGGCCATGTGCCGCAGATCGTTGTGGTCGATCCAGACGTGATGGGCGCCGTCCATCTGGATGGCGTCGAAGTCGTGGTCCTTGTCGTTCCAGATGCCTTGGTAGGCGTCCCGGATGGTCAGGTTCCGGATGATGACGTTATGAACCCCGGACCCGAGGAAGAAGCCACCACCGACGATGTGCCCGGAGGTCCCGGCCCCGACGATGGTCTTGTCGGACGCGACCTTGATCTCTTTCCCGACGGGATTCATGTTGATGGTGGCCGCGACGACGATGACGTACGGCTCGGCGGCGGTCGCGTACTTCTCCAGGTCCGCAAGCGTCTTCACGGTGACGGTCTTGCCGTCCCGCCCGCCATAAGTCCCGTTCTGCCCCAGCGAGTTGACCGAGGCGAAGCCGTCGGCGGTGGCGGTGGCCCAGGCGGGCGCGGCGGCGGAGGCCGTGCTCTGCGCGTCCTCACCGAAGAAGCCGAGGTCCGTGCCGTACGCGAGGGTTCCGGCGGCGGTGAGGGCGAGCGGGACGCCGACGGCCAGGGCCTTGCGGCTTCTGCGGTGACGGGGCTTGCTGTGCTGCTCACTCATACGGCGATCCGTTCCGTGCGGGGGGATGGGGTCCGAGAGATCGGTTGCCGCCCCGCACGGAAAGGTTGCCGGGTCGAAACCCTTTACTTGGCGCAGGACTTGGGGTCGTCCCGTTTCCGCCCGTCCCAAAGGAGGAATCGGTCGAGCAGCCGGAGGACAGCACAGCGGGGGTACAGGGCCATGGACACCATCGACGCCGAACCCGACTACGAACGCTTCGTCGCGCTGGGCCGCGCTGCGCTGGCCGCCGGGCGGTTCGAGGAGGCCGGGCGGCTGCTGGGGGAGGCCGTGGCGTTGCGCCCGGACCGGGCCGTGGCGCACGTCGAGCTTGCCGGCGCCTTGCGCGGACTCGGACGTACCGGGATGGCGCGCCGCGCCTACGCCCAGGCCCTGTCCATCGACTCGGACTGTGCGGCAGCCGAGGCCGGCCTGCGCGGCATGAGCCCCGACCAGCACGCGCGGGAGAACTTCCGGGTCGGCCAGCGCCTTGGCAGTCACCGGCACGTCGGCCACTGGACCGTGCTGGACGTGCGCCGCGGCGGATTCGGCGTCGTGTACGTGGTCCGCAGCAGCGACACCGGCGAGCGCAAGGTGCTCAAGACCTACGACACCCGCCTGCTGTGGAGCGACGCGGACCGGGCCCGGTTCGAGCGCGAAGCGCTGACCTGGGTACGGCTCCCCCCGCACCGGCACGTCGCCCCCGCCGACCACGTGGAGTGGATCGAGAACCTGCCCTGTGTGGTCACCGAATACGCCGAGGGCGGCGATCTGGCCGGGCTGATGGCGGACGGCGCGCTGCCGCCGGCGAAGGCGCTGCGGTTCGCCCGGCACCTGTGCGACGGGCTGCGCCACGCCCACGACCAGCTGGGCCTGGTGCACCGGGATGTGAAACCGGCGAACTGCCTGCTGACCGGGGACGAGACGCTGTGGGTGACCGACTTCGGACTGGCCCGTGCCTTCGAGTCCGGCGAAGCCGGTCTTCCCGGCCTGGGCGAGCTGCCGGCGGACGCGCAGGCGCTGTACACGACGGTGGCCGGCACGCCGCGCTACATGGCCCCCGAGCAGTTCGTCCCCCGCGCCGTGCTGGACACCCGTGCCGACGTGTACGCGTTCGGCGTGGTGTTCTTCCAGATGGTCACCGGCGCGCTGCCGCCCGGGAACGGGCGGGCGAAGGCGTACATCGACCGCACCGTCGGCCTACGCACCCGCCGTACCCGGCTCTACCAGCTGATCCGCGCGTGCACCGAGCCGGATCGAGATGACCGGCCGCCGGACTTCGCCGCGGTGCGCGAGCTGCTGGACGGGGTGTACCGGGAGGTGCTGGACCGCCCGGCACCGGCGCCCTCGAAGCCGGCGCGGCTCACCGCCGAGGGCTGGCTGTCCAAAGCGGTGGGGCTGCACCAACTGCACTGCTACGACGAGGCATTGGATGCGGTGGAGCAGGGCTTGGAGACGGCCGAGCAGAACGGGGACGGCGACGTCGTCCGCAGCAAGCTGTGGCAGGTGCGCGGCATGTCCCTGGGCGGCTTGCGCAGGGCCGACGAAGCGCTGGCCGCGTACGACCGCAGCGTCGAGCTGAACCCGGACGAGCCGAGCGCGTGGCTGAACAGGGGGAACCTTCTCCGCAGCCTGGAGCGGAGCGAGGAAGCTCTGGCGTGCTACGACCGTGCTCTGGAGCTCCGGTCCGACATGGCTCATGCCTGGGGAGGCAGGGCGGGCGCCCTGCGGGAGCTGGACCGCTTCGGGGAAGCGGAGGAGGCGTTCGACCGGGCCCTGGAGCTGCGGCCGCGCGACCAGAACTTTCTGCTGGACCGGGCCCTGCTGCGAAGTCGGCAGAATCGGCATGCCGAGTCGCTGGTGGACCTCGACCGGGCGCTGAGCATCGCCCCCCGCTTTTTCAAAGCGCACTACAACAAGGCGGTCGCGCTGCTGGATCTGTCACGTCCGGCTGAGGCCGTCGAGGTCCTGAAGCGGGCGGCCGAGATGGAGCCGGACGACGCGGGCGTCTGGTCGAACCTGATGCGCGCGGCCTACCGGCTGGAGCGCTACGAGCAGGCCCTGGAGTACATGGAGAAGGCACGGCTGCTGGGCGGGGACACCGTCGACCTGCTGGTGTACGAAGGGGCGATACACGCCGATCTCCACGGGAACGACGAGAAGGAGCTGGCCTGCTACGAGCGTGCGCTCGAGCTCGATCCGGACTCGGCCTGGGCGTGGTTCCGCAAGGCCGGGGCCCTGTATACGCTCGGCCGCGCGCAGGAGACCCTGCCTTGCTACGACCGTGCCGTCGAGCTCCTTCCGGACTACACCGCGGCCTGGAAGTGGAAGTCCGTCGTCCTGCGGGAGCTGGACCGGCCCGACGAGGCGCTCGCGTGGATCGACCGTGCCACGCAAGCCCTGCCGGACGAGCCCACGCTGTGGGAACAGAAGGGCGGAATCCTGAACAAGCTCGACCGCCTGGAGGAGGCCCTGCCCTGCTTCGAGCGATGGCGGGAGCTCGATCCCACAGACGTCGGCGCATGGGTGAGCACCGGCTGGGTCCTGGGTGAGCTGGGCCGCAGCGAGGACCAACTCACTTGCTACACCGAGGGGTTGGCGATCTGGCCCGACGACGGGAAGTTGTGGAACGGCAAGGCGGTGGCGCTGCGGGACTTGGGCCGCCTCGAGGAAGCGGAGCAGGCGTACGCCCGCACTCTGGAGCTGCGGCCGCGCGCGGAGAACTGCCTCTTCGGCCGGGCCCTGCTGCGGCGGCGGCAGAACCGGCAGGCCGACGCGCTGGTGGACCTGGACCGAGCTCTCTCCGTCGCGCCCCGTTACGTCCCGGCCCTCCTGGAGAAGGGATGCGTGCTGCTGATGCTGGGACGTCCGGCCGAGGCCATGGAGGTTTTGGAGCAGGCAGCCGAGATCGACCCGGACGACCGGGACGTGCGCTGGAACATCCTGCGGGCCGCCTTCGATCTCGGGCAGTACGAGCGGGCCAAGGAGTGCTGCGAGGAACTTCGGCGGACGGGTGAGGACTCGGCCGACCTGCTGGTCTACAAGGGCTCGATCCACTGGGCGCTGCACGGGCGCGACGAGGAGGAGCTGGCCTGCTACGAGCAGGCGATCGAGCTGGACCCCGAGCTGCCGGAGGCGTGGCAGAACAAGGCCGACGTCCTGTGTGCGCTAGGCCGTCAGGACGAGGCCCTGCCCTGCTACGACCGCGCCATCGCGCTCGCCCCGCTGGCGACGCACTGGTACCAGAAGTGCCGGGCGCTGAGTGAGCTGGAGCGGCACGAGGAAGCACTCACCTGCGCCGACCGCGCCCTCGCCGCCGACCCCGATGACGTCCTGGCGGCCAGGACCAAGGGGATGAAGGGGGCCGCCCTGGCGAACCTCGGACGGCTGGAGGAGTCACTGGCCTGCTACGAGGAGAGCCTCAGGACCCTGCCGGACACCTCCTGGCTGCGGGAAGGCAGACGGTGGGTGCTCGAACGCCTCGGCCGTACCGACTAGGCGGCGGCCGCGCGATGCAGCGCGGCCGCCTCCTTTACTTGGCGCAGGACTTGGGGTCGAGGTTCTCCTGCCACTTGTCCTCACGGCCGTCGGGCTGGCCGTTGGGGAGGAGCTTGTCGGAGATGCCGTCGATGTAGTAGCCGTGCGAGTAGATCGTCTTCCAGCCGGCGTCCCGGCCGCGCCAGGTGTGCGCGGTGACGCGGTCGTCGCCGGTCTTGTTCCACTCGTAGTCCTCGACGTAGAAGACCGGGTTGACGCGGACCACGCGCTGGTACGGCGTCCAGGTCGTCGCGACCTGGGTGCACGGCGGGATGGACTTCTCACTCCGCCGCTCGAAGGACGAGGTCTTCTCCCAGCCCCACTCGTAGCTGAAGCTGCCGCCCGCGGTGCCCGAGAAGATGCTCTTGGCGAGGGAGAGGCTGATGTTGGCGCCGACGCTCTTCTTGACGGACGTCTTGGTGCTGTAGCCGCTGACGAAGGTCACCTTGTCCTCCGTCGTGCCGTGGTTGCCGGTCCACTCGGAGGTGCGGACGGGCTCGCCCTTGATGGACCAGGTGGAGGCCTGCCCGTAACCGCACCAGCCCCGGAAGGTCTCCCACGGGCCGATGGGCTCCCACAGCGGGATGACGTCGTTCAGGTACTCGTCCCGCGTCTTGAACTCCCCGGTCTCGACGTTGAGGGCCCCATAGACCCCCGTCAGGCTCGTCTCCTGACCGCAGAGCCGGTCCAGCATCCGGTCGGTGTCACCGGGATCCACACCGCGGACGTTCTGCGCACCGGCCGGTCCGGCCTGCGCCGTGCCGGCACCGGTGACGACGGCGGCCAGGGCGAGGGCGGCGGAGGCGGTCATCAGAGCGCCCTTCTTCAAGACGCCTTTCTTCAGAGCGGCCTTGTTCAGGACAGACGTGAGCGCATGGCTCATGGGCATGCTCCTGCTCTTCTGATCGTGAAGTGGGGGGCGATGCCGGCAGCAGTGAGCACGAGGCGTCACAGGGGACCCAGCAGCATCAGAAGCGATCGGAAGATAACAGGGGTGATTGAATCTTTAGCAACTTGCCAGAGCTTCGGCATGGCCGAAAGTAGCTCCGAGCGCAGCGGCCCCTGTCTGAGCGCAGGCCGCCCTGCCAGGGGATTTCCGACGGGGTCGTGGACGCACCGGGCAACCGGAACGTCGCGATCGTGCCGCTGCCTTTTCTCTACGGCGTCTCCGGCGGAGGCGTCGGCGCCCCCGGCAGTCGTACGGTCGCGATCGTGCCGCCGCCCTCGGCGTGGCCCAGGGTCACCTCGCCGCCCGCCTGCTGCACCGTCCGTGCCACGATCGACAGGCCCAGCCCCGAGCCCGGCAACGCCCGTGCGCTCGGGGAGCGCCAGAAGCGGTCGAAGACGTGGGGGAGTTCCTCGGCGGGGATGCCGGGGCCGTGGTCGCGGACCGTGAGGATGCCGGACGCGAGCTGGACCTCGATCGTGCTGCCCTCGGGGCTGAACTTCACCGCGTTGTCGAGGATGTTGACGACGGCGCGTTCCAGGGCCGCCGGTTCCGCCCGTACGTACCAGGGCTGAAGGTCCGCCGTGATCGTCAGCTCCGGGCCGCGGAGCCGTGCCCGGCGCAGGGCCGACTCCACCGTGTCCTCCAGAGAGATCACCTGAACGCGCTCGCCGCGCTGGCCCTCCGAGCGGGACAGTTCCTGCAAGTCCCCTATCAGGGACGCCAGTTCCGTCATCTGTGCCTTGACCGAGGCGAGCAGTGCCTTGCGGTCCGCCTCCGGGATCGGGCGGCCTGTTTCCTCGCTGCGGGTGAGGAGTTCGATGTTCGTGCGGAGGGAGGTGAGGGGGGTGCGAAGTTCGTGGCCGGCGTCTGCGATGAGCTGCTGTTGGAGATCGCGGGAGCTGGCCAGGGAGGACGTCATGGAGTTGAAGGAGCGGGAGAGACGGGCGACTTCGTCTTCAGCCTCGTCCTCCACGGGGATGCGGACGGTCAAGTCTTCCGTGCGGGCTACGTGTTCGACCGCGTCCGTGAGCTTGTCGACGGGGCGGAGGCCCGCGCGGGCGACTGCGAGACCGGCGGCGCCGGCGCCGACGACTCCGATGCCGGAGACGAGGAGGAGGATCAGGGCGAGGTCGTTGAGTGTGTCCTGGGTTGCTTTGAGGGACAGCCCGACCTGCAGAGCGACGTCGGGGTAGACCTGAGCATCGGGGCCCAAGCCAACGATGAGGGGCGTGGTTCGTACCCGTACGTCGTTGCCGTCCGTGTCGGTGGTGTTGTGGAAGGTACGCACGCCTGGCTCGGGGTACGCGGCCATGTCCTCGTCCCGGGCTGTGGCTTTCAGGACGCCTGCTGAGTTGGCGAACACACAGACCGTTCCGTCCGACTTCACCACCTGAACGTAATAGTCCCGGGGTCGCATCTCGTTGGACGCATCGAAATCAGTGACCTCCTGGGGACAGGCGGCCAGCAAAGCCGTGACCTGCCGCTCGGTCAGCTTGAACTCCGCGCTGTCGAGCCGCGTGTCTACCTGCTCGTACGTCTTCCCCTGCACAATGAACCAACAGGTAACCGAAACCGCCGCCACCCCAAACGCCACCGCCGCCGCCACCAGCATCGCCAGTCGCGCCCGGATCGGTAGCGACCGGAACCGCCGCACAACCTTGCTCACTCGGCGCCACCCTGACGCAACACATACCCCACCCCACGCACCGTGTGCACGAGCCGCGGCTCGCCCCCCGCCTCCGTCTTGCGGCGCAGGTACATCACATACACGTCGAGGGAGTTGGAGGACGGCTCGAAGTCGAAGCCCCAGACCGACTTCAGGATCTGCTCGCGGGTCAGCACCTGGCGGGGATGTGCCATGAACATCTCCAGGAGCGTGAATTCGGTGCGGGTCAGCTCCACGGGGCGTCCACCCCGCGTCACCTCGCGCGTGGCCAGGTCCATCCGCAGGTCGGCGAAGGTCAGGGCCTCGTCGTCCTGGGCGGCACCCGCCCCGGCCGCGGCCGCGTACGAGCTGCGGCGGAGCAGCGCGCGGACGCGGGCGAAGAGTTCGTCGAGTTCGAAGGGCTTGACGAGGTAGTCGTCGGCGCCGGCGTCGAGGCCGGTCACGCGGTCGCCGACCGTGTCACGGGCCGTGAGCATGAGGATCGGGGTCGTGTCGCCGGCGCCGCGGATGCGGCGTGCGGCGGTGAGGCCGTCCATGCGCGGCATCTGGATGTCCAGGACCACCAGGTCCGGCTTGTACAGCGTCGCCTTCTCCAACGCGTCCGCGCCGTCGACCGCGACCTCCGTGCCGTACCCCTCGAAGGCGAGGCTGCGCTGGAGTGCTTCGCGTACCGCCGGCTCGTCGTCGACGATCAGGATGCGCTGGGGGTCACGGTCGCCGTCGGCGGGGCTCATGGGCTCGGGTTCCTCAGAGAATGTGGTGGGACGGGGGACTGACGGATCTCAGCGTCGCACGCTTTCAGCCCAGTGCGGTACGGCGGCGGGTGCGGGACGCGGACGCCGTACGGCGGGTCCGGGCGCCGCCGCTCGCCGCCACCTCCGGCGCCCGCGGCACCGGTGCGTGCAGCTCGTACGCCACCTCGACGGCCAGGGCGAAACCGGCCGGGTCGGCGCCGGTCACCGTGTGTGAAACCTGCTGGATCATGCCGTACTCCTAGTCGGTGGAGCCCGCGCGCAGCGTGGCCAGGTCGGACTTGACGGTGTTGATCGGGATGGCGAAGCCGAGGCCGACGCTGCCCGCGCTCGACGAAGTCGCGTCCGCGGCGGAGTACATCGCGGAGTTGATGCCGATGATGTTGCCGTTCATGTCGATCAGGGCGCCGCCGGAGTTCCCGGGGTTCAGGGACGCGTCCGTCTGGAGCGCCTTGTACGTCGTCGTGGACGAGCCGGTGTCGCCGTTGAACTGCTGGCCGCCGAACTCGAACGGCCACTGCCCGCTGCCACCGCCCTGCTGTCCCTGGCTCTCGTCCGTCGAGACCGTCACGTCCCGGTCGAGCGCGGAGACGATGCCGCTGGTCACCGTGCCGGTCAGGCCCTCGGGGGAGCCGATCGCCACGACCGTGTCGCCGACCTGCACGCCGTCGGAGTTGCCGAGGGTGGCCGCCTTGAGGCCGGACGCGTCCTCCAGCTTGATCAGCGCCAGGTCCTTCTTGCTGTCGGTGCCGACGACCTTCGCGGTGTAGGTCTTGCCGTCGCTGGTGCTCACCTTGATCGACGAGGCGCCGGAGACGACGTGGTTGTTGGTGATGATCTCGCCGTCGGAGGTGATGATCACGCCGGAGCCGGTGGACTCGCCGGAGTTGGAGGTGGCGTTGATCTCGACGATGCTCGGGCTGACCGCCGCGGCGACCCCGGCGACCGTGCCCTTCTGGCTGGACGGCACGACGTTGGTGCTGGCGCTGGAGGAGGTCACCGTGTCGGTGCCGGTCAGCTCCTGGATGCCGTACGCCGTACCGCCGCCTATGGCCGCGGCGACGATCGCCACGGCGGCGAGGAGGGCGAGGGGGCCGCGGTTGCGCTTCCGCGCCGGGGCAGGTGCGGGAACGGCCGTGAAGACCGCCGTGCCACCGCCCCCGCCGTCACCGCCATGGCCACCCTGACCCGCACCGTCCGCCGCGAACCCGGCCGGAGCCGAGGCATGCGCGGCCTGCGACGGCCACACGGTCGTCCCGGGCTCCGCCGTGACCGGCGGCTGGTACGCCGGCGGAGGCGGCCACTCCGGGTCGACGGGGGAGGAGGCGTGCTGCTGGGCGTACGTCGACTGCTGGTCGCCCTCGCTGGGGTTCTCGTACTCGCCGCTGCGGCGGATGCTCTCGGTCATGTCTCAGAGCTTGTCGCCGCTCGATGAGAGCTGGCTGAGTGCTCCCTGAGAACGGTGCGAGAACCTCGTTCGCCCGATGTAAGGGCCTCTCTCGCTACTTGGCGAGGTCTCTCAGGCAATCCTCATCAAGGGCCCGTCATGCCTCACAGCCACAGGACCGCCGTACCACCAACCGCGAAGGAAACACCTTCAGCCGCTCGCGGCGCGAACCCGCCACCCGCAGGCCGTCGTCCAGGAGCAGGTCCACCGCTGCCCGTGCCATGGCCGGGCGGTCCGAGGAGATCGTGGTCATGGGCGGGTCGGCGAAGGCCGCTTCCTTGATGTCGTCGAAGCCGATGACGCCCAGCTCGCCCGGCACGTCGATGCGCAGCTCGCGGGCCGCGCGCAGCAGGCCGAGCGCCTGGTCGTCGGTGGAGCAGAAGATCGCGGGCGGCCGCTTCGGCCCGGAGAGGATGTCGAGGGCGATGTGGTAGGCGTCGTAGCGGTTGTACGGCGCTTCGAACAGCCGTCCCTCGGTGGAGATCCCGGCGTCGTCCATCGCGCGCCGCCAGCCCTCGACGTGGTCGGAGACGGGGTCGCCGACCGCGGGGGTCTCGGCGGTGCCGCCCATACAGGCGACGTACTCGTAGCCGTGCTCAAGCAGGTGGCGTACGGCGAGCTGGGCGCCGCCCAGGTCGTCCGTGGCGACGGCGACGTCGTCGATGGCCTCCGGGCGCTCGTGCAGCAGCACGACCCGGGCGTCCCAGGCGTCGATCTCGGCGGCCGCGTTGTCGTTCAGCGCGTGGCTGACCAGGATCAGGCCGGAGACCCGCATACCGAGGAAGGCCCGCAGATAGTGGACCTCGCGCTCGGCGATGTAGTCGGAGTTCCCGACGAGCACCATCTTTCCGCGCTCGGACGCGGCCTGTTCGACCGCGTGCGCCATCTCCCCGAAGAAGGGCTGGCGCGCGTCCGGCACGATCAGGCCTATGAGGTCCGTGCGCCGCGACGCCATGGCCTGGGCGACCCGGTCGGGCCGGTAGCCCAGCTCCTTGATCGCGGCGAGGACACGCTCGCGCGTGGCCGGGGCAACCGGCCGGGGTCCGTTGTTGATGACATAGCTGACGACCGCGGTGGAGGTACCCGCCAGTCGTGCCACATCATCCCGAGTCACCTTGGCCACGCGCGGAGTCTACGCGGATGGACCCGCTCTGGGCAGGGCGTAAAGATGCTTGTCTGGGGAGCCCCTGTGGGCGGGCGAGCCCGCCCACAGGTCCGCTATGCCTCGGCCGTGACCTCGGTGGCGTCCAGGGAGGCCGTCTCGTCCGCATCCTCCGGCTTTGGCTGGTCCGCCGTGACCCTCGCCTCGTCGGAGGAGCGCTCCGAGCGGTCCGCCTTCTCCGGCGTAACGAATCGATAACCGACGTTCCGGACGGTCCCGATCAGCGACTCGTGCTCGGGTCCGAGCTTGGCGCGCAGGCGCCGTACATGGACGTCGACGGTCCGGGTGCCACCGAAGTAGTCGTAGCCCCAGACCTCCTGGAGCAGCTGCGCGCGCGTGAAGACACGGCCCGGGTGCTGCGCGAGGTATTTGAGGAGCTCGAACTCCTTGAAGGTGAGGTCGAGCACCCGGCCCTTGAGCTTGGCGGAGTACGTCGCCTCGTCCACCGACAGATCGCCGTTGCGGATCTCCATCGGGGAGTCGTCGTTGACGATCTGCTGGCGGCCCATGGCGAGCCGCAGCCGCGCCTCGACCTCCGCCGGACCGGCGGTGTCGAGGAGCACGTCGTCGATGCCCCAGTCGGCGGTGACGGCCGCGAGGCCGCCCTCGGTGACGACGAGGATGAGCGGGCAGCCGGGGCCGGTGGAGCGCAACAGCTGGCAGAGGCTGCGCACCTGCGGAAGGTCCCGGCGGCCGTCGATCAGGATGACGTCGGCACCGGGGGTGTCGACGAGGGCGGGGCCTTCGGCCGGGGCGACCCGCACGTTGTGCAGGAGCAGCCCGAGAGCGGGGAGCACCTCGGTCGACGGCTGAAGGGCATTGGTCAGGAGCAGCAGAGAACTCATACGTCTGGTTCCTCCTCGGTCCCTGCGAGGACGTTGTGCGGTACGTCACCTGCTCTGCGATCCCGAAAGGCCCCGTACACCCGCGGTCACCTGGAGTTTCCCGCTTCGTATACAACGCTTCCGAAAGCACAAAAGGACCCGGGGGCTACGCTGCCCGAGTCCTGTGTCCAGCAGAATAGCCCACATGAGGGCTGGCATGGCAGGTCATGTGGCACGATCCACCGTTCGTCCGGCATCCGAGACGGACACGGCGGGGTCTTTGCGTACGTTTCTGCGCACGTTCGACGATGTGGCGATCGACGCCGTATACGAACCGGGCGGGCACGTATACGACGCCGGAGCGCCACCTTCCGGTGATGTGGTGTTCGTCGTCGCGCACGGTTTCACCGGCGATGTGGACAAGCCGCATGTGCGACGGGTGGCACAGGCGTTCGCGCGGCACGGCGCGGTCGTCACCTTCTCCTTCAGAGGCCACGGGCGGTCCGGCGGCGTCTCCACCGTCGGCGACCGCGAGGTGCACGACCTCGCCGCCGCGGTCGCCTGGGCCCGCGAGCTCGGGCACACGCGCGTGGTCACGGTCGGCTTCTCCATGGGCGGCTCGGTGGTGCTGCGGCACGCGGCGCTGTACGGCACGTCGGCGGCAGCGGCCGGATTGGAGCACGAGGGGCGCACGGAAGCGGGAACGGACGCGGTGGTTTCGGTGAGCGCTCCCGCCCGCTGGTACTACCGGGGCACGCCCCGGATGCGGCGCGTGTACTGGCTGGTGACCCGTCGCGAGGGCCGGCTGGCCGCCCGCTACGGACTCCGGACGCGGATCTACCACCGCGGCTGGGACCCGGTCCCCCTCTCCCCGGTCGAGGCCGTCCCGCACATCGCGCCCACGCCGCTCCTCATCGTCCACGGCGACATCGACGGCTACTTTCCCGTCGACCACCCCCACATGCTGGCCGCGGCCGCCGGTGACCACGGCGAACTCTGGCTGGAGCCCGGCATGGGCCACGCCGAGCACGCGGCGGCGGATGAACTGCTGGCCCGGATCGGGGACTGGGCGGCGGCGAAGGCGGGCTAGCCTGACGTTGTTGACGACCGACTGATTGAGGAACCGCATGCCCAAGGTCACGGTGCGCTACTGGGCCGCCGCGAAGGCCGCGGCCGGGGTCGCCGAGGAGCCGTACGACGCGGACACCCTCGCGGACGCGCTCGCCGCGGTGCGTGCGCGACACCCCGGCGAACTGGCGCGCGTCCTGCAGCGATGCTCGTTCCTCATCGACGGTGACCCCGTAGGGACCCGCGGCCATGAGACGGTACGGCTGGTCGACGGCGGGACGGTCGAGGTGCTTCCGCCGTTCGCAGGAGGGTGAGATGACCAACCAGCCGCACGAGGGTTCCTACGAGGGGCAGTACCCGCAGGGGTACGACCCGTACTGGCAGCAGGCGTACGAGGATCCGCACGCCGCCCAGCAGTACACGCAGCAGTGGCAGGGGCAGACCTGGGATACTCAGGTGCCGGGCGCGTACGTGCCGCCGCAGGGGCAGGAACAGTACGCCCCTGCTTACACGGCACCCGGCGCTGTGGGCCCTGCCCAGCCCGGCACTGCTGCCCAAAGCGGTGGCGCGAGTGCGGCCGGCGGCCTTGAGGTCGGTGCCGCCGAGGAAGAGCCCTCCTACGGCCCCGCCACCCTCGTCGGGAACTCCCGTATCACCGATGCTCAGCGGGCCCGCCTGGAGGGGCGGTCGCCGATCATCGAGCCCGGGATGCAGCCCGCGGCGCTGACGGCACTGCTGGGGCTGCTGCTGTCCGGGACGGCGGCCATCGGGTCGTACGCGCTGCTCGTACCGCTTGTGGTGCTGCAAGCGGTGACGGCGGCGGGCTGGTTCCGGCTGAACGGGATGTGGCCCGCCCGGCAGGGCATCGCGCTGGCGTTCGCGGGCGCGCTGACCGCGGATGTCGCGCTGGTGGCGGCCGACCGTGCGCCGGCGGCGATCCTCGGCACGCTCGGTGTGTGGGTGCTGCTGGCCCTGGTCCTGCAACTGCGGTCGCACGCCGAGCCGGACGAGCGGATGTACGGGCTGATGGCGACCGTCGCCGCGGCGGCGCTGTCGATCATCGCGGCCGGTTACTTCGCGGCCGACACGGACGCGGTCACGGTCGGCGCCGCGGCGGTGGCCGTGGCGATCCTGGCCCGGGTGCTTCCCCTGCCCACCCCGGCGTCCGTGATCGTCTCCCTCCTCGCCGCGGCCGGCGCGGGCATCGCGGTGGGCGGCATGACCGGCCTGGGTGCGAACGGCGCGTTCCTCGGCGCGGCTGCGGGCGGCTGCGCCCTGATCGGCCACCGGGTCGCGAGCTACGACTACCCGTCCCGCTTCGTCCACTTCACGGCCGGGGTCGCGTTGCCGCTCGCGGCGGCGGCGCCGGCGGTGTACCTGCTGGGGCGGGCGCTGGGCTGAGCGGCGTCGCTCCTGCCACACCTGGCGACTGTCACACCTGACCGACTGTCACAGCTGATCGACAATCCCCCGCTCCCCCCTTGCCCCGGGGTTACTCTCGCGCAGGACGGCCACCCGGTCGTCAGTGACCGTCGTCGTTGATGACCGCCGAGGTGGGAACCCCGAACATGCGCGCACTGCGAATACTGCTGATCGTCGTCGTGATCCTCGGCGGCCTCTTCGTAGCCGCCGACCGCCTCGCCGTGAACTTCGCCGAGGACGAGGCCGCCGGCAAGCTCCAGACCACGGAGAACCTCGCCGCCAAGCCCGACGTCTCCATCAAGGGCTTCCCCTTCCTCACCCAGGTCCTCGGCGGCGAACTGGACGATGTCGAGATCGGCATCAAGGACTACGAAGCCCCGACGGGCGACAGCGCCGAGAAGATCACAATCGGCGATCTCCAGGCGAACATGAAGGGCGTCGAGTTCTCCGGCGACTACAGCTCCGCCACCGCGGCCACCGCCACCGGCACCGCGACCATCTCCTACGCCGAGCTGCTGAAGACCGCCCAGTCGGAGCCCACCCAGATCGCCCCCGGCGTCACCGCGAACGTCGTCGGCCTCTCCGACGGCGGCAACGGCAAGATCAAGGTCTCGGTCGAGGCGACCGTGCTCGGCACGAAGCTGCCCGAGCCGGTCTCCGTCCTCAGCACCGTCACGGTCGAGGGCGACAACACCGTGAAGGTGCGCGCCGAAAAGCTCCCGTCGTTCGGCGGCGTCCGGACCGCGGAGAACGAGGTCAGGGAGATCACCGACTTCGAGCAGCAGATCGACGACCTGCCCGGCGGCATCCAGCTGGACCGGGTCGAGGCCGCGCAGGGCGGTGTGGAGATCGGGGTGAAGGGTTCGAACGTCCGGCTCGCCGGGTAGGACGTCAGCGGCCATCACCAGGGCCGTCCGAAGGGCGAGACGCGGACGTCCGTACCGCAGATGTGACGACGGATACGTCCGCCCGGAATCCCTTCCGTGCCCGCCACTGCGTTCATGTCATCCCACATCCCGGACGATCGCGTCTCAAAATACGACACACCGGTGACACGCCCACCCGTCCGTCCCTAAGCTCAAGCCCATGAAGCGACAGGCGGACCTCACGAAGCGGCGGGCAGTAGACCTGTGCCGCGTCGCCGCCATGCTCTGTCGCACCTTCTGAGCGGAAGCGCAGCCTTCCGCATTCCCCGCGCCCTGCCCAGGGCATTCGTGCGCCGTCCGGTGCTCCTGGACCGCGCGCCCCTCTCACTCGCACGCCCCGCCGCAACTGCCCCGGAGGAGAAAGAGCATGAGCCGCAGCGACGTCCTGGTCGATGCCGACTGGGTCGAGGCCAACCTCGACAGCCCGAACATCGCGATCGTCGAGGTCGACGAGGACACGTCCGCGTACGAGAAGAACCACATCCGAGGCGCCATCCGGATCGACTGGACCAAGGACCTCCAGGACCCGGTACGCCGTGACTTCATCGACCAGGAGGGCTTCGAGAAGCTCCTGTCGGCGAAGGGCATCGCCAACGACACGCTGGTGATCCTCTACGGCGGCAACAACAACTGGTTCGCGTCGTACGCCTACTGGTACTTCAAGCTGTACGGCCACGAGAACGTCAAGCTCCTCGACGGCGGCCGCAAGAAGTGGGAGCTGGACGCCCGCGAGCTGGTCGAGGAGGTGCCGGTGCGTCCGGCGACCGACTACAAGGCCAAGCCGCAGGACAAGTCCATCCGCGCCTTCCGTGACGACGTGGTCGCCGCCATCGGTTCGCAGAACCTGGTCGACGTCCGCTCGCCCGACGAGTTCAGCGGGAAGCTGCTCGCCCCCGCGCACCTGCCGCAGGAGCAGTCGCAGCGTCCGGGCCACGTCCCGTCCGCCCGCAACATCCCGTGGTCGAAGAACGCCAACGACGACGGCACCTTCAAGTCGGACGAGGAGCTCAAGGAGCTCTACGCCGAGGAGAACGTCGACCTGGCCAAGGACACCATCGCCTACTGCCGTATCGGTGAGCGCTCCGCGCTGACCTGGTTCGTCCTGCACGAGCTGCTCGGTGTGCAGAACGTCAAGAACTACGACGGTTCCTGGACCGAATACGGCTCCCTCGTCGGCGTGCCGATCGAGCTCGGCGCCAACAAGTAAGCCCCGACCTTTACCCCTCAAGGAGTTCAACATGTGCGGAGCGAAGGCCGGCGGCCCCGACGCCTCGACGATCAAGCCCGGTGAGACCACGATCCAGGGTCAGGTGACCCGTGACGGCGAGCCGGTGACGGGCTACGTCCGTCTGCTGGACTCGACCGGCGAGTTCACCGCGGAGGTCCCCACCTCCGCCACGGGCCAGTTCCGGTTCTACGCGGCCGAGGGCACCTGGACCGTCCGCGCCCTGGTCCCGGGCGGCGCCACCGCCGACCGCACCGTCGTCGCCCAGCAGGGCGGCCTGGCGGAGGTAGCGATCGCGGTCTGACCACGACCGACGGAAGGGCCGTACCCCACGGGTTGGACACCGGGGGTACGGCCCTTCCGCATGCCCGGACCTACCCTGGTCGTATGTACGCACGGCGACGTCACCTCTACTTCGCCATGATGGGGACCTGCATCACGCTCTTCGTCCTGGCCTGGGGCGTCGTACGCCTCTGGTCGATCCCCGTGGCCGTGGGCATGTGCGTGGTGGCGATGGTCATCCCGCCCCTCGCCGCGATGGTCGCCAACCGCCGCGGCCCCGAGGACCGTTGGTGGGACGATCCGTCCGGCGACCCGAAGTCCGACGAGTGGTGGGACGAACTGGACGGGAAGCGGCGGCGGCAGTAGGTTCTCGCCCCCGCCGCCCCTACCCGTCCCGTCCCTGGGGGCTGCGCCCCCAGACCCCCGCTTCGGCCTGAACGGCCTCGTCCTCAAACGCCGGACGGGC
>NZ_JBFALC010000056.1:0-63954 GCF_040656035.1 Streptomyces sp. NPDC050211
GTTGGCCGCCGCCGCGCCGGCCTGGCACCGGGCCGCCGAGCTGTCGCCGGACCCCGCGGACGCGGCCCGCCGCCTCTTCGAAGCCGCGCGTGACGCCTTCTACGGCGGTACGACCCGCGATGCCGCCCAGTGGTGCGAACAGGCTCTCGCGCACAGCCAGGACCCCCTGATGACCGCGGACATCGAGCTGTTGCGCGGCCAGGCCTGCACCTGGCTCGGAGATCCCGGCCGCGCGCATCAGCTCCTGGTCGGCGCCGCCCGCACGGTCGAGCCGGTCGACCGCTCACGTGCCTGCCGGCTGTACGGGGCCGCGGTGGTGCCCGCGACGATGGACGGGCGGATGCGCGACGCATGCGACATCGCCGCCCGCTGCGCTGAGCTGACCGACGGCGCACCCGACACGCAGCGCCGCCACGCCGCCGTGATGCGCGCCCGCGCACAGGCGCTGGGCGGGGACGTAAGGGAAGGGCGTACGGCCCTGCTCGCGCTGCTGGAGGAGACGCGCGGCAGGTCCGGCCCCGAGGAACGCCAGGCGACCATGGAGATCGCGCAGGGCCTGTCCTGGACCGGCGACGGCGCCCTCGCCCGCCAGGTACTCGACACGGTGATCGAGGGGATGCGCCGCGACCACACCCCCGCCCTCCTGCCGTACACACTGCTCGTCCGGTGCGAGGCGGAAATGTGGTCGCGGTGGCCGATGGCGCGCGCGGACGCCACCGAGGCGCTGCACTGGGCAGAGGAGTTCGGGCATCTGGCGATGACGGGGTATGCGCTGGTCCAGCTCGCCCGGCTGGACGCCCTGCGCGGCGACTTCGACGACTGCCGCAAGCGCGTGGTGCAGTACGAGCGCTGGTGCGGCGGCCGGTTGCGCGGCCTGTCCCTGTTCGCCGGCGGCGCTCTCGGTACGTCCGCACTCGCAGCCGGCGATCCGGAGGCGGCGCGTACGCACTTGGCGGCGGCGTTCGCGATGGCGGAGGAGATGGGGCTGGTCAACCCCTGCCTCATGCCGTGGGTCGCCGATCTCGCCGAGGCCTGTCTGCACACAGGGGAGCGGGAGAAGGCCGTCGCCGTCGCCGACTGGCTGCGGGAGCGTGACTTAGCGACCGGTCTGGCCTGGCCGGCCGCCGCGCACGCCCGCTGCCGGGTGATGCTCGCGCGGTCCGCCGAGGAGGCCGCCGACTGGCTGGCCGTCGCGGAACGCGTCCACGCCGACCGGGAGATGGGCTTCGAGCTGGCTCGCACACGGCTCGTCGCGGGAGAGGTCCTACGGCGGTTCCGGCGGCCCTCCGCCGCACGGGAACCGCTGCTGCTCGCCCAGCACACCTTCACCGCGCTCGACGCCGTTCCGTGGGCGGTGCGGGCCGAGGCGGAAGTAGCCGCGACAGGACACCGCACCGCCGTCCACAGCAGCGAACCACCGCCGGTCGCCCTGCTCACCCCCCAGGAACTCCAGGTGGCACGCGCCATCGGGGAGGGACTGAGCAATGTGGAGGCCGCCGCGTCCCTCTTCCTGTCCCGCAAGACGATCGAGGCCCACCTCACCCGCGTCTACCGCAAGCTGGGCGTCCGTTCACGCTCGGACCTGGCCCGGTGCCTGGCCCACGCGGGAGTAACGGGGTGACGAGGGACCGGCGGAGCCTCGGTTCAGCCGCCGGTGCTCTCGCGCACGATGATCCGGTGGCCCGCGACATGGTCCTGCAGCGGACCCGAATCCGGCTCGTCGATGCGCTCCAGCAGCAGAGCCACCGCGGCGCGCGCGATCTCCTGCTTGTCCGGGGCGACGGTCGTCAGACTCGGGACGCTGAACCGGGATGCCTCGATGTCGTCGAAGCCGACCACGTCGAGGTCCCCGGGCACGGTGCGGCCGAGCTCGTGCAGGGCACGCAGCGCGCCCAGGGCCATGTGGTCGTTCAGACACAGCAGCGCGTCCGGGGGTGACGGCCGCCGCATGAGCGCGGTCGCGGCGCGAGCGCCGTCCTGCCAGTGATACGCCGCCACCGGCAGCACCAGGTCGGCGTCGAAGGGCAGCCCGGCCGCCTCGACGGCCTCTCGGTACCCGTCCGTGCGCAGCCGGTCCGTGCCCTGGAGGCCCCGCACGGCCCCGCCGACGACGGCGATGCGGTGGCGACCGCGCGACAGCAGATACGCGGTGGCCTCGCGGGCGGCCCGAACGTTGTCGATGCCCACGTGGTCGGTGCCGCCCTCGGCGGGCCGTTCGCCGAGCAGGACGACGGGCAGGCGCCGGTCGCGGGTGGCGAGGTCGCGGGGCTGGAGGGAGAGCGGGCTGAGGATGACACCGTCGGAGAACTGGGCGTCGAATCCGTGCAGCGCCGCCAGTTCGCGCTCGCGCACGGCCCCGGTCTGATGCAGCAGCACCGTGCGGCCCCTGCGGTCGGCCTCGGCCATGACGTACTTCGCCAGCTCGGAGAAGTACGCGACGTCGAGTTCCGGGACGGCCAGGGTGATCATGCCGGTGCGGCCCTGGCGCAGCTGGCGTCCGGCGATGTTCACCCGGTAGCCCAGCGCGTCGATGGCCTCCTGGACGGCGGTACGGGTCCGCTCCGAGACATGCTCGAAGTTGTTGATCACGTTGGAGACCGTCTTGGGCGAGACGCCCGCGTACTCCGCCACGTCCTTGATCCTCGGTCTGGCCGCCACGCTGTTCATCCTTCCGCAGGCCGCGATCGTACCGACCATCACGAATCGATTTCGGGCCGGGCCAACGCCAGTTGACGCATTTACATCGATGTAAAGAACATGGTGCCATGTGCCTCGACACTCGAGGCAAGGAGCAGCATGCGCGTCCCCCAGTTCTCGGGCCTGCCCCGCCCCGACTACCCGAGGCCGCAGTTCGTGCGCGAGGCCTGGCTCAATCTGAACGGCGTGTGGCAATTCGAGATCGACCGGTCGGACACCGGCCTCGAGCGCGGTCTGCTCGAGCGTGAACTCTCCGACCGCATCCTCGTCCCGTTCTGCCCCGAGTCGGAGCTGTCCGGGATCGGGGACACCGACTTCATGGAGGCGGTCTGGTACCGGCGTACGGTGACCGTCCCGTCCTCCTGGGCGGGCTCACGGGTGCTGCTGCACTTCGGAGCCGTGGACCACGACGCCGCCGTCTGGGTCGACGGCACCGAAGTCGCCCGGCACCGCGGCGGTTTCACCCCGTTCACCGCCGACCTCGGCGAAGGCGCCGTGCCGGGCGAGGAGTTGACGATCGTGGTGCGGGCCCGGGACAGCCGGCACGGTGTTCAGGCCCGGGGCAAGCAGTCCACCTGGTACGCCAACTCGCACTGCCATTACACCCGTACGACAGGCATCTGGCAGACCGTGTGGCTGGAGCCGGTCCCCCGCGACGCCGCCCTCAAGCGGCCCCGTATCACCCCCGACCTGGCCTCCGGTTCCTTCTTCCTGGAGCTGCCGCTGACCGCCAACGCCCCCGGTCACCGGGTGCGCGTCACACTCGGGGACCACCGGGGCGTCGTCACCACGGCCGAGACCCGCGCCGACCTCGACCTCGCGCCCCGCCTGGTCCTGCCCATACCCGCCGACCGGCGGCGAGTGTGGTCGCCGCGGGATCCGCATCTGTACGACCTGCGCCTCGAACTCCTCGACGCCGACGGGCAGATCGTGGACGCGGCGGGCTCCTATGCCGGCCTGCGCTCGGTCGCCGTCCACGGCAGACGACTGCTCCTCAACGGCGAACCCGTCTTCCAGCGCCTGGTCCTCGACCAGGGGTACTACCCCGACGGGCTGATGACCGCGCCGAGCGACGGGGACCTGGTCCGCGACATCGAACTGGGCCTCGCGGCCGGGTTCAACGGTGCCCGGCTGCACCAGAAGGTCTTCGAGGAGCGCTATCTCTTCCACGCCGACCGGCTGGGCTATCTGGTCTGGGGCGAGTTCGGCGACTGGGGCTGCGAGACGGGCGTACGCGACGACAACCAGCGCCCCGACGCGAGCTATGTCGGCCAGTGGCTGGAGGCCCTGGAGCGGGACTACTCGCACCCCTCCATCGTCGGCTGGTGCCCCCTGAACGAGACCTACCAGCCGCTGCACGACCGCATCACCCGACTCGACGACGTGACCCGCGCGATGTTCCTGGCCACCAAGCAGGCCGACCCCACCCGCCCCGTCATCGACGCGTCCGGCTACGCGCATCGGGTGCCGGAGACCGACGTCTACGACTCCCACTGCTACGAGCAGGACCCGGCCACGTTCGCCAAGACGATGGCGGGCCTGTCGGAGGGCCGGCCGTACGTCAACGCGGCGCCGGACGGCAGACCGTGGTCGGTGCCGTACCGCGGGCAGCCGTACTTCTGCAGCGAGTTCGGCGGGATCTGGTGGGACCCGGAGGCCGCGGCCGAGGCGGCCGGGAACGAGCACGAAACGTCCTGGGGCTACGGCGAACGGCCGCGCACCGCCCGCGAGTTCGTCGACCGCTTCACCGGCCTGACCGGCGTCCTGCTCGACGACCCGGACATGTTCGGCTACTGCTACACCCAGCTCACGGACGTCTTCCAGGAACACAACGGCGTCTACCGCTTCGACCGCTCCGAGAAGGTCGACACCACGCTGCTCCGCGACGCCCAGTCGCGACCGGCGGCCTACGAGAACCGGAGCGACGGCAACTCCCTTCGCTTTCCGCCCCGTTGACACCTCGCGCTCCCGCCTCTACCGTCCGGCACGGGACTTACAACGTTGTAAGGAGCCGTTCCATGCGCGCAGGACCCCGCACAGCCCGCCGCGCAGCACTCGCCGCCGCAGTCCTGGCCCTTCTGCTCGGCTTCGTCTCCGCCCCGCCCGCCACCGCCGCACGTCCGGAGCCCGCCGCCGCGGGGACCACGTTCCGCAATCCGCTCAACACCGGCCCGGATCCGTTCGTCACGTACTCGGACGGGGCGTACTACCTGACCGCGACGCAGGGCGACAGCATCCGCATGTGGCGCTCGCCCTCGCTGAGCACACTGCTCGCGAGTGAGCCCGTGACGGTGTGGACGGACACGGACCCCTCACGCAACCGCAATATCTGGGCACCCGAGTTCTACCGCTTCGGCGACCGCTGGTACCTCTACTACACCGCCGACGACGGCATCGACGACCACCACCGGCTGTACGTACTGGAGTCCGACGGCACCGACCCGGCGGGCCCGTACCACTTCAAGTCCCGTCTGACGCCGCCGAACCACGCCTCGGACTTCGCGATCGACCCCGGCATCCTCCAGCACGACGGACGCCTCTATCTCGCCTACTCCGGGATCAACCAGTACCAGCACAACGGCATCAACATCGCCCCCATGTCGAACCCGTACACCGTCTCGGGCGACGCGGTAGCCATCGACGCCGCCGGCGGCTGCCCCGAGGTCCGGGAGGGCCCCGAGTTCCTGTATCGCAACGGCCGTACCTGGATGACGTATTCGACCTGCGACACGGGCAAGCCGGACTACCAGGTCTGGATGATGTCGCTGCCCGACGGGGCCGATCCGCTCGTGCCCGCCAACTGGACCCAGCATTCCGGGCCGGTCTTCTCCCGCGCCGACGACCGCGGGGTGTACGGGCCCGGCCATCACGCCTTCTTCCGCTCCCCCGACGGCACCGAGGACTGGATGGTCTACCACGCCAAGACGACCTCGGCGCTGACCTACACCGACCGCACCACCCGCGCCCAGAAGATCTCCTGGAACGCCGACGGCAGCCCGAATCTCGGCCGGCCGCTCGCCCTGGGCGCGACCCAGAACCTGCCCGCCGGGGATCCAGGGTCCGGCAACTACTGGATCAACGACGACGGTCGTTCGAGCGGCGACGGAACCGTGGCCTACACCGGCACCTGGAACTCCGGGACCGGCTGCGCCACCCAGTGCTTCTGGAGCGACGACCACTGGAGCGACCGCGCCGGAAACACCGCCACGTTCTCCTTCACCGGCACCCGGATCGCCCTGCTGTCCGTCCGTGACACCGGCAATGGCATCGCGGCGATCAGCGTCGACGGCGGACCGGAGCAGCGCGTCGACTTCCACGGCGCGATCCGCACCGGCGAGACGCTTCAGTACCTCAGCCCCCGGCTCCCCCACGGCCGCCACACGCTGCGGGTCCGGGTGACCGGTGAGCACAACGCCCAGTCCCGGGCGTCGTTCGTGAGCGTGGACCGCGCCGAGGTGTACACGGACTGAGCGGCCCGTCCGGGATACCCCTACGAAAGGAACGCCATGCCGCGCACCCGGTTCCGTATCCTGTCGCGCCGGCTGCTCTCGGTCGTCGCGACGCTCACCCTGGCCTTCCTGTACCTGGGCACAGCTCCGTCCTCGGCCGCCGTCGGCGGTCCGGTCCTCGACCGGGACTTCCCCGATCCGGACGTGGTACGGGTGGGCGGCACGTACCACGCCTTCGCCACCAACGGGGACGGGAAGAACATCCGGCACGCCACCTCGACCGACCTGGTGAACTGGACCGTGGCCGGCGCCGACGCGCTGCCCGCCCTCGGCAGCTGGGCCAAGCCCGACCGGTCGCTGGTCTGGGCTCCCGAAGTCTTCGACAACGGCACCGACTTCACGATGTACTACACCGCCCGGGACCGGGCGAGCGACAAGCAGTGCATCGGCGTCGCCCGGGCCGCGTCACCGGACGGCGCCTTCCAGCCCGTGGGCAGCGCGCCGCTGGTGTGTCCGGCGGACCTGGGCGGCGCGATCGACGCGGCGTCGTACACCGAGAACGGCCGCCGCTATCTGCTGTGGAAGAACGACGGCAACTGCTGCGGGCGGGACACCTGGCTGTACCTCCAGGAGGTGAGCTGGGACGGCACGCGCACCGTCGGCTCACCCGTCGGCCTGATCCGCCAGGACCGCCCGTGGGAGGGGTCCGTCATCGAAGCCCCGACACTCGTGAAGCGCGCCGGGCACTACGTGCTGTTCTACTCGGCGGACTTCTACGGCGACGACCGCTACAAGACGAGCTATGCCGTGGCCGACAGCCTCACCGGCCCCTACACCAAGGCTGCGGCGCCCCTGATGACGACCGACTCCTTCTCCGGCGCCGTGCGCGGCCCCGGCGGACAGGACGTCGTGACCGGCCCCGACGGCCGCGACCGTATGGTCTTCCACGGCTGGAGCGCCGACCGCTCCCACCGTGCGCTGTACGTCGCCGACCTCGGCTGGGCCAACGGCTACCCCGTGGTCGACGGCAGCAAGGTGATCTACCAGGCGGAGACCGCGGTGGTACACAACGCCGTGGTCCGGGACGCTGCCGGTGCGCTGGACGGCAGAGCGGTCGGCCACATCGACCACCCCGACAGCTATGTGGAGTTCTCCGTCTTCACGCCGACCACGGGATCCCACACCCTCACCGTCCGCTACGGCAACGGCTCGCTGGACGGCGGCGGTTCCCCGGCCCAGTCCACTCACACGCTGACCGTCAACGGGAGCGCGGCCGGTGAGGTCCGCTATCCCCACACCGGCTGGGACAACTGGCAGACGGCGAGTGTGAGCGTCGAGTTGAGGGAGGGGTGGAACACCGTGCGCCTCGGCAAGGGGCTCCTCTATGCCGAACTGGACAGCGTCGAGGTGGCGTGAGGCGGTCTCTCAGGTCGCGGTGTACCCGAGTTGGCGCCTCATGTACGGCGTCATGAGTGTCTTCGCCTTGGCCAGGACGGACGTACGGCTGCCGAGGACTGCGGTGTCGCCGCCCGGCACGGGCAGCACGGTCAGTCCGTCGGCCGGGCCGAAGGGCACGATGATCGGGATGCGGTGGCTCTGCCGGTAGAGGCGGGGCTCCTTGCGGTGCCGACCCGAACTGTTGAGGTAGGTGCGGATGTTGTGGGCGGCGAGGTCCGCCTGGGCGAGCGCGGCGGGGGTGATCTTGAGCTCGGTGGCGTCGTTGACGTCGCCGACCGCGAAGACGTCCGGCTTTCCCTCGACCCGGAGCATGCGGTCGACCTTGACGTGCCCGGCCGGGTTCAGCCAGTCGCCGTGCCCGGCCAGGCGCAGCCAGAGCGTGTTGGGGGTGGTGCCCGTCGCCCAGAAGGAGAGGTCGGCCTCGATGATGTGGCCGTGGGCGTCGCGGTAGGTGCCGAAGTCATTGCCGGGCGCCATGAAGGAGTCGAGCCGCACCTCGACGTCATGGGACTCCAGCCAGGCTCGCGCCTTGCGCCCGGCCCGCGCGCTGCCCGTGGCGTCGAGCAGCGCGGGCCCGGCATGGGCGAGCGTGACCCGGGCGTCCGGCCGGGCCAGCCGGATCTCGGCGCCGAGCTCGACGCCGGACGGCCCGCCGCCGACGACGAGGATGTGCCGGGCGGCGGCGATGTTCCGCTGGTGCTCGGCGAACGACTTGACCGCCTCCTCGGCCGTGGTGCCGAGGAAGCGGGCCGGTTCCGGGTAGTCGGCGCCGGTAGCGATCACCAGCACGTCGTACGGCAGCCGTTCACCCGTGGCCAGCACCACGTGCCGCTCGCCGGTCTCGACGCGGACCGCCTTGCCGACGACGATGCGTCCGTGGCGCAGCAGTCGGTCGTACGGAATGAAGGGCGTCACCGACCACTCCGGGCGCACGCCGGCGCGCAGGGAGGCGATGCGGTGGAAGAAGATCTCCTTGCGGTCCACCAGCGTGACCCGTGCCGTCGTGTCCAGCCGTTTCGCCAGCCGGACGCCGGCATAGCCGCCGCCGATCACCACTACGTCGCCGTCATGCACACGAATCTCCTGTGCCTGTGGGGGGAGCGAGTGCCGTGGCGGCGTGGACGCCCTCGGCCACTCGACTGCCGGTGAGCGTAACCCTTGAAACATAAAGTTTTCGCCGCGAGTATGTGGGCGTTCTGTGAAGCGAGTGCGTTCCTACCGCCGCGCGTTGTGCCAGGACCCCTTCCCCGCGCAGGAGATTGCCGAGAGCATCGCCCGTACGGGCATCCCGTACCCCTCGGAGGCCAACCATGAGTCACGCTCAGGACGTTGCGACGCCCGCCATCGTCATCGACCCGCTGGTGCGCGACCTGGACGGCGAGACAGAACTGCTGCGCAAGGCCGGCCCGTTCGCCCGGATCGACCTGCTCGGTGTCCCGGCCTGGACGGTCACCCGGCATTCCGTGGCCCGGGAACTGCTCACCGACCCCCGGCTGGTGAAGGACATCGGCGCCTGGGGACTGTGGCAGTCAGGCGCGGTCACCCGGCAGTGGCCGTTGATCGGCATGGTCGACCCGGGCCGGTCCATGTTCACCGTGGACGGCCCCGAGCACCGTAGGCTGCGGACGAAGACGGCCCAGGCGATCACCCCGCGGCGGCTGGAGTCGCTGCGGCCTGTGGTCGAGCAGCTCACCGAGCAGTTACTCGACGACCTGGCGGAGCAGGCCGACCGGGACGGCCGAGCCGACCTGAAGACCGTCTTCGCGCAGCCGTTACCGATGGGAGTGGTCTGCACGCTGATGGGTGTGCCGCAGGCCGGGATCCCACGCCAGATGCGCCTGTGGAAGTCCTTCTTCTCCCTGCTCACTCCGCAGGAGGAGCGGCTCGCGGTCATCGCGGAACTGGACACGATCTTCACGGAGTTGGTGCGTGAGAAGACCGCGCACCCGGCCGACGACCTCACCAGCGCCCTGATCCTCGCCGAGGAAGGCGGTGCACCGCTGACCGAGGAAGAGGTGGTGGGAAACCTCAAGTCGATGATCGGTGCCGGGCACGAGACCACCATCGGTCTGATCCTCAACAGCGTCCGCGGCCTGCTCGGCTACCCCGACCAGTTGGCCATGGTGCTGGACGGCCGCGTCCCGTGGGACACGGTGGTGGAGGAAGCCCTGCGCTGGAATCCGCCGGTCACCCATCTGCTGATGCGGTTCGCCGTCGAGGACATCGACGTCGACGGGTTCGTCATCGCCAAGGGCGAGGGCGTGGTCATCTCCTACCGTGCGATCGGCCGCGACACCGACCAGCACGGGCCCGACGCCGACGCCTTCGACATCACCCGGCCCAGCCCCGTCCGGCACATGGCCTTCGGCCACGGGCCGCACATCTGCCCGGGCGCGGCACTCTCCCGCCTGGAGGCGGGCATCGCCCTCCCGGCCCTCTTCACCCGCTTCCCCGACCTCAAGCCGGCCCTGCCCCTGACACAGCTCCGAAACCTCCCGGTCCTCACCCAGAACGACCTGGAGTCGTTCCCCGTCCTCCTGCACGGCTGAGCACGGGCCGGTCGCGCCCGGCTCGTCGCGGCCCCTAGTGGCCCTGTCCCGTGGCGAGGCCGCCCATGATCAGGTCGGTCAGCGCGACGATCGCCTCGTCGGACGTCACTCGCTCCCGGGTCAGGTCCCCGGCGATCGCTTCGGCCGCGCCCAGGAGGCCTACGCAGCGCAGGCGGAGGGCGTTGCGGGAGAGGCGGGAGTACGGCGACAACGCGGCCGCCATCAGGTCCGTGTAACGGCCCATCAGCTCGTGCTGGGTCGCCTCCATCTCCGGGTTTCCCTTCAACGCGGCGGAGATGGCGGTGAGTTCCGGCATGTCGGTGGCGCAGGCGAAGTATGCGGTGCTGATCACGCGGGCGACCTCGGCAGCGGTGGGGGCGGCCTCCTGCAGCGCCTGCGCGATCGCGGCCCGGTGGCGTTCGTCGAGGCGCCGGTAGAGGGCGAGCAGCAGACCGGGGCGGGTGCCGAAATGGTCGTACACGATCGGTCTGCTGACCTTCGCCGCCTCGGCAAGGGTGACCAGCGTCAGTCCGTCGGTGCCCTGGCCGCGCACCATCGCCACGGCGGTGTCGAGCAGCTGCTCCCGCCTGGCCCGCTTGGACAGCCGGGTCGTCGTGGTCGCCATGGTCCTCCCTCGCTCCGCATCGAACTCTAGGCTACAAAAAGTAACCTACAAAATGTAGGCTACGTGGTGTAGCTTCCAGGACGCGGGGTCATTCCAGCCTTATGGAGGGAATTCACCATGGGACATCCGGAACCGGTACTGATCCTTGGCGGCTCGGGACAGGCGGGCGCGGGGGCCGCCGCACTCCTGCGGCAATGGCACCCCGAGCTGCCGTTGACGATCGCGGGTCGTGACCTCGGCCGCGCGCGGCGGGTGGCCGACGAACTCGGTGCCGCGACGGCCGTGACCGTCGATCTGGGCCGCAGCGATCTCGGGCTCCCGCCCGAGCACGGCCACTCGGCGGTGGTCGCGTCGCTGTGGGACAACCACCTGCATGGGCTGCGGTATGCGCAGCACCGCGGGCTGCCCTACCTCAGTCTCTCCAGCGGGCTGGTGGACATCGCGCCGGAGGTGGTCGCGGGGGCCCAGCGGGCAGCCGCCGCGCCGATACTGCTGGCCAGCCACTGGTGTGCGGGCGTTCTCGTCCTCGCAACGCTGAACCTGGCCAGGGAGTTCGACCGGATCGACACCATCCGGGTCGGCGCCGTGCTGGACGAGTCGGACATCGGCGGGCCCGCGGGGGCCGCGGATCTGGAACGGTGGGGTGCCGTCACCTCGGCCGGGCTGGTGCGTCGCGACGGCGCCTTCGCCTGGGTCGACGGCCCCGACGCGGAGGCGGGCGTACCCACGTCTGACGGCAGGTTCCTGCCCGGCCGGACCATCGCCATCCTCGACGTGCCGAGCCTCGCCCTCGCAACGGGTGCGCCGAACGTCAACTTCGCCCTCGCCATCGGTGAGTCCGCGGGCCGGCGCCGCGGTGACGGCCCTTCCCTCGAGGTCCGGATCGATCTCGAAGGGGTGGGGGTCGGGGGCGAGCCGTTACGCAGGAGCCGCAGCCTCGTCCATCCCGCGGGGCAGCGCCCGTTGACCGCGCTCGGTATGGCTCTCGGCGTCGAGCGGCTGATCGGGCTACGCGGCGACGTGGTACCGGTGGGGACCCACACCCCCGAGGCGTTGATCGACCCTGCGTACGCGGCCCAGCGGCTGGCGGAGATCGGTGCCATGGTCGTCGACCCGGCGGTCGCCGCTGCCTGAACAGCTCGCGCAGGAGCGGTACTTCTGTTCGCTCACCGGCAGGGTGCCGATCGCCCGTATGCCGAGATCGTGGAATGTGGGGTCGGGCGGAATTCGCACACCGGCCGCCGTCGTCACCGGCTCCAGGACACCTGCCCCCGCGGTGTGATGGACCTCGCCGCGGGCTGCTGAAAGTCGGCGGCGCGGCCGTCGGCGGCGGCGCGCCGGTGTACCTGCAGCCGGGTCCGCCGGGCTCGGCGCTGCCCCGGGCCCGGCGCACCGTCGGTGAGGGGCGCAGCATGCGGGTCGCGCCCCGGCTGCCTGCGCCTTCGTACCCTGTTGCCCGTGACGTCCTCCCGCCTGCATCGTGTCGCCGTTCTCGTGCTCGAGGGTGCGAAGCCGCTCGATGTCGGCATTCCCGCGCAGGTGTTCACGACCCGGGCGAGCATGCCGTACGAGGTGCGGGTGTGCGGCGCGGCGCCCGGTCTCGTGACGGGCGGCGACGGACTGTCGTACCACGTCGCCCATGGCCTCGACGCGCTGGCGTGGGCCGACATCGCCTTCGTCCCCGGCTACCGGTTCCCGGACCGCGACGACCCGCCGCGGGCCGTCGTCGACGCGCTGCTCGCCGCCCATGACGGAGGCACGCGGCTGGCCGCCATCTCGACGGGCGCCTTCGCGCTCGCGGCGACGGGCCTGCTCGACGGCAAGCGGGCCACGACGCACTGGCACTACACGCGGGCGCTCAAGGAGAGGCATCCGCTCGTCCAGGTCGACGAGAACGTCCTGTTCGTCGACGAGGGCAGCGTGCTGACCTCGGCCGGCGCGGCCTCGGGTATCGACCTGTGCCTGCACATCCTGCGCGGCGACCTCGGGGTGGCCGCGTCGAACCACGCGGCCCGGCGCCTGGTCGCGGCCCCCTATCGCAGCGGCGGCCAGGCGCAGTATGTGCCGCGCAGTGTGCCCGAGCCGCTCGGCGAGCGGTTCGCGGCCACCCGTGAGTGGGCACTGCACCGGCTCGACGAGCCCCTCAGCCTCGAAGCCCTCGCGCAGCACGCGGCGGTCTCACCGCGCACGTTCTCGCGGCGCTTCGTGGAGGACACCGGGTACACGCCGATGCAGTGGGTCATGCGCGCCCGGATCGACCTGGCCCGTGAACTGCTGGAGCGTTCGGAGCGGAGCGTCGAGCAGATCGCGGGTGATGTGGGTCTGGGCACGGGGGCGAATCTGCGGATGCACTTCCAGCGCATTCTCGGGACCACGCCCAGCGAGTACCGGCGCACGTTCACGCAGGGCGAGTAGCCGTCGTACGACGCTCAGCGCTCGGGCCCTGAGTCGCTTGGCGCGATCCTTGCGAACCTTGGCAGTCACGCCACGGCCACGGACGGGTCCCGCACGCGACGCTGGTGACGAAGGGAAGGGACACGATTCATGACGCGCATCGCCATCAACGGATTCGGCCGCATCGGACGCAATGTGCTGCGGGCCCTGCTGGAACGCGACAACGACCTCGACATCGTCGCCGTCAACGACCTCACCGAGCCGGCCGCCCTGGCCCGGCTGCTCGCCTACGACTCGACCGCCGGCCGGCTCGGCCGCCCGGTGACCGTGGACGGCGACGCCCTCGTCGTCGACGGCCGCCGCATCACGGTGCTCGCCGAGCGGGACCCGGCGCAGCTGCCCTGGGCCGAACTCGGCATCGACCTCGTGCTGGAGGCGACCGGCCGCTTCACCTCGGCGAAGGCCGCCGGCGCGCACCTCACCGCAGGTGCGAAGAAGGTCCTGGTCAGCGCGCCGTCGGACGGCGCCGACGTCACGCTGGCGTACGGGGTCAACACCGACGCCTACGACCCGGCCGTGCACACGATCGTCTCGAACGCCTCGTGCACGACCAACGCGCTCGCGCCGCTGGCCTCGGTCCTCGACCAACTCGCCGGCATCGAGCACGGCTTCATGACCACGGTGCACGCCTACACACAGGAGCAGAACCTCCAGGACGGTCCGCACCGCGACGCGCGCCGGGCCCGCGCCGCCGGCGTCAACATCGTGCCGACCACGACGGGCGCCGCCAAGGCGATCGGTCTGGTGCTGCCGAGCCTCGACGAAAAGCTGTCGGGCGACTCGATCCGAGTGCCGGTTCCCGTGGGCTCGCTCGTCGAACTCAACACGACCGTGGCGCGGGACGTGACACGCGACGACGTGCTGGCGGCGTACCGCGCGGCGGCGGAGGGGCCGCTCGCGGGCATCCTCGAGTACTCCGACGATCCGCTCGTCTCGTCCGACATCACGGGCAACCCCGCCTCGGCCATCTTCGACTCGGCCCTCACCCGCGTCGACGGCCGCCACATCAAGGTGGTCGCCTGGTACGACAACGAGTGGGGCTTCTCGAACCGAGTGATCGACACACTCGAACTGCTCGCCGCACGCTGACCAACTCGCCTGGCTAGGCGTGACTGTCGCCGCCCCCGGCGTGCGCGAGGGCGCTGGGGGTGCGGCAGCCGACGATGGCCGGGGCCTCGTGGACGAGCGTGTCGTCGGTGAGCGCTTCCACCATGAACAGGGCGAAGTCGATGCGGCGGGTCCGGTCGCTGGCCAGGACCGGGTCGCCCACATGCCGGCTCCACACGGGCAGGCCCTGGCTCTCGCCCTCCTCCAGGCTGCTGCCCCGCACCACGGTCCACCGGGTGTCGCTGGCGAACACCCGTCGGCACGCCTCCACTTGATCGTCGAGCTCGACGGCGCGGACCAGCTTGGCCAGCGCGGCGACGACCCGGAGGCCCAGGATGAACAGCCGCGAGTACTTGTCCTTGCCGTCACGCGTGATGTGCCAGCCGCAGGAGAAGACCAGACGTGCCCCCGGCCGGGCGTGGTCGAGCACCGCCTGCGCCGTCCCCGACGAGTACTGCCGTACGCCCCAGGGCACCAGCACCGTCAGCACCCCGTCGCATCCGGCGACCGCCCGCCGGATCACCTCGGGGTCGTTCGTGTCCCCGGGAACGACGGTCATCCGGCCCTCGAACGCGGCCAGTTTCGGCACACTGCGCTCCCGGCACACGCCGACCACTTCGTATCCGCGTTCCAGCGCGTGCCGGACCATGTACTGCCCGAGCTTCCCGGAAGCTCCGACGATGCAGACCTTCTTCATGCGATCCCCCATGGCGCAGCCCCTTCACCGGCATGCTGACCTTATGTTGTAAGGCACGCTAGCCTTATGCTGTAAGGCAGTCAAGGAGAGGGAAAGGGAGACCGCATGCCCGAGAGCGACAAGAGGGCCCGGCGCAGGGCTCCGGCGCGCACCCCGCTCAGTCGCGAGCGAGTGATTCGTACGGCGATGGCGGTGGCGGACGAGAAGGGCTCGGTCGCCGCACTCACCATGCGGGCCATCGCCGCATCGCTGGGCGTCGAGGCGATGTCGCTCTATCACCACGTGGCCGGCCGGGAGAACATCCTCGACGGCATGGTGGACGCGGTGTTCGGCGAGATCGACCTGCCGCCGCGCGACACGGACTGGAAGACCGCCATGCGCCACCGGGCGGACTCCGCCCGCGCCGCCCTCAAGCGCCATCCCTGGGCCGTCGGCCTGATGGACTCCCGCTCCCAGCCCGGCCCCGCGACCCTGCGCCACCATGACGCCGTCCTCGGCGCGTTGCGCGCGGGCGGCTTCTCCGTTCCGATGACCGCGCACGCCGTCTCACTGATCGACAGCTACCTGTACGGCTTCGTGCTCCAGGAGCTGAGCCTGCCGTTCAAAGGCGAGGCGGAGCTGGACGAGGTCGCGGGCGCCATCCTGCACGACCTCCCGGCCGACACCCACCCCCATCTCACCGAGCTGGCCACCGAGCACGTCCTCAAGCCCGGCTACGACTACGCCGACGAGTTCACCTTCGGCCTCACCCTCATCCTCGACGCCCTCCACCCGGACGAGACCGCGAGCGCGTAGCGGAGAGTTCCGCGCACTCAGTCAGCACCTCAAAGGGCAAGCTTGAGCGTGAAGGTGAAGTCGTCGGAGAGCTTGCCGCTCAGCCGGACCGCCGAGACGAGCTTCCCCTCCGTGATCAGTCTCTCGACCTCGGCCCGTGAAAGACCGCACCCTTCAGCGATCAGTCGCACCGGCCGGACCGGAATCCGCGCCGCGAAGCGGACCGACACATCGATCACCTCGCTCACCTCACCGTCCAGGTGATCCGGCCCGCCGGTGTCGAGGCGCCAGGCGCCCGCCCAGTCGAGGGCGATGCGATTGCGGCGCCGCACGACCGGATCCTGGAGCAACTCAGCTGCCAGGACAGGGTCGTTGTCATGCATCCGGTCCAGCAGTTCAGGCCGTACGGAGCGCACGTTGACCCGCTCCAGGACCGTGAGCTTGGCCGTGTCCCCGCAAGCGGTGCAGAGCACGAGGAGCCAGGCGTCGAGGAGTTTGTGGTGTGCGTTGACCCGGAATTTTCCGTCGGCCCGGAAGCGCTCGGACGCGCATGCGTGGCAACGGCGGAGAACGGTCGGCAGGCAGGTGGGCATGACCACCCAGCTCTTGAGCACAGAAGTACACCGGTTTCAGTGAGAAGTCCGCAGCAAAAAGGAGCGCGGCGCACTAGCGCGACGCGCGACAGATCAGCTCTCGGGAGGTCTCACAGGGTGTACAACGGCACGTCCTTGCCTGGGCGACTCGGTTCTGCCAGCACGCTAAGGGCGCGGGGCGGCGCTGATCCACAGGTTTTTCGACCGCCCGGGACCCGTCCCGAACTCCTCCCGGCACAGTGGCGGGGTCTTTTCCCCGGGCGAAGGGTGAGTTGATGGCGGAGGAGAGTGTCGAGGTCGTCATCGCGGCGGACGGGACCGTGGAGGTGCACGTCCAAGGGGTCTCCGGCACGCGGTGTCTGCAGGACACCGACGAGTTGGTCCAGTTGCTCGGCGGGTCGGTGGAGCATCAGATGCTCACCGAGGAGGCCTATCAGCAGGACGCGGCCGAGGAGCAGGACCGCCTGTGGCAGGGGTGAGCGGCCTGGACACGCCGTGGCGGCTGCATGCCGTGGTGCCCCGAAGTGCCGCAAACGGGCCGGGAGTTCGGTACGTCGTCTGGAGTCAGGGGTGCGCCCTGGGCTGCCCAGGCTGCTTCAACCCCGAGACGCACAGCGGGACGGGCGCCAGCCTGGTGCGGACTGCTGGTGAGGTCGCCGAGGAGGCGCTCGCCGGCGCGCGGCACATCGAGGGCGTCACACTCACCGGCGGTGAGCCGCTGGAGCAGCCCGCCGCGGTGGCCGCGTTCTGCGCCGAACTGCGGGCCCGCAGCGGCCTGTCGGTGATCGTGCTGACCGGGTTCACCCGCGCCGAGATCGAGGCGGACCCGGCCCGCTCGGCGGCCGTCGCCGACGCCGATCTGGTGATCGCCGGACGGTACAACGCGCGGCTGCGGCTGGCCCGGGGCCTGCGTGGCTCGTCGAACAAGGAGTACTGGATGCGCACCGGGCGCTACACGGCGGACGACCTGGCCGCCGTACCGGAGTTGGAGATCACCGTCGGGGACGACGGGACGGTGACGTTCACCGGCATGGTCGCGCCGGTCGCCGCGGGAGGGGAGTTCTGAGTGGGCACCGTGGGCATCCAAGACGAGATCCGGCTGTATCTGCGCGCGCGGGTGGCGCTGATCGTGCTCGTCACGGTCGAGGAGCAGCGGGCGCTGGACGTGCTGGACCAGGTACGGCGGGACCGGGATCCGTCCTCCGACCTCGTCACCTGGGACATCGCCGACGGCCTGGAGTCGGCGTCGGGCCGGCAGCTGCCCAAGGCGGCCACCCCGCCGGACGCGCTGACCAAGATCAAGGAGCTGGCGCAGAAGGAGCCGCGCCGCCGCGACCTGTACGTCCTCAAGGACTTCCACGCCTTCTGGGAACGCGACCCCGCGGTACGCCGGCGCCTGCGCAACCTCGCCCACAAGCTCGTGTTCACCGGCTCCTCGCTGATCGTGACCACGCCGGTGCGCGACATCCCGGTGGAACTGGGCGACGACGCGGTGGTGGTGGAGATGCCGCTGCCCGAGGCCGATGCGCTGCGCCGCGAGCTCGACCAGCTCATCGACAGCACCAAGGGGGTGAAATCCACGCTCACCCCGGCGGGCCGGAGCCGCCTGGCCCAGGCCGCGCTGGGCCTGACCGCCGCCCAGGCGCGACGGGCCTTCGCCAAGGCCATCGTGCGCGACGAGGTGCTCGACGACCGCGACATCGAGGCGGTGCTGGCCGAGAAGAAGGCCGTCATCCGGGAGAACGAGGCCCTGGAGTTCTACAGCGCCGAGGAGAGCCCCGACGACCTCGGCGGCCTGGATGTGCTCAAGGAGTGGCTGCGGCTGCGCGAGCGCGCCTTCGGCGACGCCGCCCGCGAGTTCCGCCTTCCGGCACCCAAGGGCATCGCGCTCATCGGCATCCCCGGCACCGGCAAGAGCCTCACCGCGAAGATGATCGGCGGGCTGTGGCGGCTGCCGCTGCTGCGCCTCGACGTGGGCGCGCTGTTCGGTTCGCTGGTGGGTGAGTCGGAGGAGCGGGTCCGCAGGGCGCTGCGGCTGGCGGAGACCGTGTCGCCGTGCGTGCTGTGGATCGACGAGGTGGAGAAGGCGCTGTCGTCCGGGGGCCACGACGGCGGCACCTCGCAGCGGGTCTTCGGCACGGTCCTGACCTGGATGCAGGAGAAGACGGCACCGGTGTTCGTGGTCGCCACCGCCAACGACGTCAGCGCCCTGCCGCCGGAGACCCTGCGGCGCGGCCGGTTCGACGAGGTGTTCTTCCTCGACCTGCCCACCGAGGAGGAACGCCGCGAGATCATCACGGTCCACCTGCGTAAACGCGGCCGTAAGCCGGAGATGTTCGACGTCTACCAACTGGCCCTGGCCTGCGACGGGTTCGTCGGCGCCGAGCTGGAACAGGTCGTCGTCGACGCGATGTACGCGGCGTTCGCCGAGGAACGCGACATCACCACCGACGACATCGCCCGCGCCGCCGACCGCACCGTCCCGCTGAGCAAGTCCCAGCGCGAGGTCATCGAGGACCTGCGCGCCTGGCTGCGCGAAGGCCGCGCCCAGTCGGCCTCCTTCGCCGAGGCGGACCGGGCGGCGGAACACCAGGTACCGGTACTGGAGGTGTAGGCGGCGTGGGACGGCTCACCGGTGAGGCCGCGCGGCAGCTCGTACGGCGGGCCGACGGCCGGCGCGCGAACGGATCCCGGGGGCCGCGGGCGCGGTGGGCGTGGCGGCGGCTGGTGCTCCGGTGTGCCTCGGGCGACCCGGCCGCGCAGGACGCCGTACGCGCCATCGCCGGGAAGCTGCCCGGCCCGGATGTCCTGGACCTGCTCGCGGCGGCCCCGGCGGAGCCCGCCGACCGGGCGGCGTATCTGACACTGATCGGGCAGGGCGCCCAGCGGCAGGCCCTCGATCCCGACGGGTCGTTCCTGGCGCTGGCCTATCGCGCGGCGGCTCCCGAGGTCCGTGAGCGGCTGCGTACGGTCATGGCCGCCGAGGGCGACGCCGATGTGATCCGGGTGGTGGTCAGCGGGGATCAGCGCGACCGGATCGCCGAGATGTCGGACGGTGAACTGGACTACCTGGGGCATCAGTTGGCCGAGCACCGGCGGTGGGACGAACTGCGTCGCCTCATCCGCGACCTGCCCGTGACCAAGGCGGTGGCCGCGGCTCAGCTGCTGCCCGTAGAGGAGTATCCGGAAAACGACGCCGCACTGTTGTCGATGCTCGCCGAGCAGTCCGCCCGGCAACTCCTGGCCACCGTCGAACGGTTGCCGGCCACCCGTCTCATCACGCACGTCACCCGTGGAAGCTATCTGGGGGCTTCGCTCTCCCCGGACCTGTCCGAAGTGGCCCTGAGATATGGGATCTGGAAGCGGGGGCAGCACAACGAGATCCATGTGGAGACACTGCGGATCGGCACGGGTGAGACGACCCATCGTTTCCGCGGAGACCCGCTGAGGGATGTGGACTCCGGAAACTCGATTCTCCACCTCGGCGACGAGATCCTCATCAGGCTGGAGGAGGACCACCGCACCCAGATCGTCCGGGTTGCCCCCGATCTCAGGGCCCTCGGCCCGCCCTCCGCGCTGTCCGACATGCGGAGGTCGAGCGGCGGGGCGGTGCTCTGCTATCCCGCGGGACTGGCCTTCGTGGACCCAGGCGCACACTCCTTGAGACGTCTGGAGATCACCCGGTTCAAGAACAGAGCCGACTCATTGACCGGGGCCTCCGTCGATGACGCCTCCTGCACTCTCACGACACTTCCCGAAGCCCGGCTTGTCGCGGTTTACCGCACGGAGCGGATCACTGTGTTGGACGAGGACGGAATCGTGCTCCATGAGACAAAGAGGAACGCTGGGCGCGGGTTCAGCCCCGCGCTGTCCTTTCTCTCACCGAATTCGCTCGTGCTGCACATCAAGGAGTACTTCCCACCCAAAGATCTCACCGAAATATGGAAGTTCCCGTCGAAACAC
Source organism: Streptomyces sp. NPDC050211 (assembly GCF_040656035.1). NCBI lineage: Bacteria > Bacillati > Actinomycetota > Actinomycetes > Kitasatosporales > Streptomycetaceae > Streptomyces > Streptomyces sp. NPDC050211. Next base: position 20,367 of record NZ_JBFALC010000056.1, read on the forward strand.
GCCTCGCGCCGTGCCGACTGGCACAGGGGAGCGATTCCGGACCGCTGGCCCTATGAGGAATGGCAGGGAAAGCGACTCGATGATTCTTTCGTCACACGCATCTACAACAACGCCGACGCAGGTATGGTCGACCCCCTCGCGCCGTGGATCCAGCGCGGCTCCGAGGTCCCGTCGCCGGTCGTGACACTCCTGGGCAGGTCACCCGGGGGAGACATGTACTTCACCGAGGCGCTGACCCCAGGCCCCCAGCGCCTGGAGGTACACAGCCCTCACCTGCCCGACGCGCGCTCCCTGTTGGAACAGCCGCTGCTGCACAGCACTCCGGCGGACCTGCGACGCGTACTGGAACTCCGCCCGAAGATCGGCGACCTCGCGGTACGGGAAGCGCTCGATCTGCTCGCGGCCGTTTTGAGCGAGCGCTTCGGTGGGGACATCGCGCTGGGCACCGGGTCGGCCCCTGCGGGCGGGCCGCAGGACATCGCCCTGGGCGAGGGGAGGGCGGGGCGATGACCATGCGTCCGCGCGTCGCCGCACTGCTGCTGCGGCTTCCCGTGCAAGGGGAGCGGCTGGACCGGGCCCTGTCCACCGTGGTGCGCGCGGCGGACGCCGGTGAGCCCGTGGCCTCGCGGGGCCTCGCGCGGGCCGTCGCCTCCCAGGGGCACGAAGCGGTGTGGCGGGTGTGGCTGGAACCGTCGATCTCCGCAGGCCGTGCACGGCGGTGGGCTTCCCCCGTGCTCGACGAACTGGCGGCCGACGCGTCGACCGTCCCCGACTGGGTCGTCGACGTCGCCTGGGACAACTGGCTGGAGGAGCACGACAGCGAGCTGTGGTCCCTGCTGAAGCGGTGGAACCGCCCCACCACGGTCGACGCCGCATTCCCCGCGCACGGGCTCAGCCGACTGGCACTCGGCGACACGTACGCGTCCCTGCACCCGGGTGTGCTCGCCGCCACCGCGGCCCGCTTCGATCATCCTCTCGGCGAGCAGGCCCGAGACCAACTGCTGGCACTGGGCGTCGGCGTGGCCGTCGACCGGTACTGCGAGGCGGCCGTCGACTCGCCGGACATGCGGGAGTTCTGCGTCACGCACGGACTCGCCCCGTCCGATGAGGTCAAGCGGGCCGTGTTCTTCGTACGTACCGCGCAGCAGGATCAGTACGAGGCACTGGACCCGGACGGGGCACTGCTCGCCCTCGGCTACCGCAGCGTGCCGAAGAAGGACCGGGCGGCGCTGCGGGCAGCCATGGCCGACCTCAACGGCATCGACACACTGCGGGTCCTGGCTGGACAGGGGTCCGAGGAGCACCACTTCGTCTCTCTCGCCAAGAAGGAACGGACCTACCTGGTCCAACAGTTGACGGGCCGGGGCGACTGGGCGCGGCTGTGGCGGCTCGTCCCACTGATGCCGCTGGCGGAGGCCGTCGGCACGGTACGCCGGTTCGGGGCGTGGCGGCCGGCCGCCGCGGACGCCCGCGAGTTGTTCGAGGCGCTGCGCGCGGCGGATCCGCTGGTGGTCGCCGACGGCCTGAGTGCGGTCGCCGTCATGCCGTCGCGCATCGAGCCGGTCTCCCTGACCCTCCCCGACGGCTTCGGCGCGTTCGCCGTACATGACCTGGACTTCTCGCCGGACGGGCAGCAACTCGCCTACATCGGGAGCCGGCAGAGCGACCGCGGCTTCGCCGGCGTGATGGACCTGCGCCGCCGGCGCTCGCTGGTCCACCGCTCGTTCGAGTTTCGCCTGTCCCACGTGGCACATCTGGGACAGGAAACGATCGTCGTGGCCAGCGCCCACACGCATTCCGTCAGCAATGCGTTCGCGAAGAAGATCTTCCTGGTCGACCACCTCGGTGCGCGGCCCCTCCCCTTCGAGATCGGCCAGGTCTCGGCACTGGAGCGCGTCGCGGGCAGGCGCGCGTTCCTTCTGGTGGCAGAGCGGGGGAAGGCAACCTCGGATTCCCGGCTCGAGGTCTTCCTCGGTGCGGCCGACGACTCGCCGGCCCAGCTGCTCACCCTGCGCGGGCGGAACCTCTACCCTCCGCGCACGGCCGTGTCCCCCGACGGACGGCTGGCGGTGGTGACCGGCAGGCGGGACATCCTGGCGACAGACCTCCGTGACGGTACCGTCCACCAGATTCACCGCGATCCCGTGGACGAAGGGCTCAACCAGCCGCACACGGCGCTGTCGTCCTCCACTCTGGTCCGCATCGCGCGCTCCGGCGCTCTGCAGGTGTGGCACGCCCCTTTCACGTCCACGCGCACACCGCTCACCGCGCCTGTCTGGCCGGAATGGGACCTTCCGACCGCCATCGCCTGGTCGCCGGCCCTGCACCGGTTCGTGACGGTCAGGGACACGTACCTGGAGATCCTCGACGTGCCGCCGACCCGCGGCTTCCCGCTGTCCGGCGAGGTCGTCATCCATCAGCTCACCGAACTCGCTCACGCCCGGCGCGAGCGGCGCCTCGTACGGCTGTCGCCCCGGGGCGACGTCCTCGCCGTCGCGGGCAACAGCCCGATCGTCAACCTCTATGACCTCTCCCCGCAGAAATCGGCCCTCACCCGGCCCATGGGGTCCATGAAGGCCGAGGACTTGGCGGAGGCGAGCAGCTTGCTGCGGAAGCACGATCTCGGCCCCACGGCCCGGCGCGCACTGGTGCTGCTGTCGGCCTGCCTGAAACACCGGTTCCGGCACGACATCGGGATCGGTGACGCGGCGCGAACGGCGCTCGTGGCCGACCACGAGATCACCCTCGGCCGAGACGGCACGGAGTGAGGCCCATGCGGATACGGATCGCGGCCCTGATGCTGTGGCTGCCTCTCGGGAGGAACTCTCGCCGGCGCCACAGGGCGCTGGAGGCCGTGCTGCGCGCTGCCGACTCCGGTGAGCCCATGGCTCTGCGGGCTGCCGCGGGCGCGATCAAGTCCCTCGGCCCCGAGACCGTGTGGGAGACCTGGCTGGACCGGGCGGTGTCCGGGACACCTCCGCAGCGTTGGACGTCCCCGCTCGTGACGGAACTGGCGAGCGGTTCGACGACCGTGCCCGACGTACTCGTGGACGTCGCCTGGAACGACTGGCTCTACGAGCACCAGCCCGAGTTGTGGTCCTTGCTCAGGGGTTGGAATCGCGCGGCGACGATGTCCTACCCGGAGCTGCGTTTCCTCAGCCGTCTGGCGCTCGGCGACGACGGAGAGACCAGCGGCCATGAGACCGTCGACGCCCGGTCCCTCGCCCATGCCGCCGTCCGCTTCGACCACCCCATCGGTGAACGGGCCCGCGCGAAACTGCTGACCTGCGACGATTCGCGGGCGGTCGATCTGTTCTGCGCGACAGCCGTGCAGGCGGATGCGCCGCACGCGGTCGCGTTCTGCATGACCCATCACCTCGCCCCCGCCGCCGCCGCGGAACGCGCCGCGTTCTTCCTGCGCACCGGGCAGCACGAGCAGTACCGGGCACTGGACCCCGACGGAGCGCTTCTGGCCGCCCATTACCGGGACGCGCCGACCGAGGAGCGCTCGGCACTGCGCGAGGCCATGACCCGGCTCGGCGGCATCGACATACTTCGCGTGCTCGCCGGACAACGCCATCGGGACACGGACATCACTTCCCTCAACCACAAGGAACGCGCCTATCTGGTAGGGCAGTTCACCCGGCAGCGCGACTGGGACCAACTGTGGCCGTTCACTGTGCTGCTCCCGCTCGCCGACGCCGTCCGAGTGGTCCACGCGTTCGGCGACTGGCGGCCGTCCGGCGAGGACGACCGCCGTCTGTTCGAGACGCTGCTCGCCGCGGGACCGGTGACCCAGCAGGTGAAGGCCCTTTCCACCAAGTCGCCGGCCTGGGACACCCCGCACACCCGGATCGCGCTCCGCGACCTGGACGAACGGGCCACCGACGTCGTCGACCTCGACTTCGCGCCGGACGGCCGCGGGCTCGCTTTCGCCAGTCCCGGCAAGTGCGCCGGGATCGTCGATCTCGACAGCAACACCCTGTTCCGGCTGTATCACTTCACGGGTTCCCCCACGCGGATCGCGCAGTTGGGGCCCGACGCCGTCGTCGTCGCGGAGTCCGGACCCGACCGGGGCAAGCCGCGGTCCGGCCCCACCCGGCTCCACTACTGCGACAGCCAGGGCCGGCAGACGCTCTCCTTCGGGGCCACCCGTGTCGGCCACGTCGGTCAACTGCGGCGCACCGCCGGTGACCGGTGCTTCATCGTGCTGTCCGCGCAGGACTCTGCCGGGGACGGCGAATGGACGCTGTTCACCGGGGAAGCCGACGGCCCACTCGTCGACACCGGCATGCTCAGCGGTCGGAACCACCACCTGGGGCTCACGGCCACCCTGGACCCCGAGGGCGGGATCGTCGCCGTGCTCGACCAGCGGACCGCCCTGGTCGCCGATCTCGCCGACCTCACGGCGGCGGCAACCCTCCGCAACAGCACAGCCGCGGCCGGGGACGGCATGCCGCACGCCGCCATGTCGCCGTCCCTTCTTGTCCGAGGAAATGACCAGGGCCGCGTGCAGGTGTGGCGCGAACCGCTCACCTCCAGGAAGGCACCGGTGTCGAAGCGCCTGTGGCAGCACCAGCACCAGGAGGACAGAAGGCTGATCGGCCTGTCCTGGTCGCCCGCGCTGGAGCGGCTTCTGGCGCTCAGCCGGCGGGGGCCGGCCATCGCGCTGCACCTGCCGCGCTTCGCGGTCCTTGGCACTCCGCCATCCGACGACGGGCCGGTCCCCGGCACACGTGTGCCGAAGCCGATCCCGCTCGGCCGTGCCGTGCCCGGGGCCCGCCCGTTCATGCGGCTGTCGCCCCAGGGCGATGTCCTCGCCGTGGGCGGCGTCCTGCCGGGTCACGTCGATCTCTACGCGCTGTCCCTCCTCACCGTCCGTCCGTTCATCGGCAAGCCGATGGGACTGATGCGGCCCAGGGATCTGACGGCGGTGGTCACGGTGCTGGAGAACCCAGTGCTCGACGAGGAGTCCCGGACGACGCTCACACTGCTGCGGACCTGCCTGGAGCACCGGTTCCGCCACGACGTCTGGCTCGGGGACACGCACGGCACGGCGGTCGCCGGCGCCTACGACATCGAGCTGGGCGGGTGAGCGGCATGGCGAAGACGCTCACCGCTCCCCACGCCGCCCGGCTGACCGAACTCGCCGCGCGCCGACGGGGCGACGGCTCCGCGCAATGCGGGCCCGGCGTGTGCGCGCTCGAGGATCGCTTCGGCGCGGACATCGCGCTCGGCGCTGACAGGACGGAGTGAGGCCGATGCGAGTACGAATCGCCGTTCTGGTGCTGCGCCTGCGGGCCGCCGCAGACTCCCGGCTGGGCCGCTGGGCTCTCGGTGCCGTGTTGCGCGCCGCGGATTCCGGCGTGCCCCGGGCCCTGCGCGCCGTCGCCCACTCCATGGAAACCCACGGCCAGGAGGCGGTGTTCGGGGCGTGGCTGATGCCGTCGGTGTCCAGGGCGTCCCCGGGGCGATGGGCCTCCCCTCTCGTGGCGGGACTCCCCCAGGGCCCAACACCCGTACCCGCCATGCTCGTTGATGCCGCATGGCAGGACTGGCTCGATCAGGACGATGCCGAGCTGTGGTCACTACTGAAGCGCTGGGGCCCCGCCCCAACGACCTCCGAGCTCCAAGTGCGCTTCCTCAGCCGCCTGGCGCTCGGCGACGACGGCGTGCCCCTGGAAGAGCGCACGCTCATCGATGCCGCCCTCCGCTTCGACCACCCCATCGGCGAACGTGCCCGGGCCTGGTTGCTCGCGCAGAGCGCCCCCGAGACCATCGACCTGTTCTGCGAGGCGGCGCTGGACTCCCCCAGGGCGGCGACCTTCTGCGCCGAGCACCATCTCGCGCCCGCCGATCAGGTCCAGCGCGCCATCTTCTTCGTACGCACCAGGCAGTTGGAGCAGTATCGGGCGCTGGATCCCGACGGCTCTCTTCTGACGCTCGGCTACCGGGGCGCCTCCGACGAGGAGCGCTCGGTTCTGCGGGTCGAGATGAGCGGACTCGGCATCCTGGATGTGGTGCGCGTGCTGGCGGGACAGAGTTCTCAGGAGGAGGACTTCGCCTCCCTCTCCGAGCATGAACGTGCCTATGTGGCAGAGCAGTTGGCGGATCGGCGTGACTGGGACCGCCTATGGTCCCTCACGCTGCTGATGTCGCTGCACGAAGCGGTGCAGACGGCCGACGAGTTCGGTGACTGGCGTCCGAGGGGTGAGGACGATCGCCGCGTCTTCGAAGCACTGCGTGCCGCGGACTCGATTGCCGTGGCCCGGTTCGTGGAAGGCCTGGCCGGCGCAGGTCCGTTCAGCTCCCTCCCCCGCACCCGAATCTGGCCGACCGACACCGACGAGCAGCCGATCGCGGTTCAGGCTCTCGACTTCGCACCGGACGGCATACAACTCGCGTTCGCCGGACGAGGACCGAGGCATTGTGCCGGGATCGTGGATCTCGCCAGTCTGACGCTGGTGTGGCTGGAAGACCACCTCCCGCATCCGGCGCAGCGAATCGCACATCTGGGCTCAGACGCAATGATCGTCGTGGCGGGCAAGCAGATCCACTACGCCGACGAGAACGGCACGCTGGCGCTCTACACCCAGCCCGGCGATGTGCGCGACGTGGAGCGCATCGCCGGGGACCGCGCCTTCATCGTGACCGCGAGAAACCCCGAAGTGCCGGCCGCGTGGACGGTGTTCACCGGCCGCTCCGGCGGGAACCTCACCGACAGCGGCATGCTGCGCCAGCAGGGACGTATCACTCCGAGGACCCCCGTAGTGGATGCGGAGGGGCGGCTGATCGCCGTGGTCGACGACCCCGGCAACATCGTGGTCGCCGACCTCGCCGACTCTGCTGTGAACAAGCTCAGTGGCCCCGAAATCCTCAGACATAACGCGAACTCGGCCGCGCTCTCGCCTTCCGCTCTTCTCTGCGGCACCCACTCCGGCGGGCTGCATGTGTGGCACGAACCTCTCACGACCTCACAGACGCCGGTCACGACCCATCCCTGGACGTACGGGACATCCCCGATCCACCTCGCCTGGTCCCCCGCACTGGACCGGTTCCTCGCCGTCACGGGAACTCATCTCGAACTCCTCGACGTGCCGCCGACGCGTGACACGCCCCCGCCCGAAGACCCCGTGCCCGAGCAGATCCCCCTCCTCGCCGACCAGTCTCGTGCCAGGGCGAGTTGCGCACGGGTGTCACCGGCTGGAGACCTACTGGCGGTGGCGGGCCTGGAAGAAGGCGCCGTCGACATCTATGTCCTGACCGCCCTCGCTCTTCGTCCATTGATCGCCAAGCCCATGGGCGTGATGGGCCACGGAGAGCTGACGAAAGTGATCACGGTGATGGAGCACCCGGTCCTGGACGAATCGTCCCGCCAGGCCCTGGGGTTGCTGCGGATGTGCCTGGAACACCGCTTCCGGCACGATGTCGGGCTCGGCGGGGCAACCCGGTCGGTGGCGCCGGGCGACTACGAGATCGAACTGGGCGAGCATCCGGAACGTGAGGGAGACGTATGACCACCCGTATCGGCATCGACTTCGGCACCGCCAACACCGTCGTCGCGGGCTGGGACCCCGAGGCGGGCCGCGGCGTCCCCATCCCGCTGCCAGGCGTCGACATGCTGCGCGAGGCCGGCCCCGGCCCCACCCAGCGGGTGGTGCCCTCTCTGATCGCCTACGCGCACGACGGAACCACCCGCCGCCTCGGCATCCAGGTCACCCCCGAGATGGACGACGACCCCGGCTTCACCGTCTTCGCGTCCACCAAGAGCAACGTTTCCGGACACGCCTACGACGCGGCCCGCCCGGTCGGCGACCGCAAGGTCACCGGCCGGGAGGCGGCCACCCAGTTCCTCAGCGACATCATGGCGCTGGCCCTGCTCACCATCGAGGACGACGACCTGGAGATCGTCGCCACCGCACCCGTGGAGTCCTTCGACGGCTACCGCGACTGGCTGGTGCGCGAGGTCCGCGAGGGCCTTCCCACCGCCCGGCTCCGCATCGTCGACGAGGCCACCGCGGCCGCCGTCGGCTACAGCGCCCGGCTCAACCCCGGCGACGCGTTCGCCGTGATCGACTTCGGGGCCGGCACCCTCGATGTCTCCGTCGTCCGGGTGCAGGAGCCCGACGAGGCGGGCTCCGGCGCGGGGGTGCGCACGATCGCGAAGCGGGGCCTGGACCTGGGCGGCAACACCATCGACGCGTTCCTCGCCGAACACGCCCTCGGCCAACTCGCCCTGCCGCATGGTGACCAGATCGGCCGCAACCAGGTCTTCCGCCGCCTGCTGGCCTCCGCCGAGCGGGCCAAACGCGAACTGGCCACCGCCGAGCAGGCCGTCATCCGCGCCGCCGACGCCCGCAGCGACCGTGTGCATCAAGTCACGGTCACCCGCGGCGAGTTCGACGCCCTCCTGCGCGACAAAGGCGTGCTGCGCCGGATCAACCAGGCCCTGCGCTCCTGCCTGGACGCCGCGACCGGGCGCGGCTTCGGCACCGACGACATCCGGGGCGTCTTCCTCGTCGGCGGCAGCTGCCTCATCCCCGCCGTGCAGGACGTCGTCCACCTGCACTTCGACCCCGAAGTGGTGCGCCTGGACCGGCCCTTGGAGGCGGTGGCCGCCGGGGCGGCAGGCATCGCGGGCGGCAGCGAGTTGTTCGACCACATCCAGCACGACTACGCCATCCGGCATGTCGACCACGACACCGGCGCCTACGAGTTCGAGACCCTGGTGGAAGCCGGCACCGCCTATCCCACCGAGGAACCGGTCAAGACTCTCACCGTCAGGGCGGTGCACGATCGGCAGCGCCGACTCGGCCTGGCCGTCTACGAACTCGCCCACGCCACCTACCGCGACGCCAGCGCCGAGCTGGAGATCTCCTTCGACGCCGGCGGTGGCGCCCGTACCGTCACCGTCACCCCGCAGCAGCGCCAGCAGCGGTCCATGCTCTGGCTCAACGAGGACAGCCCCACCTTCCTGGAAGCCGATCCCCCGGCCACGGCCGGAGAGGACCGCTTCCGCCTCGAGTTCCGCATCGACGCCCACAAGCGCCTCACCGTCACCGCCTACGACCTGCGCCGTCAGACCCTGGTCCTGGACAGACAGCCGGTCGTCCGCCTGGCGTGAGCACCCGGCTGCGCCGCCCCTCCCGTCTCCGACCCCAAGGAATCGTCATGTCGCACTTCACTCGCGTCCGCACCGCGCTGCGCGACCCCGACCTGCTCGTCCAGGCCCTCGCCGCGGTCGGCTTCACCACCGTCGAGACCCATGACAAGCCACAGCGCCTCTACGGCTACAAGGGCGACGCCCGCCGGGACCGCGCCGAAGTGATCATCCGCCGTGCCCACATCGGCCGCCTCAGCAACGACATCGGCTTCCGCCGCGGCGACGACGGCACCTTCGAAGCCGTCATCAGCGAGTACGACAGGTCCCGTTACGACCAGCCATGGCTGACCAAGGTCGCCCGCGCCTACGGCCACGCCGCCGCCCTGCGCTACGCGGAGGACAACGGCTACGAGGTGGACACCGACGTACTCGACAAGGATGGCCGACGCCGCCTCGTCCTGCGCCGCTACACCTGAGCGTCCCGGTTCAGCGGCGGAGCCGGTCGAAGCAGAACGGTGCGAGGGCCTCGGGGCGTCGGCCGGTGCGGATGTACTCGGCGAGCCGGTGCCCTGTGGCGGGGCCCAGGGTGACGCCGAGCATGCCGTGGCCGGTGGCCGCGAAGGCGTTGGCGTGCCCCGGGATGCGGTCGATCACCGGCAGCCCGTCGGGCAGGAACGGCCGCCCGCCGACCCAGGGATCGCGGATCACGCTCACCAAGTCGTCCGGGTCGTCGAACCAGCGGCCCAGATAGTGCCGGCTCGCCAGCGCCACGGCGACGACACGGCGCCAGTCGAGACGGCTGTTGTTGCCGCTCAGCTCCATCGTGCCGCCGATCCGCGTGGTGCCGCCGATCGGTGAGGCGACGGCCCGGCGCTCGCCGAAGTACAGCGTGTGCCGGGGCGCCGGGTCCAGCTCCACCGAGAAGCTGTACCCCTTGCCCGCCTGGAGAGGCAGTCGGTGTCCCAGAGCACGCAGCAGACGCGGGGAGCGCATACCGGCCGCGACGACGACGGCCGAGCAGGGAATCTCGCCCTGATCGGTGCTCAAGGCGGTGACCCGCCCCCCTTCGGACCGGAATCCCGTGACCTCCGCGTTCTCATGGACCTTCACCCCCGCGGCGGCCAGCGCCGCACCGAGCCCGCGGGCGAAGGCCTCCGGATCGACCACGCCCTCCCCCTCCACGAGGTAGGCCGCGCGCACCCGGGGCGACAGCGCGGCGTCCAGCAGATGGGCTTCGGCACCCGTGGTGACGTCGTCGGGCATCGGATAGCGGCCGTCCGCCATCTCCTGCTGGATCGCGAGGTGATGGCGAGCCTCCACCGGCGACAGGAACGCGTGCACCATCCCGGGCCGGGTCAGCGTCGTGGCCACCCCCGCCTCGCGCAGGCCGTCGAAGAGGTCGAACGTGCCGCGGTTCAGCTCGGCGATCGCGGCGTAACCGCGCCGGAACGCGGCCGGGGTGCTGCTGCGCCAGAACCGCCACAGCCACCGCAGGAACGCCGGATCCGGAAGCGGCCGTAGATACAGCGGTGAGTCCGGCCGCCCCAGCGAGCGCAGGGCGTAGCGCACCACACCCGGGGCCGGGACGGGCGTCGAGTGGCTCAGGCAGACCCAGCCCGCGTTGCCCCGGGACACCCCCGAGCCCAGACCGCGCCGTTCGACGACCGCCACCGGCAGCCCGGCCGCGGCCAGGTAGTAGGCGGTGCACAGGCCCACGACACCGCCTCCCACGACCACGACAGGGTGGTCGCCCACCGGCCCCGGCCTGCCGGGCACGCCGGTCATGACGTGGATCCGTACGACGTGAGGAACTCCCGGGTGCGGGCCTCGGCGGGTGCTCCGAGAACGTCCTCGGGCCTGCCTTCCTCCACGATCCGGCCGCCGTCGACGAAGACGACGCGGTCGGACACCTCGCGGGCGAAGGGCAGTTCGTGGGTGACCAGCATCATCGTCATGCCGTCCGCGGCGAGTTCGCGCATCACGCTCAGCACCTCCCGGGTGGCCTCGGGGTCGAGGGAGGACGTGGGCTCGTCGAAGAGCAGCAACTCGGGCTTGAGGGCGAGCGCCCGCGCGATGGCGACGCGTTGCTGCTCGCCGCCGGAGAGCTGGTCGGGCAGGGCGAGGGCACGGTGGGCGACGCCGACCCGGCGCAGCAGCGCGACGGCACGCTCCAGCGCCTCCGGTTCCGGGATGCCCGCCTTGCGCTGGGCCAGGACGACGTTCTCCACGGCGGTGAGGTGCGGGAACAGGTTGAACCGCTGGAAGACCATGCCCACGGTGCGGCGCAGCCGGGCCAGGTCGCGACAGACCGTGCGGCCGTCCTGGTGGACCACCTCTCCGGCGACCTCGACCGTGCCCCGGTCGGGCCGTTCCAGCAGGTTGACGCAGCGCATCAACGTCGTCTTCCCGCCTCCGCTCTGCCCGATGACGCTGACGATGCGGCCCCGGTCGATGGTCAGGTGGACGCCGTCGAGCACCAGCCTGCCGTCGAAGGACTTGCTCAGCCCGCCGATCCGCACGACGGCCTCGGACGGCGGCGGCGACTTGGTCTGCGCGGCGGTGACTGGCTCGGTCATACGGCACCTGCCTTCACGTCGGCGCTCAGATCCTGGGCGAGCAGGGCGCGCGCCGCGCGCAGGCGCCGTCGTCGCCACGGGGACAGGGGGACGCCTGCCCGTACCTTCCGCTCCAGCAGAAGCAGCAGTTGGGAGAGCGGATAGCACAGGGCGAAGTAGATGGCGGAGATGACGAGATACACCTCCAGGGCCCGGAACGTGGCCGAGGTGATGAGCCGCCCTTCGGACATCAGCTCGGCGGCGGAGACGGTGACCAGCAGCGAGGTGGACTTCAGCAGGTCGACGAGCATCGTGTTGGTCCCGGGCAGTGCCTGGCGTACGGCCTGCGGGAGGACGATGTGACGGAAGATTCCCGTCCTGCCGAGTCCCAGTGCCTGCCCTGCCTCCGTCTGCCCGGTGTGCACGCCGCTGATCGCGGAGCGGAAGATCTCGGACAGGTAGGCGGCGTAGAAGACGACCAGGCTCAGGCATCCGGCGGTGAAGACGTCCAGCCGGATCCCCGCAGAGGCCAGGCCGAAGTAGGCCAGGAAGATGATGGCCAGCAGGGGGATGTTCTTGAACAGCTCGGTGTAGACGGCGGCGACCGCGCGCAGCGGCCATGCCCTGCTCAGCCTGAGCAGCGCCACGGCGAGGCCCAGGAGCACGGCGCCGACGAAGCTCACCACCGTATAGGAGAGGGTGCGCCACAGCGCGTCCAGCAGGTCGGGCCGGTAGTCGGACCAGGGGACTTGGAAGAGATCGGACATGTCAGCCCCTCACTCACCGATGGACGGCGGAGTCCAGTCCTGGGGCCGGTCCACACCGCGGCGGGCGGTGGCGACATCGGCGGCGGGCTTCAGGAACTGCTCGGCATCGCCGCCGTACTTCTTGACGAGCTTCTCCATCTCGCCGTTCTGGTACATGGCGTCGATCTCGGCGGAGATCGCCTTCTCCAGCTTGGTGGCCTTCTGGGGCAGGTAGAAGCCGGTCTGGTAGGGCTGGAAGTACTGGTAGTCGGGCTTGGCCTCGACCTCGGCCGCGGTCGGTGGTGTCAGGTACTGGGTGTCGATCTTCAGGTCCGGCCGTTCCTTCTGCGCCGCGATGATGATCAGCGGGTCGAGGAACCCCACGTCGACGCGGCCCGCGCCGAGGTCGTCGAAGACTCCGTTGGCGTCGGGGTAGGCGTGCAGTTTGGCGTCGGGGACGGCCTGGATCGACTTGACCCACACATAGCCCTCGACCGTGCCGAGTTCCAGGCCCTTCAGGTCGTCGACGGTCTTGTAGGTCTTCCCGCTGCGGACGGCCATCGCCGGGGGCGAGTAGTACGGCGGGTCGGTGAACAGCCCCTGCTTCTGCCGGTCGGCGGACCAGGCGACACCGCCGATGGTGATGTCCACGCGACGGGACTGCACGCCCGCGAGCATGCCGGCGAAGTCCGTCACCTGGGGCTCTATCTCCAGGCCCAGTTTCTCGGACACGTAGGTGAGGATGTCGCCGTCCAGGCCGACGATCTTGTCGCCCTCGACGCTGGTGTACGGAGCGTACGGCTGGACGGCGACCTTGATGACGCCGTCCGTGAGCGTGCCCAGCGCGGCGGTCTCGGCGGACACGTTCTTGGGGGCGTCATCGTCGCCCGAGCCACAGGCGGTGGCCGCCAGCATCAGGAGCATTAGCGACAAACCGCCGGTGAGCGATCGTATACGGGTCATGGCGTGGGCCTTCCGAATCAGTGCTGGGGGAGCTGAAGGAGCCCGCCGTTTCACCGCGCTGTGCCTCCGACGGGGAGGTGATTGGGCCCATACGTTATGGACAGGACCTCATCACGTCACCGGTCACTTCGTACGAACTTGCGGCCGGTATTCCTCGGCATGCTGTACGGTGCGTCCAGCCGTCGGCCGACCCACGGCCCGTTCCCGGCCCATTCCTGTGACGGGAGGAAGCATCGTGCTGAGCCCGTCACTCGCGCAGGAGATCGCCGGGGACACCTCCGCCGTCATCGGCTTCAATGTGCTGATCACCGATGCGGACGGCATGGTCATCGGCAGCGGCGACACCAGCCGGGTCGGAAGCTTTCATGAGGCGTCGGTCGATGTGATCCGCACTCAGGAGGCCGCCACACACAACGCGTTGCAGGCCCAACAGCTGCGTGGCGTGCGCCCGGGTGTCACCCTGCCGCTGGTCTCGGACGGACAGGCGGTGGGAACGGTCGGGATCACCGGAACCCCTGCTCAAGTACGCCGCTTCGGGCTGCTGGTGAAGCGTCAGACGGAGATCCTGCTCAGGGAATCCGTGATGCTGCGCTCCCGCCTGCTCGCCGAACGGGCAACGGAGACGCTGCTCGCCGACATCGCCTCCTACGACCCTCAGGTCGTCGAAGGCGATTTCCTCCTGTTCCGGGCCGCCGAACTCGGCTACGACCTACGACTTGAGCGGGTCGCGGTGGCGTTCGAGGTGAGCGTGCCCGCGACGGCCGCCCGCCGCCAGGGCGCCCCGACCCGGGACATGGCGCTGGTCCGCTCGGAACTGCTCCGCACGGTTCGCGAAGTCTTCGCCGATCCCCAGGACATCGTCGCCTCCACGGCTCCCGGCTGGATCGGGGTACTGCGCCGGCTCCCGGCCCGGACCAGGGTGTCCTCCCTGATCGACGACTGCCGGAGAATCACCGACATCATCGCCGCGCAGGACGGACTGAACGCCCGCGCGGGGATCGGCGAACCGGCCGTCTCCGTGGCCGGCCTGCACGACTCGTACCAGGACGCCCGCGACGCGCTCCGCCTCGGCGGCCGCGTCGCCGTCGACTCCCCGGTCCACCTGATCGCCGATCTGCGCGTCCATCAGGTCCTGGCGACGGTGAGCCAGCCCACGCGCAACCGTCTGATCGAACTGACCGCGGCACGGCTGCGGGCCCAGCCGGACTGGCCGGTCCTGCGCGACACGATCACCGCCTGGTGCGAGAGCGGATTCAACCTCGTCCGCGCGTCCGCCGCCCTGCACATCCACCGCAACACCGTCGTCTACCGCATGAACAAGATCGAGCAGATCACCGGCCGTCCACTCCGTGAGCACCGGACGACCATGGCCCTGTACCTCGCCTGCCTGGCCGACGAACTGGGGGACGGCACCACGACCACCGGCGGATAGCCGTTCAATTCCCGGCGCGGCAGGCGCTGTTGACACACCCGGTCGTCCAGGTGACGGTGCGTTCATGACTCCGTTACCCCCGCTGCCCGGTGCCGACGCCGAACTCGTCGACCGCGTACGAGCGTTACGTCCCCTCATCCGCGAACACGCCCCCCGCACCGAGCAGGAACGGCGCGTCACGCCCGAAGTCGTCGACGCGCTCACCGAGGCCGGGATCTTCCGGATGAACGTGCCCCGGCGGTACGGCGGTTATCAGAGCGGCCTGCGGACACAGGTCGACGCGCTGGCCGAGGTCTCCGCCGCGTGCGGTTCGGCCGGGTTCATGGCGTTGATCCAGGCGGGGTGCGCGTACATCGCGGCGCTGTTCCCCGACGAGGTGCAGGACGAGATCTTCACCGGCCCGGACGTACGGGTCAGCGGCACTCTCATCCCGGACGCCACGGCCGTCCCCACCGAGGACGGGTACGTCGTCAACGGCACCTCGCCCTTCGCCACCGGCTGTCAGGACGCCGACTGGCATCTGCTCACCGCACGGGTCGAGTCCGGCGATGAGCCTCCCGAGATCCTGTGGGCCGCCGTCCCCATGGCCGAGTTGGAGGTTCTGGACGACTGGCATGTGACGGGGCTGGCGGGCAGCGGCAGCAACAGTGTCGTCGCCCGGGACATCGCCGTACCGGCTCATCGCGTGCTGCCGGTCGGGCCGTTGCTGCGCGGGGAGTTCCCGTCCAAGGCCAACGCGGACGACCCGTTCTACCGGATGCCGGTGCTGATGCTGTTCTGCGCGTGGACGACGCCGAACGCTCTCGGGCTGGCGCGCTCGGCGCTGGCGGAGTTCCGGGAACGGATCCACCGGCGCGGCATCACGTACACCTTCTACAAGCGGCAGAGCGAGGCCGCCGTGACGCATCTGCAGGCGGCCGAGGCCGCGATGAAGATCTCCTGTGCCGAGTTGCTGACGGGCGACATCGTCACGCTGATCGAGTCGCGGGCGGCGAGCGGGCAGCCGTACACGACCGAGGAACGCGCCCGGATCCGGGCGAGCAGTGGCTATGTGGCCAGGCTGTGCACGGAGGCCGCCGACCTGATCGGCTCGGCGTCCGGTGCCTCGTCCCTACGCCGGGACGTGCCGATCCAGCGGACCGTGCGTGATCTGCGAGCGCTGAGCCTGCACTCGTTCGTCAACCCGGCCACCAACCTGGAGCTGTACGGCCGGGTGCTGTCCGGGCTCGACGCGGGTACGCCGTTCCTGTGACTAGCCCGCGGGTACCGACTGATCGTTCCGCAGCGCCGTGAAGAGGGCCCGCGCCCGCCGCTCGTCCCATTGCACCGCGCTGCCCTTGGAGGTACGCAGATCGGGGTTGGAGACGGGCACGTTGAGCTGGCTGCCCTTCCCCGACGCGGCCCTCCGCGTCGCCTCGAACAGCGACACCAGGTCGGGCAGTTCCGTGTCCTTGTCCACGATCAGCGTGTCGAGGCCCGCCTCGGCCGTGGGGACCGATTTGGTCGGGTCGAGGAGAGTGGACGGCGTGACCGCCTTCTGCGCGAGCGCGGCCAGGAACTTCTGCTGGTTGCGGGTGCGTCCCAGGTCACCCTCGGCCTCCTGCTTGCGCTGCCGTACGAACGCGAGTGCCTCGGCGCCGTCGAGGGTCTGGCAGCCTCTGGGCAGGTCGGCCCCCGAGTCCTTGTCCTTCACGGCCCGCTCCAGGCACATGTCGACCCCGCCGACCGCGTCGACGACGCCCACGAAGCCGGCGAAGCCGATCTCCGCGTAGTGGTCGATGCGTACTCCAGTGTTGCGTTCCACGGTACGGACGAGCAGGTCGGGGCCGCCTAGCGAGAACGCCGCGTTGAGCTTGTTCGGTGTGGCGGGGTAGCGCCTGCCGGTGTCCGGGTCGACGTACGGCGGGAGGGTCACCCACGAGTCGCGCGGCAGGCTCAGCATCGTGGTGCCGCCGGCCCCGGTGTGCAGCAGGATCACCGAGTCGGTGCGGCGGCCCTCGGTCGAGCCGGTGTTCAGGTCCTGCTGCTCCTGCAACGACAGGCCCTCGCGGCTGTCGGAGCCCACGACCAGGTAGTTGGTGCCCTCGCCGAGCGGCGCCCGGCCGGTGAGCGCGCCGAGGTCGACCTCCTGGTTGAGGCGGGTGTCGGCCCAGACGTATGTGCCGACGACGGAGAGCAGCAGCGCGGCCGACAGGACGGCCACCGTCCGCGCGACGCGGTGGCGTCGGGGGCGGCGGCGGCCGTGGCTCTGGCCGCGGCGGTCGTAGGCGCTCTGGTCGTAGCGGCCGGGGGTTGCGGGCGAGGCCATGCCGGGCAGGGGGGCGGTGCGGGTCGAGGGCGGGGGCACCGCCGGGGGCGGCGGCGCGGCGCCCGGCACCGCGCTCGCCGTCCAGCGGTCTCCCGTCCAGCCGTCTCCCGCCTGGTGGTCTCCTGGATGCTGGGTCCAGTCGTTCATCCACCCGTCCCGCTGGTTCTGCTCGAAGGGTCAACGTCAACGCAGACTCTTGTACGGAACGGGACCGCCGATCTGTTCAGCGGCCGAGCCGGACCGCTTGACCCGGTGCCACTTCAGCCGGCTGCCGAGCAGCAGGGCGACCAGGGACTGGATGACGACCAGGTACATCAGCTGCCGGTAGACGATGATCTGGAACGGCATCGTCCACAGCGTCCGCAGCCGCTCACCGTCGAGTCTCAGGGCGTAGCCGGACGTGGTGAGCTGGACGCCGAGGAAGGCGAACCACACCAGTGCCGACTCCAGCGGATCGCGGAACAGCACGCCGTACAGCGCGTAGACGTCGATGACGGGCGCGAGGAGCGGCAGGGCGACCTGGAAGAGCGCGATGTACGGCAGTCCGCGCCGGCCGAAGCGCCCGGCCGTGCCCCTGCCGAAGAAGGCGCCGCGGTGCTTCCACATCGCCTGAATCGTGCCGTAGCACCAGCGGTACCGCTGCTGCCACAACTGGCGCACCGACGTGGGCACTTCGGTCCAGGCGACGGCGGACTCCTCGTACAGCACCCGCCAGCCCGCCCGCCACAGCGCCATCGTGAGGTCGGTGTCCTCGGCGAGGGTGTCGTCACTGAGCCCGCCGACGGCCAGCACCGCGTCCCGGCGGAAGGCGCCGATGGCACCGGGCACCGTCGTCATGCACTCCAGGACCTCGAACATGCGCCGGTCGAGGTTGAACCCGAAGACGTACTCCAGGTGCTGCCATCGGGCCAGCAGCCTGCGGCGGTTGCCGACCTTGGTGTTGCCGCTGACGGCGCCGACGGCCGCGTGCGCGAGCGGCTGGACGAGCCGCTGAATGGCATCGGGCTCGAAGACGGTGTCGGCGTCGACCATCACCACGATGTCGTACCGCGCCTGCGCCAGCCCGGTGTTGAGGGCGGCGGCCTTGCCCTCGTTGGGCTTGCGGATCACCTCCACGCGCGGATCCCCGATCCCCTCGGCGATCTCGGCCGTACGGTCGGTCGACCCGTCGTCGATCACGATGATCTGCAGCGCCTGGTGGGTGGAGTCGAGCAGCGAGAGGAGGGTGGACTCGATGCCGACCTCTTCGTTGTACGCCGGTACGAGCACCGTCACCGGCCCGGTCACCTCCCGCATCCAGGGCGCCCCCGGCCGGAACCGCTCCAGCCTGCGCACATGGGCCCGGGCGAACAGGGCGAGCAGCACCAGCCGCAGCACACCGAGGCCGCCGGCGAGGCCGAGGGTCCAGATCATGGCCGTGGAGAAAGCACGCCCCGCGGCCGTGGCCCAGATCAACCCCTGCCCCTGCCAGCGGTCGACGGTGGAGGCGGAGGAGTAGGGGACGAGATCGAGCCCCGCGGACACGGTGGTGAACCGGTCGACGTTCCGGTTCCCGAGCAGCTTCTTCGCCTCCTGGTACGCACCGGCCGTCTGGCTCAACTGCCTGACCGTCCCCAGCGCCGGCTTCCGCGACCCCTTGTCGGTGGCGACGAGCACATAGCCGTAGGAGGTAGCACGCCGGGCCGCCTGCCACTCGCGGCCGCACAGTGTGTCGGGTGTCGTGGTCCGCGGCATCCGCAGCAGATTGGTGTGCAGGCCGGTGGAACCCGCCAACGCGGCCTGGGTCATGGCGAGTTCGGCGTCGAAGCGGGGCGGCGAGGACTCGCCGAGAACAGCACCGGTGTAGGTGTTCGAGCCGATCTCGTGCCCTTCGGCACGGATCCGCCGGATCAGGTCGGGGTACTGCGCCGCCTGTGCGCCCTTGACGAAGAAGGTGGCGCGTGCCCGGTTCGTCCGCAGGAGGTCGAGCAGGCGCGGAGTCCAGACGGGGTCGGGCCCGCCGTCGAAGGTGAGCGCCACGGTGCGGGGCGGCATCGCCGCCGTCTGTATCCCGCCGCGGTTGATCCCGATCACCGGCCCGCCCTTCGCCACGGCATCCGGTACGGGCGAGGTGCATGGCGACCGCGTCTTCGCGGCATCGACCTCGTGCTCGGTCCAGCCCTGGAAGAGCAGGGCGGCGAACAGGGCGGGGAGGGTGAGCGCCAGTAACAGCCAGTGGCCGCGGGGGTCACGGGTCTGTTTGTGACGGGCCTTCTGGCGGGACTTCAGCCCGGCCGTCACGGAAACCCACCTCCCCCGGGACCTTCACCTCTGCTCACGGCGGAGGAGATCTTCGTCCACTGCTTGGTGAGGCTGGGGGTACGCATGGGGCGCGAGTGTAGTTACGGGGTTTCGATTACGGGGGCACAACACCGATCTTCACAGGGGGCGCCGCCGAGGTCGCTCCGTCCCAGGCCGTACATGCCGCGGACGCGCGGGCGGGCGGGCGGCCGAGCGTGATCGCTCGGGCCGCCGCAATGCCCCTCGCGCCCCCGGCGCAGCGCAGCGCTCAGTACTCCTCGGTCTCGACGAACCCGGAGTCCGCGTCGTTGTTCGCGCCGAAGGCGTCGACAGCGGCGGTGGGGTCGAATCCGGGCGGGCTGTCCTTGAGCGCCAGGCCCATGCCGTGCAGCTTCGCCTTGACCTCGTCGATGGACTTCGCACCGAAGTTGCGGATGTCCAGCAGGTCGGCCTCGGAGCGCGCGACCAGCTCACCCACCGAGTGGACGCCCTCGCGCTTGAGGCAGTTGTACGACCGGACGGTGAGCTCGAGCTCCTCGATCGGCAGGACCAAGTCGGCGGCAAGGGCGGCGTCCGTCGGGGACGGGCCCATGTCGATGCCCTCGGCGTCGATGTTCAGCTCACGGGCGAGACCGAACAGCTCGACCAGCGTCTTACCGGCGGAGGCCATCGCGTCACGCGGACGCATGGCCTGCTTGGTCTCGACATCGACGATCAGCTTGTCGAAGTCGGTGCGCTGCTCGACACGGGTCGCCTCGACCTTGTACGTGACCTTCAGCACCGGCGAGTAGATGGAGTCGACCGGGACACGGCCGATCTCCTGGCCCACCTGCTTGTTCTGCACGGCGGAGACATAACCACGGCCGCGCTCGACCGTGAGCTCCATCTCCAGCTTGCCCTTGCCGTTGAGAGTGGCAAGAACCAGATCCGGGTTGTGCACCTCGACACCGGCCGGGGGCGCGATGTCGGCGGCGGTGACCAGACCCGGCCCCTGCTTGCGCAGGTACATCACCACAGGCTCGTCGTGCTCACTGCTCACGACCAGCTGCTTGATGTTGAGGATCAGATCGGTGACGTCCTCCTTGACGCCCGGCACGGTGGTGAACTCGTGCAGCACGCCATCGACGCGGACGGACGTGACAGCCGCACCCGGGATCGAGGACAGGAGGGTACGGCGGAGAGAGTTGCCAAGGGTGTAGCCGAAGCCCGGCTCCAGCGGCTCGATCACAAACCGGGAGCGGAACTCGTCGACGACCTCTTCGGCCAGGGACGGACGCTGAGCAATCAGCACGAGGTGTTGCCTCCAGTGGTTCGGCGCCCGGGGATGTGACGCCGTGGTCTCCACGAAGGATACGGGCGATACGGGTGATACGGCCTCCGAAATAGACCGGACCGCCCGACTCAGCCCCTCTGCCGGCCAGTCGGCAGCCCCGGCTCCGGCAGGAATGGAGCCCGAGTTCTGGCAGGAAGAGAGCCCGCCGATCAGCAGCTCCTACTCCTGGACCTCAGTCATTCGGAGCGTGGCCGGGACTGGTACAGCCGGGTGTGATAGCGGCCTTCGGACTCCAGTCCGATGGGGTCGTCGCCGGCCGCGAGCACCTGCTCGACGGCGCGACGCTGTTCCGCCGCGCTGGTGAAGCGCCGCTGGGGGTAGGTCTGTGCGGAGTGGGTCTCGGTGATCAGGCCATGGGCAGCAAGCTGTGCGATCACAAGTTGGTAGGAGACGGAGCGCAGAACGAACGCGCTGACCCAGATCGGCACCCGTGCGCTCTCCAGCAGCGCCTGAAACGTGCGGTGGGTGATGTAGCCGACGCCTCCGGTGACGGTGATCAGGCCGGTGTCCGCGACGGCGCGACGCAACCGAGGGCTGGGCGGGTGGTGTTCCAGGTTCTCGGCGTATGCGTGATCGAGCAGACCGACCGCCAGGGCGTACTGGACGGCGTGGTCAGCGGTGTCGAGCCCGATGACCGGTGCGGCGTCCGCGCGACGCCGTGCGGCGTAGAACTTCTTGTCGTGTTCGATGAGTTCGGCGGACGTGAGGGCGTCGACCTCAGGGCTGGTGTAGTGCGCGTACAGCTCCGCCAGTGTCAGGTGGTGGTTGAGGAGAGCGGCGTTGAAGCCGTACGAGCAGCAGAGGTCGAGGACGGTGACGGGGCCGTCGGTGCCATCGGCCGCGGACCGGTCGGCGCGGGTGCGCCGGAAGACATCCTGCGCGTGGTGCGGTATCTCGTAGTCCAGCGGGGCGAGTCGGCGGACGTAGGCGCGGGGGTCCGGCTGATTGTAGATGTCGTCGAATCGGGTCTTGCCCGATGCGGTGCTGACAGGGCTTACGGCCACGGTGCGTTCCTCCAGGTTATGGAACTGGTCCGCTGCACAGCCCTACCCGGCCCGTGGCACCGACCGATAGACCTCACGGCTGGAACCGGCCACGGGATGCCCGTGGATCCCGCGCGGCCCGGTACACACACAGGAATTACTGGCCGAAATCCCATGCCGAAGAAGTGTGCCCGGCCGCCCGCACCGTGAGCCGCACCGCCGATCCGTGAGCCCCGACCTTGAGCGCCACCCGGCCGGACGGCACATCCGAGTCGATCTCCGGGTAGTCGTCGCTGGAGATCCGCAGCACGAGCCGGTGTCCGGCCGCGATCCGGTAGTGCGTCGGCCAGATGTGCACGTCCAGGCCGTGGAACGCGCCCGGCGTCACCGGCGCGAGCGCGGTGTGCCCGCGGCGATGGCTGGCCTTGAGCCATCCGGCGGTGATTCTCGTTCGTGCGCCGTCGGGTGTCTCGTCGTACAGCACCGCGGCAATATTGCCGTCGGTGGCGGTGAACGCTGCGCGGAGCGACACGCCGGCGTCTCCGGCCAGGACCAGGTCGC
This sequence comes from Streptomyces sp. NPDC050211, assembly GCF_040656035.1. Taxonomy (NCBI): domain Bacteria; kingdom Bacillati; phylum Actinomycetota; class Actinomycetes; order Kitasatosporales; family Streptomycetaceae; genus Streptomyces; species Streptomyces sp. NPDC050211. The sequence goes on from NZ_JBFALC010000056.1 coordinate 42,631, forward strand.
GCCTCAATGCCCCGGTGGAGAAGGTGAGTTGTTGATGGCGCTGCGGAGCCTCCGTACCCGTGTTGACCTCGAAGGTGGCCTCGCCTCTGGTGCCGGGGGCGGTCCCGAGTGAGCCGTCGCCGCGCAGCGCGAGCGTCAGGGTATGGGCGCCGCGGGGCGGCCACGCGTGCCACTGGTGCCAGCCCGTGCCGACCCCGGGGCCGGGGATTTCGTACGAGGTGATGCGCGCGGCCGGCAAGGGGGCGCGGGGGTCACCGGCCAGCCAGCGGTCCCACCACGCCAGATAGGGGCCGGGCCCGATGCCCGCGTGCTGGGTGCGCGGATCGCCGTGTTCCCAGGGGCCGGAGACGAGCCACACGTTCTGGGGCCGGGCGAGGTGGTTCTTGACCATGCCGTCGCGGTAGCGGTCGTACCAGCCGTTGATCTCGAGGGTGGGGACGGTCAGTCGGTCCCAGTGGGCCATGACGCTGCGGCCGCGCCAGAAATCGTCGTAGAGCGGGTGCGCGGCGTACGTCTGGAGCGTCGCGGGCGCGTAGGTCCGCTGCCAGTCCCGGATGCGGGGAGAGTAGATCCCGCCGCGGTAGATGGTGTTCTCGTACCAGTCGTGCAGGCCGTTCGTCGGGATGATCGCCTTCAGGTGCGGGGGCCGGTTCACGGCGGCGAGGAGACTGGTGTGTCCGCCGTAGCTGACGCCCATCTGACCTATGCGGCCCGTGGAGGCAGGATGCCGGGCCAGCCATTCGATCGCGTCGTGGTTGTCACGCTGTTCCTGCGGACTGAAGGGGTCCACCGCGCCGGGCGAGGCACCGGAGCCGCGGACCTGGCACACCAGCGCGTTGTAGCCCCGTGCCACGAAGTACGACGCCGTGTGACCGAAGTGCTCCAGGTTCGCGGGGTAGGCGGTGTACTCGTACATGATGCCCGGGAAGCGGCCGGTGGCCGCCTTGCCGTCGGGGCCCGCGGGCCGGTAGAGCTGGGCGGCCAGATGGCTGCCGTCCCGCAGCGGCACTCTGACGTCCTCGCGGATGACGCCGAACAGCGCCGGCCGGTCGTAGGAGAAGAACGGGTCGCCCGGCACCCCGGCTGTCGCACGGGCGGGCGCCGCGGATGCGGGCCGGGCGGGGGCGAGGGCGGCGGTCAGCGCGGCGGTGACACCGAGTCCGCACACGGTGCGGCGGGGCAGGGGCAGGGCTTGCCGTGTGCTTCCGGTGCCCGTCGGCTCGCGCATGTCGGTGTCTCCTCACGGTGGTTCACAGGGATATGGCGCCGGTGAGCAGGGCTGCCGCGGTCATGACGAGGGTCGTGCCGAAGGCCCAGCGGAAGATGAAGCGCTGATGTTCGCCGAGCTGCACTCCGCTCATGCTGACGAGGATGAACGTAGAGGCGGTGAGCGGGCTGAGCGGGAACCCGGTGGTCATCTGGCCGAGGATCGCGGCCCGTGCGATCTCGGCCTCGTCGCCGCCGAAGCCGGACGCCGTCTGGGCGAGGACGGGCAGCACTCCGAAGTAGTAGGCGTCCGGTGTGAAGGCCAAGCTCAGCGGCATGCCGGTGACGGCCACGATCGGCGCGAGGTGTCCGCCCAGGGAGTCGGGCACGACCGAGACCAGCGCCTCCGCCATCTCCGTGATCATCTCGGTGCCGGTCAGGACTCCGGTGAAGACTCCCGCGGCGAAGATCATCGTGGTGACGAGGACGACGCTCTTCGCGTGCTTCTCCAGAAGGGCCTGCTGCGCTTCCCAGGTGGGGTGGTTGACGAAGAGGGCAAGCGCGAAGGCCAGCGCGAACAGCACGGGCAGGGGCATGACTTCCATGACGAGCGCCACGATCAGCGTGACGGTCAGGACGGCGTTGAACGCGGTCAGCCAGAGCTGCGGGCGTCCCTCCCGCACCACGAGGGGCGTACCCGGCCCGTCCCCGGCGGCACGGCCGGCGAGCGGCCCCGCGTCGTCCTGCTCCTGGGCGCTGTCCGGACCGGGCGCGGCGAGGCGGCGGCGCTCGCGTCGGCCGATCCAGTACGAGGCGAGCAGCACCCAGACGATGCCGAAGCCCATCGCCGGGAGGACGGGTGTGAAGACGTCCGAACTCTCCAGGTCCAGCGCCGCCATGGCCCGCACCGTCGGCCCGCCCCAAGGGATCATGTTCATCACGCCCGCGCCCAGGCAGACCACCCCCGAGAGGACCAACGGGCTCATGCCCAGGCGCTTGTAGACGGGCAGCAGCGCGGAGACGGTGATCAGAAACGTCGACGCGCCGTCACCGTCGAGTGCCACACACATGGTGAGGACGGCCGTGCCGACGGCGATGCGTGCCGGGTCGTTCCGGGCGAGGCGAACGACCCGGTTGATCAATGGGTCAAAGAGCCCGGCGTCCACCATCAACGTGAAGTAGAGAACGGCGAAAGCGATCATGATGCCGGTCGGGGCCACCGTGGTGAGCCCTTTGAGGATCATGTCCCCCATGTCGCCGGCGAAGCCCCCGACCAGGGCCGCCAGAACCGGCAGCAGCACCAGCGCCACCAGGACGGAGACCCGTTTGGTCATGGTGAGCAGGAGGAACAGGCCGATCGTGGAGAACCCCAGCGCTGCCAGCATGGTCGTCGCTCACCTTCTCGTACGGCTCGAGGGTCCCCCGGCACTCCCGGTGGCCCGTGCTGCGGATGAGTGTCGGAGCGGCAGCGAATCGGCGTCCAGCATCAAACCGAGATCTATCCATGCGGTTCACGCATCAATGGGCTCGTACGGCCATAAGCTCGCTGGTCATGGACAGCACTCTTCGTCAACTCAGCGCCTACGCCGCCGTGGCCCGGGTGGGCAGCTTCACCGCGGCCGCCGCTCAGTTGCGCGTCTCCCAGTCCTCGCTCAGCCGCGCGGTGGCGGACCTGGAGCGGCAGGTGGGCGCCCGCCTCCTCGAACGCGACACCCGGAACGTCGAGTTGACAGCCGCAGGCGTCGAAGCGCTGCGCATAGCCGAGCAGATCGTGAATGCCCATCAGTCGGGCATGAAGGAGCTGGAGCGCTTCCTGCTCGGTGAGTCGGGGACCGTCGCCGTGGCCACGCTGCCGTCGGTCGCCGCGGTCCTGCTGCCCGAGGTGATCCTGGACTTCCGCCGGCAACGGCCGCAGGTGGCCGTGCAGATCATGGACGGACTCGAACAATCGGTACTGAGCCGGGTCCTGACCGGCGACGCGGACTTCGCCATCACGACCGGTGAGCCGTCGGGGCAGCTGGAGCACCGGCCTTTGGTACGCGACCGGTTCGTGGCCGTCCTGCCGCCGGACCATGCCCTGGCCGACCGTCCCGAGGTCACCTGGGACGACCTGGCACGGGAGCCCTTCCTCGCCGTCGGCCGTGACTCCAGCGTGCGACGCCTGACCGATGCCGCCTTCGCACAGGCCGAGGCCCGGTCGGTGCCGGCCGCGGAGGCGGGCAACGTCGCCACGGTGGGCGGACTCGTGGCGGCCGGGCTCGGGGTCACCGCGATGCCCGCCCTGGTCCTGCCCCTCCTCGGCACGGGCCCGTTCATCCACAGGCCGCTCGTCGAACCGACACTGCACCGGCGCCTCGACATCGCCCTGCGTGCGCGCCGTCCACTCCCGCCGGCGGCCGACCGGTTCCTGGAGACACTGCGGGAGTTCCGGGCGCGTCGGCACGAGCTGCCGTCCGGAGTGTCCTGGGCCTGACCTGCCACCCCCTCCGACTCATGCGTGAACCGCAAGGATTCATAGCCGTTTGTTGCTGGACTCACATGCTCACAGCTCGGCAGGCTGACAGGTGCCGCCGTCAAGCGAGTTGGGGAGCAGAGGGTGTCGAAGGTGTCGATCACGGGTCAGGATGCCGGTGGCCAGGGCCAGCTGCACGGCCTCAAGGTGGTGGAGTTCGCGCACGTGGTGGCGGGTCCGCTGGCCGGCTCCCTCCTTGCCGACCAGGGCGCGGACGTCGTCCATGTGGAGCCGCCGGGCGCCGGTGACGCCGCACGGGCGATGGGCCCCACCAAGGACGGCCACCCGCTCTGGTTCAAGGTCGCCGGCCGCAACAAGCGGTCGGTCACGCTCGATCTCCACCAGGAGTCCGGGCGACGGGTCGCCCAGCGTCTTGTCGCCTGGGCGGATGTCGTCATCGTCACCCTGCGTGCCGGCCGGCTCCGCTCGTGGGGGCTCGACTGGGAGTCCGTGCATCGCATCAACCCCAAGGCCGTCCTGTTGCAGATATCCGGTTTCGGCGCCACCTCGTCACGCGCCGACGAGCCCGGTTTCGGCAAGGTCGGCGAGGCCCGCAGCGGCGTCGTACATCTGACCGGCTTCCCCGATGCCCCGCCCGTGCACACCGGCTTCTCGCACGGCGACGCGGTGACCGGACTCATGGGCGCCTACGCGGTGCTCGCCGCACTGCACCGCCGCGACCACGACCCCGACTTCGACGGCGAGTGGATCGATCTCGCTCTCTTCGAGCCGCTGTTCCGGCTCGTCGAGTGGCAGGTCATCGTCCACGACCAGCTCGGCACGGTACCCGAACGCTCCGGCAACCAGCTCGCCGTCGCCCCCGCCGCCGTCATCAACACCTACCGGTCGAGCGACGGCGAATGGATCACGGTGACGTCGGCGACGCTCCGCTCGGTCCGCAACGTCGCCAAGCTGCTCGGGTTCGACGAGGCCGACTTCGCCACGCCGCAACAGCAGTTCGCCGGGCGCGCCCGCCTCGACGACGGCCTGCGAGCCTGGGTGGCCGAGCGCACGGCGGCCGCCTGCCTAGAAGCCTTCGCACAGGCCGAGGTCGTGGCGTCCCGCGTGTTCAGCGCCGCCGACATCGCCGAGGACCCTGTCTACGCCGAACGCGGCGACATCGTCACCGTCGACGACGCCGACCTCGGCCCCGTACGCATGCAGTCCGTGATCCCCCACTTCCGGCAGCGACCGGGCACCATCTGGCGGACCGGCCCTGCCCTGGGCCAGGACAACGACCTCGTCTACCGCGAGTGGCTCGGCCTGAGCGAGGACCAGCTCGCGGACCTGGAGAAGCACGGTGTCGTCTGAACCCACTCCCCTCCCCCGCCCGCCCCTGCGCTCCCTGCTGTTCGTCCCCGGAAACCGTGCCACGCACTGGCTTCCCAAAGCGCGGGCGGCCGGGGCGGACGCGGTCGTCCTCGACCTGGAGGACGCGGTGCCGCAGGCCGAACGCGCGGACGCCGTCCGGCAAGTGACCGAGGCGCTCGCCCGCCGGGCAGAAGGCACCCTGCCGGGACCGGCCTTGTTCGTCCGCGTCACCCCACTCGACACCTGGGCGGCCGCCGACGAGCTGCGCGCCCTGTGCGGCCCCGGACTCACCGGAATCGTGCTGCCCAAGGTGACAGGCCCCGGCGACATCCGCTTCGCCGACCGGCTCCTCGCCTGGAGCGAGCAGGAACACGGCCTGCCGAACGGCCACTTGGCCCTCATCCCCCTCCTCGAGACCGCTCAGGCCCTGCGCGAGGCCCACGCCTGCGCGACGGCCGCCGCACGCGTCGCCTACCTCGGCGCGATCACCGGGGCGGGCGGCGACGTGGAGCGTGTGATCGGCTACCGCTGGAGCCCGGAAGGCACCGAGACGCACGCCCTGCGCGCCCGCGTCCTGCTCGACGCGCGTGCCGCGGGAACCCCGCATCCGGTGGCCGGGCTGTGGACCCGTATCGGCGATCTCGACGGCCTGCGCGCCTTCGCCGAGCAGAACCGGTCGCTGGGCTACTCGGGCATGCTGGCGATCCACCCCTCCCATGTCCCCGTCATCAACGACGTGTTCGCGCCCAGCCCGGCCGAACTCGCCCGTGCGGCACGCCTGATCGCCGTGGTGGAAGAGGCCCAGACGTCCGGCGCCGGCGCGGTGACGTTCGACGGGGACATGGTCGACGAGGCGATGGCCGCCACGGCTCGGGCGTTGCTGGAGCGCCACACCTGAGCAGCGGTTGCGCGAGCCGCCGACCGATCTCGCTCAGCCCAGGAAGCTCAGCCGAACCTTGCGGTTGGCATTGTCCCTGTTCGTGTCCACCAGGCACACCGACTGCCACGTCCCCAACTCCAGCCGCCCGCCGACCACCGGCAGCGTCGCGTGGGGTGGTACGAGTGCCGGGAGGACGTGGTCGCGGCCGTGGCCGGGGCTGCCGTGGCGGTGCTGCCAGCGGTCGTCGGCGGGCAGGAGGGTGTGCAGGGCGGCGAGGAGGTCGTTGTCGCTGCCGGCGCCCGTCTCGATGATCGCGATGCCGGCGGTGGCGTGGGGGACGAAGACGTTCAGCAGGCCGTCTCGGTCGGCGGCCGTCTCCCGCAGGAAGGTCTCGCAGTCATGGGTGAGGTCGACGACCCGCTCCGTGGAACCGGAGGTCACGTTCAGCACGCGAGTGGTGAAGGCATCTGACATGCGTCCCATCCTCGCGCACACGACCCCATGCGCACGTCATCGGACCGGCCGGGTCCGGAACGAGGGGTCCACACCGCGAGACGGGCGTTGACCGCGGGCATGTCATCTGGCTACTTTCGGCCGCATGTTGCGTTCAGCCCTGCTCACCACGCGCGGTCACATCGACCTGCTGCGGGTGGCCTCCGCCGCGTGTCGCCGCGGCTGCTGACGCCCCTCTCTCGCCTTCCCCGCGCCTGCGCGCCCTCCTGCCCGCACGCCTGATGCGCTGATCCGCGTCGGGCCCTGCGGCGCTCGGGCGCGCCTCATCACCGGCCGCTCCCCCATGAACCCATGGAGCATCCATGAGCATCAGCCATGCCCCGCCCGGCTCGCACGAACCCGATATTTCGCCTATGGGCGAGAAAGGCAGTCCCGCTTCGGCCCCCTCCCCCGACCTCGTTCCCCTCGTCCCCGCCTCCTCTCACCGCACCCGTGTCCCCCGCTGGCTGCGCCGCACCACCGGCCCGCTCCTGCTGCTGGCGCTCTGGCAACTGCTCAGTGTCTCCGGCGTGTTGACCGCCGATGTGCTCGCCTCGCCCGGCCGTATCGCGCAGGTCGGAAGTGATCTGATCGCCGACGGTTCGCTGCCGTCCGCCATGGGGACCTCGCTGCGGCGGGTCGCGCTCGGGCTGCTGCTGGGCACGGTCGTCGGCACCGGACTGGCCCTGGTGTCCGGGCTGTTCCGGATCGGGGAGGATCTCGTCGACGCTCCGGTGCAGATGCTGCGGACGGTGCCCTTCGTGGGGCTCATCCCGCTGTTCATCATCTGGTTCGGGATCGGCGAGGCTCCCAAGGTCGCCATCATCACGCTCGGTGTGACCTTCCCGCTGTACCTCAACGTCTACGCGGGGATCCGGGGCGTGGACGCCCAGTTGATCGAGGCCGGGGAGGCCCTGGGGCTGTCGCGGTGGGGGCTGGTGCGGCATGTCGTGCTGCCGGGTGCGCTGCCCGGCGCGCTGACCGGGCTGCGCTACTCGCTCGGCATCGCCTGGCTCGCGCTCGTCTTCGCCGAGCAGGTCAACGCGGACTCCGGCATCGGGTTCCTCATGGTGCAGGCGCGGGACTTCCTGCGGACCGACGTGATCGTGGTCTGCCTGGTCGTCTATGCCTTCCTCGGCCTGCTGGCCGACTTCGTCGTCCGCTCCCTCGAAAGGCTGCTGCTGCAATGGCGACCGACGTTCACCGGCCGGTGAACCCCAAGGTGAGTCCTCAGTCCACTCAGGCCGTGCAGGTCGAGGGGCTGACCCGCTCCTTCGACGGACGGGCCGTCATCGACCGGCTCCGACTCGACGTCCGCCCGGGCGAATTCGTCGCCCTCCTCGGCCGCAGCGGCTGCGGCAAGTCCACCCTGCTGCGCATCCTCGCCGGGCTCGACCGCGACATCGAGGGCACCGTGCTGGTGCCGCGCCGCAAGGCAGTCGCCTTCCAGGCGCCGCGGCTCATGCCGTGGAAGAAGGTGTGGCGCAACGTCCTGCTCGGCCTTCCGGGCAAGCCCGGCCGAGTCGTCGCCGAGCAGGCGCTCAAGGAGGTCGGCCTGGACCACCGTACGGACGCCTGGCCCAAGACGCTCTCCGGCGGCGAGGCCCAACGCGCCTCCCTCGCACGGGCGTTGGTGCGCGAACCCGATCTGCTGCTGCTCGACGAGCCGTTCGGGGCGCTGGACGCGCTCACCCGCATCAAGGCCCAGCGTCTGGTGGGCGAGTTGTGGCAGCGCCGTGGCTGCGCGGTGCTGCTCGTCACGCACGACGTCGAGGAGGCGGTCCTGCTCGCCGACCGCGTTCTCGTGATGGACGGCGGTGTCATCGCGCACGAGCAGGAGATCGACCTCGATCGGCCGCGTGACATCACCGACCCCCGGTTCGCGGAGCTGCGCGCCGGACTGCTGGAACGGCTCGGCGTCGACACCGCCGCCGAAGCCGCCTGAACTCCCTCACCAGGAAGAACGGATCCATCATGCGACGACGCCTCGTCCCCGCCGCGCTGCTCCTCCCCCTCGCCCTGCTGCTCACGGCCTGCGGCGGGAGTTCGTCGGCCAGCGCAGGGTCCGACACCGACGGCAAGGGCTCGCTCACCCTCGACGTCGGTGACCAGAAAGGCGGTTCCGAAGCCATCCTGCGCGCCGCCGGAGAGCTGAAGGACCTCAACTACAAGATCAAGTGGTCCACGTTCACCTCCGGCCCGCCGCTCCTCGAAGCCGTCAACGCCAAAGCCGTCGACATCGGCGGCGTCGGCAACACCCCACCGGTCTTCGCAGCCGGGGCCGGCTCCAGGATCAAGGTGGTGGCCGCCTGGCACGGCACGTCCCAGGGCGACGCCATCCTCGTGCCCAACGGATCGAAGCTGAAGGGCACCGGGGACCTGAAGGGCAGGTCCGTCGCCGTCGCGCAGGGGTCCTCCGCGCACTACCAACTCGTCGCCTCCCTCAAGGCGGCCGGGCTGACCCTCGGCGACGTGCAGCTCAAATACCTTCAGCCGGCCGACGCCCTCGCCGCGTTCACGTCCGGCAAGGTCGACGCATGGGCGGTCTGGGACCCGTACACCTCGCAGGTACTCCAGGCCGAGCAGGGGACGGTTCTCACGACCGGCGAAGGCGTGACCAACGGTCTCCTGTTCCAGGTGGCGGCGCCCTCCGCGCTTCAGGACAGCAAGAAGACGGCGGCCATCGAGGACTACCTCGGCCGGCTCCGCCGTGCCTACGACTGGGTGTACGACCACCCGGAGGCGTGGGCGGAGGTGTGGGCCAAGGAGACGGGGCTGCCGTACGAGGTGGCGCTGGCCTCGGTGAAACGGACCAACGCCTCCCGGGTCGCGGTCGCCGTGGACAAGCCGCTCATCGCCTCCGAGCAGGAGATCGCCGACACCTTCGCCGATCTGAAGCTGATCCCGCACCGGGTCGACTTCGCCGAGTTCACCGACGCCCGCTTCAATGGCGCCCTGCCGCCGTCCACAGCGAAGCCCCGTGTCTACAAGGACTCCTGATGAGGTCGTGATCCCACGGGAAGATCCATGCACCTCGTGCGGTTAGTAGAAGCGTGAACAACACCGAGGTAGTCGTCATAGGCGCCGGCCAGGCAGGTCTGGCAGGCGCCTATCACCTGCGGCGCACCGGATTCGAGCCGGAGCGGGACTTCGTGGTGCTCGACCACTCCCCCGGGCCCGGCGGCGCCTGGCAGTTCCGGTGGCCTTCGCTGACGTACGGCAAGGTGCACGGGATGCATGCGCTGCCCGGCATGGAGCTCACGGGCGCCGACCCGGCCCGGCCGTCGTCAGAGGTCATCACCGAGTACTTCGACAGATACGAGCGCACCTTCGATCTGCGGGTGCGGCGGCCCGTCGATGTCAATGCCGTGCGCGAGGGCGAGGCGGGGCGGCTGCTCGTGGAGACCTCGGACGGTGTGTGGTCGGCCCGGGCGCTGATCAATGCGACCGGGACCTGGGACCGGCCGTTCTGGCCGCGCTATCGCGGTCAGGAGACCTTCCGGGGGCGGCAGTTGCACACTGCGCAGTATCCGGGACCGGAGGAGTTCGCCGGGCTGCGGGTCGTCGTGGTGGGCGGGGGTGCGTCCGGTACCCAGCATCTGCTGGAGATCGCCCCGTACGCGGCGGCCACGACCTGGGTCACCCGCCGGCCGCCGGTCTTCCGCGAGGGGCCCTTCGACGAGGACGCCGGTCGTGCGGCGGTCGCGCTGGTGGAGGAGCGGGTGCGGCAGGGGCTGCCGCCGCGGAGCGTGGTCTCGGTCACGGGGCTGCCGTTGAACGACGCGATTCGGCAGGGGCTCGCGGACGGGGTCCTGGACCGGCAGCCGATGTTCGACCGGATCACCCCGGACGGGGTGGCGTGGAACGTCGGGCGGCACGTGCCCGCCGACGTCATCCTGTGGGCGACCGGATTCCGGCCCGCCATCGACCATCTGACGCCGCTGAGACTGCGTGAGCCGGGCGGCGGGATCCGGCTCGACGGGACCCGCGCGGTCGCCGATCCGCGGGTCCATCTGGTCGGCTACGGTCCGTCGGCGAGCACCATCGGCGCCAACCGGGCGGGCCGTGCGGCCGTGCGGGACATCAGGCGGCTGCTCGCCGAGGAGCCGGTCGCCGCGTGACGTCCCCGCCGGTCACGTCTTCGCCTGCGGGCCCTTCTGGAGGGCGTTGAACTCCGCCACGTTGCGCTGGTGCTCGGCGTAGTCGGCCGTGAAGCGGGTGTCGCCCCGCTTGACCGTGACGAAGAACAGCCAGTCGCCCGGCGTCGGAGTGACCGCCGCACGCAGGGCCTGCTCGCCGGGGTTGGCGATGGGCGTGGGCGGCAGCCCCATGCGCTGGTACGAGTTGTAGGGGCTCTCGATCCGCAGGTCGTCGAGGGTCGTCTTCACGGTGGAGCGGTTCAGGGCGTAGTTGATGGTGGAGTCCATCTGGAGCGGCATACCGCGTTCGAGCCGGTTGTGGATGACCCGGGCCACCTTGCCCATGTCGGCCTTGGTGGAGGCCTCGGCCTGCACGATGCTCGCGATGGTGACCGCCTGATAGACGTTCATCGCGTTGCGCTGCGCGCCTGCGGCGATCGGGACGCCGTTGAACTTCTGGTGGGCGGTGGCAACCATCGACGACAGCAGCGCCTCCGGCGTCGCCTTCTCGTCGATCGGATACGTCGCCGGGAAGAGATAGCCCTCCGGGTTGCCCTCGGCGTCGACCGGCAGCTTCAGGTGGGCCTTGCCCAGGGACTTCTTGGTGGTGCCCGGTGGCAGCTCGAGGGTCTTGTCGACGGCGTCGTAGACCTGGCCCGCGCGCCAGCCCTCCGGGATCACCAGGGAGACCGGCTTGGTCTCTTCCTCGCCGCTCAGGGTGAGCAGCGGCACCGCCACGGCGGTGCCGGCCAGGACGGCCCCGGTCGCGATGAGGGCGATACGGCCCCGGCGCGTCAGTCGCATGGTGCTGCGTGGCGGAGTGTTGAAGTGCATGCGCAAACCGTAACCCGCATATCGTCACAAACTCCGCATATCTTCAGCTTGTCGGCTCCAGTTGGGCGTCTCTGCGGACCAGCGCCGCGTACCGGCCCTCGCGACCCAACAGCTCCTCGTGCGTACCGCGTTCGACCGCGCGCCCGGCGTCCAGGACCACGATCTGGTCGGCGCCCCGAATGGTGGACAGGCGGTGCGCGATGGTGAGCGTGGTGCGGTTGGCCGACAGCGCGTCGATCGCGTCCTGGACGGCGTGTTCGGTGCGGGTGTCCAGGGCGCTGGTCGCTTCGTCGAGGATGAGCACGGGCGGGTCCCGCAGGATGGTGCGGGCGATGGCCAGACGCTGCTTCTCGCCGCCGGAGAAGCGGTGCCCGCGCTCGCCGACGACGGTGTCGTATCCATCGGGGAGCGCGGCGATGTGGTCGTGGATCTGGGCCGCCTTCGCCGCCTGCTCGAGTTCCTCGTCGGTGGCGTCCGGCTTCGCGAAGCGCAGGTTCTCGGCGATGGAGGCGTGGAAGAGGTACGTCTCCTGGGAGACGACGCCGACCGCGCGAGCGAGGGTGTCGAAGTCGAGGTCGCGGACGTCGATGCCGTCGAGGGTGACCCGGCCGCCCGTGACGTCGTACAGCCGCGGCACCAGATAGCCGAGCGTGGACTTGCCTGCGCCGGTCGGGCCGACGATGGCGAGGCTGCCGCCGGCCGGGACGGTGACGTCGATGCTGTCGAGGATCGGGCCGCTCTTGTCGTCGTACCGGAACTCGACCTTCTCGAAGCGGACCTCGCCCCGCACGCGGTCCAAGTGGACGGGGTCCTTGCGCTCGGTGATGTCTATGGGCAGGTCGAGATACTCGAAGATGCGCTGGAACAGGGCGAGCGAGGCCTGGATCTGGACGCCGGTGCCGAGGAGGCTCACGGCTGGGCGGAACAGGCCTTGCTGGAGCGAGACGAAGGCGACGATCGTGCCGATCGAGACCGCGGGGCCGCCGAGTTGGAGGGCCATGCCCGCGGCCCAGTAGATGACGGCGGGCATCGCGGCCATGACGATCGTGATGACGGACATCCGCCAGCGCCCGGCCATGCTCGACCGCACTTCGAGGTCGACCAGTTCCTCGGACTCCTCCCCGAAGGACTTCGTCAGTGAGTCGGAGCGGCCCATCGTGCGGCCGAGCAGGATGCCGCTGACCGAGAGCGACTCGGTGACCGTGGCGGCCATCGCGGCCATCTGCTTCTGGCGCTGGGTGGTGATCTTTCTGCGTTCGTCACCGACGCGGCGGCTGATCCACACGAACACCGGCAGCAGGAGCAGCGAGACGACGGTCAGTCGCCAGTCGAGGGCGATCATCGCGATGATCGTGGCGACCACGCTGGTGAAGTTGGCGACCAGTGAGGTGGCGGTGGAGGTGACGGTGGCCTGCATGCCGCCGATGTCGTTGGCGATGCGGGACTGGACCTCGCCGGTGCGGGTGCGGGTGAAGAACGCGAGCGACATGCGTTGCAGCCGGCCGTAGACGGCGGTGCGCAGGTCGTGCATGACGCGCTGGCCGACCGTCGTGGAGATCAGGGTCTGCAGGACGCCGAAGACGCTGGTGAGGACGGCACTGAGGATCATGCCGAGCGCGAGCAGGCTGAGCAGGCCTGTGCGGCCCTGCGGGATCGCGGTGTCGAGGATCGCCTTCAGGAAGAAGGGGGTGGCGACGGAGACGAGGGACGAGGCGCCGACCAGGAGGCCGACTACGGCGAGGCGTCCTCGGTACGGACGGAAGAGGGTCAGGATGCGCCGCACCTGGCGGGGCCTCTCCTCGGCCTCGGCGGGCGGGATCGACGCGGGTTCGTGGTCGGGTTTCATGGGCTCCTGCGGGTGGTGAGTCGACGGTGACGGACGGAGAGTAGCTCATTGTTACCTATACTCACAATGAATGGCGTCCTGATATTGTTCCCGCATGACCACCCCCGATCCCGACGGTCAGCTGGCCGAACAACTGCTGCGGTTCACCCGGCGTGTGCACCGGATCCAGAAGCGGCACATCGAGCATTCCGGCCTGGGCGTCACCCCGGCCCAGTCCCGGCTGCTGCGCACCCTCGCGCACTACGAGACGCCACCCCGCATGGCCGACCTCGCCGAGCGGCTTGAGGTGGTGCCGCGGGCCGTCACCTCGCTGGTCGACGGACTGGAGGCGAGCGGGAAGGTGCGGCGGGTGCCCGATCCCAGCAATCGGCGGGTCATCCGGATCGAGTTGACGGACGACGGGCGCAAGGCGCTGGGCGAGTTGCATGGGGCGCGGAGAGCGGCGGCCGACGAGATTCTGGCGCCCTTGACCCATGTGGAGCGTGCGGTGCTCGGCACGCTGCTGGACACGTTGGTGGACGAGGCGCACCACGGTTGAGAAATGCCGCGGCCACCGCCCCTGGAGAGGAGCGGTGGCCGGGTGAAGGCGCGATGCGTCAACTGACCTCGGGTGCGGGCTCCTTGGCCGACTGGGCGGGTACGGCGACGGGGGCCGGAGCATCCGATTCCGGAGCCTTGTCGGCAGCGGCGGACTCGTCGACCTCGTCGACCTCGGTCCTGGGCTCGACCTCTCCGCTCAGCACCTTCTTCGCCCGTTCCACGTCCAGCGCGCCCTCCCACCGGGACACGGCGAACACGGCGACGCAGTTGCCGAGCAGGTTCGTGACGACGCGCATCGAGTCCATGATGCGGTCCACGCCGAGGAGCAGGGCGACGGCCCCGGCGGGGATGGCGCCCAGCGAGGAAGCGGTCGCGGACAGGGCGAGGAAAGCGGAACCGGGGATGCCGGCCATGCCCTTGCTGGTGAGCATCAGCACCAGGATCACGGTGATCTGCTGGCTCAGGCTGAGATCCACGCCCACGGCCTGCGCGATGAACAGCGTGCCGATGGACAGATAGAGCGAGGCTCCGTCGAGGTTGAAGGAGTAGCCGGTGGGCAGCACCAGGCCCACGGCGTCGTCGCGGGCACCGGCCTTGCGCAGCTTCTGCATCACGCGCGGCATGACGGACTCGGTGGAGGCGGTGCCGAGCGCGAGAAGCATCTCCTCACGGATGTAGCGCAGGAACTTCCAGAGACTGAGCCCGGTGACCATCTTGAGCGCGACGGCGAGGAGGGCGATGAAGAACGCCGCGGCCGCGTAGCACAGGACGATCAGCTTGGCGTAGGTCTCGATGACGCCGAGCCCGTACTGGCCGATCAGGACGGCCATCGCGCCGAACACCGCGATCGGGGCGAGGCGCATGATGAAGCTCACGACCGCGAAGATGATCTCCTGAGCCTGCTCGATGGCGGGCAGGACCTTCGGCACCTTGGTGTGGCCGAGGTGGAGCAGAGCGGCGCCCACCAGACAGGCCAGGATCAGCACCTGGAGAAGCTCGTTCTCGGCGAAGGCGCCGATGAAACTGGTGGGAATCGCGTTGACGATGAACTCGGTCGTCGACGGCAGTGAACCGCCGCCCGTCTTCGCGTCGACCGCCGAGGTGTCGAGCGTGGACGGGTCGACGTTCATCCCCGAGCCGGGCTGCACGACATTGGCGGCGAGAAGCCCGATGAGCAGGGCGAGCGTGCTCGCGACCTCGAACCAGATCAGGGCCTTCAGCCCGATCCGGCCGAACGCCTTCAGGTCACCGGCCTTGGCGATGCCGACGACGACCACGCAGAACACCAGCGGCGAGATGATCGTCTTGATGAGCCGGGTGAAACCGTCGCCGAGCGGCTGGAGGTCCGCGGCGAAGTCGGGCCACAGCTTGCCGACGAGGATGCCGAGCACGAGCGCGCAGGCGACCTGCGCGAAGAGGGAGGTACGCAGTATGCGTGCGACGCGTCGCGGCAGGGACGGTACGGGCGGCGGCACGGGGACTCCTAGAGGGGGACGGCGGTATGGCAGAAGCCCCAGAGGACTTCTGCCATACGGAAAGCGGCTTCCGTGCCGATCACTCTCGGGGTGTCATTGATCCTTCCGGAAACCTTTGTGTATCGGTCATGTAAATCCGCCCGCCCTGTGGCATGTCACATACCGCGGCGGCTCCAGCCTGTGGCATGTCACATTCCACCGGCCTCAACAGCCGTTGCGGTCCTCCGTCAGCACGCCCTGAACAGTCGTCAGCGCCCGGTCGTAGCACCCGCCCGACCCGTACACCCGGTACCGCTCGCTCGTCGTGCCGACCGCGTGCCGCTGATCGCGCGGCACGTTGATCGTGTACGTGGCGTCGCCCGCGTAGGTGTCGTCGAGCCGCGACCACGCGAGGCGCCGGCCACCCTGGGAGGTGACGACCGAGGCACGGTCACCGAGTGACAGCACCGTCCGCAGCCGGTCGCCCGCGCCGATCGTGGTCGTGCCGTCCATCGTGTACGTCCGCTCCGTGCGCGTCGTCCGGGCCGGACCGCGTCCATCGACGGTGACCGACTCACCGTCCGTCCAGCGCGCGTCGAGACCGTCGACCGTTTCACCCTCCGTCCAGCGGTGCACGGAACTGTTCGCCAGCGACCGGCTGACGGTGGTCGTCACCCGGCCGTGCGAGGTGTCGACGTAGCCGGCGACGGTGAGCCGATGTGCACCCTCCGTGTCCACTCGGTGTTCCGAACCGGACGTATGCGTCGAGGAGTTGGTGAGCGCGCCCTCCCTGTGGACGGTGAGCTTCCCGCTGACGTGTGCGCTCTTCGCGTCCTGCCAGACCAGGATGTTCACGGGAGTGCTCCAGCCGGTCTGCCCCTCGGGGACACCGACGACGGAGACCTCGACGCGGTGCGGGCGGCCGTCGTTGAGGAGGCCCGCAAAGGGTGTCAGGTCGTATTCGATCGGCTTGATGTCGAAGGCGCGCGGGCCCGGAACGACGTACCAGAGGAAGGGATTCGACCAGCCGCCGGTCCACACCGTCGGGAACGGCACGGCGATTCCCGCCAGTTGGCCGTCGACCTTCACCTGCACCTCGCGGTAGGGGCCTCCGTCGGCCTGGCAGGAGTACGGCGCCGAGTCGGGCACCGTCAGATACCAGTACTCCTCGCAGCCGCCTCCGGAGCCGGTGGCGTACACCTCGGCGACGATGCGTTCGCTGTTGCGCGGTGTGGTGAGGGTCGAGTCGGCGGCGAGGGTGAGGACTTGATCCGGCGTCGCGGCGGGCTTGCCCGCGTAGAACGTGAGCGTGACCTTGACGTCGATGATCCCGGTGTACGTGTCGTCCACCACGTTCCCGATGAGCATCTCGACGTCCTGAGCGCTGCGGAAGGTGTCGCTGTAGCGCGTCACGTCCTTCTCGACGGACCACTCGATGCCGTCGGGCGACGGCTGCGGCGTCGACGTACGGAAGATCTCGACACCGCCGAGGTGCAGATACCCGAGCCGGTCGAACTGTCGTCCCTTGACCTTGCCGTCCATGCGCAGGACCACCTTGCTCCAGCGGTCGCCGCAGCCGTCGGGTGGTGCGTAGCTGCCTGCGTACGGCGTGAAGTCGCGGAACTGCGCCTCGGCGAGGGTGACTTGGCAGGAGGTGCCGGAGGGCTTGGGGACGGGTGGGGCGGCGGTGATGGGGTCGTGCCAGTCGGTGGTGCTGAACTCGGGCGGGGCGTCGGCGGATTGGGCGGGTACCGCTGTGAGGAAGGTGCTCGCGAGGAGGGTCGTTCCTGCGAGCATGGACATGATGATCCGTCTCTTCATGGCCGGTGTTCTACGGGGAGTCGGGCGCCCCGCGCAATAAAAAACCGTTTGCCTTCGGACACTCTGCGACGCGAACCTGTCACGGCTTGTTGCCACCCTCCCACCCTGTCCTCCTCCCCCGTCCTCCATCCCTTCCGACCTGACACGAGCCACTGGGACGTCATGCAGATTCAAGACCTTCCGTATCCCGACCCCGGGGTGCCGGACGCACGCTCGGGTCCCCGATTCCTGCGGTGGCTCTTCCGGAATCAGCTGGGTGGGCAGGTGAAGTCGCTGGCCTGGGGCCTGCTGCACTTCGTGTCCGTCTCCGCGCTGCCGTTCTGTGTCGGACTCGCCATCCAGGCAGTCGTCGACCGCTCCGGCACCCGGCTGGCCCTCGCGGGCGGCCTGCTGGCGCTGGCTTGCGCCGGAAACGCGATCGGCGACACGTTCCTGCACCGCACCGCGGTCACCAACTGGATCACCGCCGCCGCCCGTGTCCAGCAGCTGCTGGCCCGCAAGGCCTCGGTGCTGGGCTCGGCGCTGACCCGACGCGTCGCGGCCGGCGAGGTCGTGGCCGTCTCCACGGGTGACGTGGAGAAGATCGGCTGGTTCGTGGAGGCCGTGTCCCGGTTCACCGCGGCCGCGGTCACCGTCGTATTGGTCTGCGTCGCCCTGGTCGTCTACCAGCCCGCGCTCGGGGTGGTCGTCGCCGTCGGCCTGCCCGTCCTGGCGATCGCCGTGCTGCCGCTGCTGCCCCGCGCGACCAGGCGGGCGGACATCCAGCGCGAGAAGGCGGGCCGCGCCACCGAGCTGGCCTCGGACACCGTCGCCGGACTGCGCGTCCTGCGCGGCATCGGTGGCGAGGAGCTGTTCCTCGACCGCTACCGCAGCGCCTCCCAGGAGGTACGCCACGCGGCCGTGCGCAGCGCCCGCATGTGGTCCCTGATCTCCGCGATCCAGGTGTTGCTGCCGGGGCTGCTGCTGATCGCGGTGGTCTGGTACGGGGTACATCTGGCCCGCCAGGGCCGGATCACCGTGGGCGAACTGGTCACCGTCTACAGCTCGGTCATGGTCCTGACCTACCCCCTGCGGCACTTCGAGGAGATCGCGATGGCGTACTCCTTCTCGCGTCCGTCGGCCCGGCGGGCCGCGCGCGTGCTGTCGCTGGAGCGTGCCACGGACACGGGCGGATCGCGTGCCGCCGAGGTGCCGACCGGGGACCTGTACGACCCGGCGACCGGTCTGCTCGCCCCCGTCGGCCGGTTCACCGCCGTGGTGTGCGGCGACCCGGACGCGGCGGGGCGGCTGGCGGAACGACTGGGCGGGCACCCCGCGGAGGAGAGCACCTCGGTGCTGCTGGGCGGTGTGCCGCTGGACGAGCTCCCGCTCGACTCGGCGCGAACGGCCGTCCTCGTCCAGGACAAGGACCCGGTGCTGCTGTCGGGTTCGCTGCGCGAACTGCTCGACGTGCCCGCGTCCGGTGACGTGGCCGCCGAGCGGGCGCTGGCGGCGGCGCAGTGCGAGGACGTCCTCACGGCGCTCCTTCAGGGTTCGCTCGACGCCCAGGACCCGCTGGACGCCCGGATCACCGAACGCGGGCGGTCCCTGTCCGGCGGCCAGCGGCAGCGGCTCGCGCTGGCCCGGTCGCTGCTGACGGACCCGGAAGTACTCGTCCTCGACGAACCGACCTCCGCCGTCGACTCGCACACCGAGGCACGGATCGCGACCGGCGTGAAGGAGTTGCGGGAGGGGCGCACGACCGTCGTGTTCACCTCCTCGCCGCTGCTCCTGGACCACGCGGACCGGGTCGTGCTGGTGCACGAGGACGAGGTCACGGCGGTCGGCGTGCACCGGGAACTCCTGGTCAAGGAGCCGCGGTACCGGGCCGTCGTCACCCGCGAGACCGACGACGAGGCCGCCCTGAACGACGTATGGGAAGAACTGGAAGAGATCGAGGAGACAGCATGATCGGCGTGGCGCCACCGGCCTACGACCCGGCGGCACCGACGACGGCGAACACCCTGCCCGTCGGCGCCACCACGACCGTACGCGCCTATGTGGCCGAACTCTTCCGCCGGCACCGCCGAGCCTTCCTGCTCCTCATCGGCGTCAACACGGTCGCCGTGCTCGCGTCGATGGCGGGCCCGTATCTGCTGGGCGGGATCGTGGAGCGGGTGTCGGAGGGGGCGCGCGAGCTTCATCTGGAGCTGACCGTCTCGCTGTTCCTGGTCGCGCTGGTCCTCCACGCCGTGTTCGTACGGGAGGTGCGGCTGCGGGGCGCGATGCTCGGTGAGCGGATGCTGGCCGACCTGCGCGAGGACTTCCTCGTGCGGTCGGTCGGGCTGCCGCCGGGGGTTCTGGAACGTGCGGGGACCGGCGACCTGCTGTCCCGGATCACGACGGACATCGACCGGCTGGCCAACGCGATGCGTGAGGCCGTCCCGCAGTTGGCGATCAGCGTGGTGTGGGCGGCGCTGCTGCTGGGCGGGCTCGTCGTCACGGCGCCGCCGCTCGCCGCCGCGGTCCTGCTCGCCCTGCCGTTGCTGGTGGTCGGCTGCCGCTGGTACTTCAAGCGCGCCCCGTCCGCCTACCGGTCGGAGGCCGCGGGGTACGCGTCCGTGGCCGCCGTACTCGCCGAGACGGTGGACGCCGGACACACCGTCGAGGCCCACCGCTTGGGCGACCGCCGGATCGAACTGTCGGACCAGCGGATCAAGGAGTGGACTGCCTGGGAGCGCTACACGATGTGGCTGCGGTCGGTCCTCTTCCCGGTCATCAACGTCACCCATGTCACCGTCCTCTCCTCGGTCCTGATGCTCGGCGGCGTCTTCGTCCTGCAGGGCTGGATCGACGTCGGCCAGCTGACCACGGGTGCGCTGATCGCCCAGATGCTCGTCGACCCGGTCGGGCTCATGCTGCGCTGGTACGACGAGCTCCAGGTCGCCGAGGTGTCACTGGCCCGTCTGGTCGGCGTCCGGGAGATCGAGCCGGACGACGGTGACGCCGAGGTGTCACCCGACGGGCGCGACGTGCGAGCCGACCGGGTCCACTTCGGCTACGTCGAAGGCGTGGACGTCCTGCGCAAGGTGTCCCTCCAGGTCGCCCCCGGCACCCGGCTGGCGCTCGTCGGCCCGTCGGGCGCGGGCAAGTCCACGCTGGGCAGGCTGCTGGCCGGCATCTACGCGCCCCGCGACGGCCACATCACCCTCGGCGGCGCCGAACTGTCCCGGATGCCCGCCGAGGCGGTCCGCTCCCATGTGGCGCTGGTCAACCAGGAACACCATGTGTTCGTCGGCTCCCTGCGGGACAACCTCCTGCTGGCCCGCACGGACGCCACCGACGCCGAGCTGTGGGCAGCGCTGGGCGCGGTCGACGCGGACGAGTGGGCGCGGGCGCTCGATGACGGCCTCGACACCGAGGTCGGCTCGGGCGGGGCGGTGCTCACGCCGGCGCAGGCCCAGCAGATCGCGCTGGCCCGCCTGGTGCTGGCCGACCCGCACACGCTCGTCCTGGACGAGGCCACGTCCCTGCTCGACCCACGTGCGGCACGCCACCTGGAACGGTCCCTGGGCCGCGTCCTCGACGGCCGCACCGTCGTCGCCATCGCCCACCGGCTGCACACCGCCCACGACGCCGACGTCATCGCCGTCGTCGAGAACGGCCGGATCAGCGAGCTGGGCAGCCACGACGAGCTGGTCGCCGCGGACGGGGCGTACGCGGCGCTGTGGCGCTCCTGGCACGGGTGAGCCACTGAGCGGCTCGGTTCCGTAGCCGTGACCCCGGTGCCGTCCTCGTCCGTCGACGGGACGGCACCGGTGGCAGCCTGCCCGTGACCGGGGCGAGCTCGTCGCCGACGACGGACGCGCCTGGTCGTCGGCTGATCTGGACGACTGGCCTCGGACTGTCCCGTCCTGCGTGCGGGCCGATCGCGCGCCCGGGCGGGGCGGCACACGGGCCCGTCCCGCCGAACCCTGTCTCTCCCTCCCGTGCCGTTGCGCGGTCCCGAACGGGGGTGGAAGGCTGGGGTTATCGGTACGGGCTCGCGGAGTGCGGCCGGGAACCGCTCGGTTCCCGTCGAGTGCGCCCCGCGCCCCGGCCGCCCGCCGCCGACCGCCCACCGCGGTCGGAACGGGCCCGTCCCCATCACCTGGAGGTACCCGTGAACAGCGCCGACGGATGGGGAGACGACGTCTACCAGCCCGACGGATCCGAGGTCCAGGACGACGCGGGCTTGCTGGACGTGCAGGACACCCTGGTCGACGACGGTGTCGACGACCCCCTCGACCGGGGCTGGTCTCCGCCGGACA
>NZ_JBFALC010000057.1:0-63680 GCF_040656035.1 Streptomyces sp. NPDC050211
CCGCCCCGGTCGCTGCGCCCCCGCCCTGCGGGCAGCGGCCCCTACCACGACCCCGCGCGTCCCGCGCCTCCCCGGCTCGGAGCGGGCCGGCCGCCGCGCGCCGCGGGGGTCGGCACCCAACCGCTCAGCGGGAGACTCGACTTGTCCGGCCCTCAGGGCACGCAGCTGCGCACGGCGGTCGCGTCGGTGCATCGCATCTGCCCGGAGTTCGCTCCGGTCCAGGTCCTGCGCCGCAGCGGGCGATCCGTCCTCCTCGTGGGGACGACGGGGCGCAGCACGGCCGTCGCGAAGTGTTTACTGGACCACTCCCCAGCGTGGGCCGAGCGCATCCAGCACGAAATAGCCGCATACCGCTCGTTCGTCCGGCACCGCCCGCCCGTGCGGGTGCCCCGGCTGATCGCCGCGGATCCGGACAGCTGCACGCTCGTGATCGAGCGGATGCCGGGGCGGGTGGCGGCCCTCCAGCGGCACCCGGCCGAGGCCCCGCCGCGTGCGGACATCAGAGCGGCACTCGGCGCGATCTGCCGGCTGAACGCCTGGCGGCCGCCGGCGGGCACCTTCGACGCACCGCTGGACTACGCGGCGCGCATCGCCCGGTACCACGAGCTGGGTCTGCTCACCGACCGGGACATGGGCGATCTGCAGAAGCTGGTGCACGGCATCGCGCATACGGCGGGACGGCAGGGCATGGGCCAGTTCTGCCACGGCGACGCGCTGCTGTCGAACATCCTCCTGTCACCGGCCGGTCCAGTGCTGGTGGACTGGGAGCACGCGGGCTGGTATCTGCCCGGGTACGACCTGGCGACGCTGTGGTCGGTCCTCGGGGACGCACCGGTGGCCCGGCGGCAGATCAGCCAGATCGCGCAGTCGGCGGGACCGGCCTCGCGGGACGCCTTCCTGGTGAACCTGATGCTCGTCCTGACGCGTGAGATCCGCACCTATGAGACGGCCGTGCAGCGTTCGATGCACGACACGACCCCGGCGGCACCGGGAGTGGCCCACCCGGGTGCTGCGCCGTCCGGCGAGGAACAGCGGCTGCTGCTCAGGCGGCTGCACGACGACTGCCAGCTGGCCCGACGGGCCGTGCGCGCGGCGGTCGGCACTCGCTGACGGGGACGGCGATCCGCGGTGCGCCCAGGACAGCGGCGTACCGCGGATCTTCGTATGGGCTGCACCACCCCCGCCGCGAAACTCCCTACACCCTACGATTACACGATAAAACGCCTCCCTCTGGGCATGATTGACGGATCGTCGGCAGGCCGGTAGCACAGACGCACATCAGGCCCTGCACGGCTCATCGCACTCGTCCGTCCCAGGAGGCTGTTTTGCGAGGATCCGCCACCGCTCCCGACCGAGGCCGTCGCAGAGCCGCCCAAGCCGTCGCCGCCGCGGCCCTCATCCTGCCGCTCCTCGGCGCGGCACCCTCCGAGACGTCGGCAGACGGGCTCCAGCAAGCGTTCGCCACAGCTTCCGCCGAGTACCACGTGCCGCAGAGCGTGCTGCTCGGCGTCTCCTATCTCCAGTCCCGCTGGGACGCACACGGCGGGGCACCGAGCGTGGCCGGCGGCTACGGCCCGATGCACCTCACCGACGCCCGCACCGCGCTGGCCAAGGCCCCGCACCACAGCGAGGGCACCGAGGACGCCCGCGGCGACAGCGCCCGCAAGCCCCTGCTGCCCAAGACCGAGGTGCCGGCGCGCACCGAACTCCCCGCCCGCCTCACGACGTTGACGAAGGCGGCCGAGCTGACCGGCCTCGCGGCCGAGAAGCTGCGCACGGACCCGGCGGCCAACGTGGCGGGCGGTGCGGCACTTCTGGCCGCGGCCCAGAAGGACCTGGGCGAGCCGCTCAGCGACGATCCGGCGGACTGGTACGGGGCGGTGGCCCGTTTCCCGGCCGCCGACGACAAGGCAACGGCGGCGGCATACGCGAACGACGTGTACGACGTACTCCGCACCGGCGAGCGGCGCACCACGGACACGGGACAGCAGATCACCCTCCCCGCCCGGCCGGGCCTGGCCCCCGAGACCGGGCAGCTGGCCCGGGCGGGGCTGCGGAAGGCCTCGGCCGCGGAGACCGAGTGCCCCACGACGGTGTCCTGCGAGTGGATCCCGGCGCCGTACAAGCAGTTCGGCGAGGGCGACTACGGCAACCACGACCTCGGCGACCGGCCCGCGTCCCAGAGCATCGACTACATCGTCATCCACGACACGGAGGGCGCCTGGGAGGGGGTCCTCAACCTGGTGCAGGACCCGACGTATGTGTCGTGGAACTACAGCCTGCGCTCCACCGACGGCCATATCGCCCAGCACCTCAAGGCCAAGGACGTCGGCTGGCATGCCGGGAACTGGTACATCAACTCCAAGTCGATCGGCCTGGAGCACGAGGGCTTCCTGGCGAACCCGGACGCCTGGTACACGGAGGCGATGTACCGGACGTCGGCCCGTCTGGTGAAGTACCTCGCCGCCAAGTACGGCATCCCGCTGGACCGGCAGCACATCCTCGGCCACGACACCGTGCCCGGCCCGACCACGTCGACGATCCCCGGCATGCACACCGACCCCGGCCCCTACTGGGACTGGCAGCACTACTTCACCCTGCTCGGCCGCCCCTTCGGCACCACCGCGCGAGCCGGCGCGGGCATGGTGACGATCCTGCCCGACTACGCCAACCACCGGCCCGCCTTCACGGGCTGCTCGGCGCAGGGCAAGCCCTGCCCGGCTCACGGCTCCAGCGCGGTCCGCCTGTACTCCCAGCCCGACGAGAACTCCGCCCTGATCAAGGACATCGGTCTGCGTCCCTCGGGAGACGCCTCGACGACCGACGTCAACGACATCGGTTCGCGGGTCTCCACCGGCCAGCAGTACGCGGTCGCGGGCCGGCAGGGCGACTGGACGGCGATCTGGTACCTGGGCCAGAAGGCCTGGTTCAAGAACCCGAAGAAGCAGCCGACGGCGGTGAACGCCTCCGGTGCGGTCGTCACCCCCAGGGCGGGGCTGGCGCAGATTCCCGTGTACGGGCGCGCGTACCCGGAGGCGGAGGCGTATCCGGCGGATGTGCCCGCGCAGGCGGTGTCGCCACTGCCGTACAAACTGCTCGCGGGGCAGAAGTACGTGGTGGGTGACAAGGTGCCCGGCGAGTACTACTACGCGGTCGCCTTCGCGACGGACGCGCACAAGGTGATCGTCGGGAAGGATCTCTACTACGAGATCCAGTTCGGCCACCGGGTGGCGTATGTGCGGGCCGCCGACGTGCGCGAAGAGCCGTCCCGGTAGATCGTCAGCCCTGCTGGAACAGCTCCGCGGGCAGCGGTTTCAGCAGGGCGTACAGGTCGTCGGTGATGGGGCGGTCCCAGGCGGCGATGGTGACCAGGACCTTGTCGCTGCGGTCGAACTGCACGCAGGAGATCCGGCTCTCGGAGAGCTTGAGGCGGCGCACGATCAGCAGGTTGTCGCCCTGCATGACGGGCACGTCCTCGGCGCCGACGACGGTGACGTCCTCCTCGTTCTCCAGCGCGAGCAGCAGCTGGGCCACCTCGAAGGGGATCTCGTCCTCGGCGACCTCACGGGCCGGTGAGCCCTCCGGCAGATTGCCGATGATCATCGCCGGGCCACGGCCGCCGAAGAGGTCGTAGCGCAGGAAGACGCCCTGGCAGGTGCCGTCGGGAGCGGGCAGCAGGCCCGCGCCGAGATTTCCGGGCCAGTCGCCCGGGTCCATGGCCAGTACGTCGAAGTCGGGCCCGGCGGGGGTGGCACTGCGGCGGCGGAGGAACGACATGCGGCCAATGGTACGTGGCCGAGGGGCCGCATATCGATACAGCCCCGCGCCCCTTACGTGGGTCGACGTTCACATTGGGCCCCTCTTTCGGCAGCCCGCCGACAGCAGGCGCCGCCGACGAAGGCGAGCAGGCCGGTTCAGTGGTTCAGTGCCGTCCGAACGCAGACCGGTGAGTTCGGCCAACGCCTCGTCGACGACGGCGAGTTCGCTGTCGCGTTCGAGGGGTCCTGCTGCCCCGCGAGCGGGCACGCACGCCTCGCGCAGACTACTGACCGACCCTGTCCGCGGCCTTCTTGTGCCGGTCGTGATGGCGGGCCACGCGGACCCGGTTGCCGCAGGACGGCGTGCACCACTCATTAGTCCCGACGGAGATTCACTCCTCGCCCGGCGTCGGTGGCACCACCGCGATCGGGCTCGCCGCGTGCAGCAGGACGGCCTGGGTGACGGAGCCCATCATGCGGGCGGGGGCGAGCAGACGGCGTCGGTGGCGGCAGACGACGACCAGCTCGGCGTCCTTGGAGGAGGCGACGAGGTGGCCGGCCGCGTCGCCCGGCGCCACATACGGCTCGGCGTGGACGTCCGGGTGCCGTTTGCGGTGCGGGGCGAGGAAGCCCTCGGCGAGGACGCGGGTCTCATTCTCGACGGCGTCCTGGTCGATCACGGGCGGGACGAGTTCGCCGGGGGTCGCCCAGGTCTGCAGGGGCCACGGATAGGCGGCGACCACCTGGAGTCGGGCGCCACGCAGGGCGGCCTCGGTGAAGGCGAAGTCGAGTGTCGCCTCGTCGGGGCCGTCGACGTGCAGGCCGACGACGACCCGCGGGCCCGGTCCGGCCGGTGCGCCGTCATGGACCTCGCGCTCGGGCCGGGGCACCACGACGACCGGGCATTCGGCGTCGCGGGCGGCGGCCATGCCGTTGGAGCCGAGCAGCAGACTGGCGAAGCCGCCGCGGCCCCGGGAGCCGAGCACCAACAGCTGGGCGGCGGAGCCCAGTTCGGGCAGCACCGCACTCGGGGCGCCCTCCAGCGCCACGTACTCGGCAGTGGTCCGGCCGGCGACGTACGCACGGACCTGGTCGAGCACGGGATCGACATCCGGATCCGGCGGCCCGGCCGCCAGGACCTCGGGCTGGGTCCACATGGCGTACTGCCGCACATGGACGACCCGCAGCGGTGCCTCGCGGCGCCGGGCGGCGTCCAGCGCCCAGTCCAGGGCGCGCAGACTGTCGTCCGAGCCGTCGACCGCGGCGATGACCGGCAGGGTGCTCATGGTTCCTCACCTCCGGAGTGCGACCTGCACCTCCTGGGACCAGCCTCGCTCAGGCATCGGCCCCGGAGGGTGCTCAGGGTCGCGTGTCCGGAAAAACGGGCGGAACACTCTGGGCCCGGTCCCGCCCGCCCCGGCTCAGGTGAGGTCGAATTCGCCCTCCCGCGCACCCGACACGAACGCGCCCCACTCCGCCGGCGTGAAGATCAGGGAAGGGCTCTCCGGGCGGCCGCTGTTGCGCATGGCGATGAAGCCCTCGACAAAGGCGATCTGTACGTCCCCCAGCCCGCGGCTGCTGGAGTGCCACTCGGCGTTGCTGAGGTCCAGCTCCGGCTTGTCCCAGCCCGTGAGCGGGTGGTCCTGGATGGTGCTCTCGGCCACGTCCGTGCTCCTCCCGATTCGTCGTCCGCGGGTCAGCCTAGCGATCGGTACCGAGTGCCAACAGGCCACGTGAGGGGGACCTTTCAGGAGTCGGGCGGCCGCGACCCCACGAGCCACATGGAGAAGAACTGCGATCCGCCGCCGTAGGCGTGCCCGAGCGCCCTGCGAGCCCCCTCCACCTGGTGTTCACCGGCTTGTCCGCGGACCTGGAGGGCCGCCTCCGCGAAGCGGATCATGCCGGAGGCGCCGATGGGATTGGTCGACAGGACGCCGCCCGACATATTGACCGGAAGATCCCCGTCCAGTTCGGTCACCCCGGACTCGGTGAGCTTCCAGCCCTCGCCCTCGGCGGCGAAGCCGAGGTTCTCCAGCCACATGGGCTCGTACCAGGAGAACGGCACGTACATCTCGACGGCGTCGATGTCCCGGCGCGGGTCGGCGATGCCGGCCTGCCGGTAGACATCGGCCGCGCAGTCCTTGCCGGCCTGTGGCGACACCGCGTCCTTGCCCGCGAAGAGCGTCGGTTCGCTGCGCATGGCGCCGCCGTGCATCCAGGCGGGCGGCCGGGGCGCGCGGGCCGCGCCCGCACGGTCGGTGAGGATCATGGCGCAGGCGCCGTCCGAGGACGGGCAGGTCTCCGAGTAGCGGATCGGGTCCCACAGCATGGGCGAGGCCTGGACCTTCTCCAGGGTGATGTCGTGCTCGTGCAGATGCGCGTACGGGTTCTTCAGCGCGTTGCGCCGGTCCTTGTACGCCACGAGCGAGCCGACGGTGTCGGGCGCGCCGCTGCGCCGCATGTACGCGCGCACGTGCGGCGCGAAGAAGCCGCCCGCGCCGGCCAGCAGCGGCTGCTGGAAGGGGATGGGCAGCGACAGGCCCCACATCGCGTTCGACTCGGACTGCTTCTCGAAGGCCAGGGTCAGGACCGTGCCGTGCACTCGCGCGGCGACGAGGTTGGCCGCGACCAGCGCCGTGGACCCGCCGACCGACCCCGCGGTGTGCACACGCAGCATGGGCTTGCCCACGGCGCCGAGCGCGTCGGCGAGGTACAGCTCCGGCATCATGACGCCCTCGAAGAAGTCGGGCGCCTTGCCGATCACGACGGCGTCGACGTCAGCCCACGTCAGCTCCGCGTCGTCGAGCGCCCGCTGCGCGGCCTCCCGCACGAGGCCCGCGATCGACACGTCCCGGCGTGCCGCCACGTGCTTGGTCTGGCCGATGCCTACGACGGCCACGGGCTCCTTGCTCATCGGGGATCCCCTTCGAGTACGGCGACCAGGTTCTGCTGCAGACAGGGGCCGGACGTGGCGTGGGCGAGGGCCCGGTCGGACTCCCCGCGGTGGATGCGGGCCGCGGCCTCACCGACCCGGATCAACCCGGCGGCCATGATCGGGTTGGCGGCCAGGGCGCCGCCGGACGGGTTCACGCGGACGCTCTCGTCGAGGCGGAGCGCCTTGCGCAGGACGACCTCCTGTGAGGTGAAGGGCGCGTGCAGCTCGGCGGTGTCGACGGGGCGTTCGAAGGCGCCCGCCTTCTCGGCGGCCAGGCGCGTGGACGGGGAGTCGGTCAGGTCGCGGACGCCGAGTCCGTGTGCCTCGATCCGGTGGTCGATGCCGCGGATCCAGGCGGGCCTCTCGCACAGCTCCCTGGCCCGGTCTCCGGCCGCGAGGATCACGGCGGCCGCGCCGTCGCCGATGGGCGGGCAGTCACCGGTGCGCAGGGGCCGTACGAGATAGTCCCCGTGCGGTACCGAACCCCTCAGCTGCGCATGGGAGTTGTCGGCGGCGTCCCTTCGGCTGCGGGCGGCGACCCCGGCGAGCGCGGGCTCGTCGGTGTGGCCCGCGTCGATGAGCGCCTGCGCCTGGAGCGCGGCCAGGGCGACGGAGTCCGGCCACAGGGGCGCGAGGTAGTACGGGTCGAGTTGCCGGGTCAGGACGTCGCGGACGGAGCCAGGTGAGGACTTGCCGTACGCGTAGACGAGCGCGGTGTCCGCGTCCCCGGTGAGGAGTTTCGTCCATGCCTCGTACAGCGCCCAGGCGCCGTCCATCTCGACGTGCGACTCGGAGATCGGCGGCCAGGCGCCGACGCCGTCGAGGGCGAGGGTGAAGGAGAAGGCGCGGCCGGCGAGGTAGTCGCTGGATCCGGAGCAGGTGAAGCCGATGTCGGCGGTCTTCAGGCCGGTCCGGTCGAGCACCTGGTGCAGGACCGGCATGAGCATCTCGACCTCGGAGTGCTCGTCGCTGGTGCGCCGGTGGTCGGTCTGGGCGAAGGCGACCAGTGCTATGTCACGCATCACAGGAGCTCCCTGTAGGTGTCGTAGTCCGCGTCGGCCTCGCCGGTCGGCCGGTAGTGATCAGGGAAGCGGCCGCCTTCGGTCCACACCGGTTCCACCCGCAGGCCCATGCGCACCTGGTCGTAGGGGATGCCACCGATCCGGCCGTGCAGCGCGAGGTCGGCGCCGTCGAGGGCGATGTGGGCATAGACGTACGGCACTTCGATGTCGAGGTTCTTGGCCTTGATGTTGACGATGCAGAACGTGGTCACTGTGCCGTGCGGACCCACCTCGACCTGTTCCAATGTGGCCACACCACATGTGGGGCACGCACCCCTCGGCGGGACGTACACCTTGCGGCAGCTCGGGCAGCGCTCGCCGACGTTGCGATGCTCGGACAGGGCGTTGATGTAGGCGGACTGGGCGCGGCCGGGTGAGTAGGTGTAGTCGAGGCGGGCGGGGGCGACGATGCCGGTGACCATGTCCTCGAAGTTCCCGACCTCGCCGCCGCGGCCCGCCGGTTCGGCCGGGTCGTCGCCGTCGTACGGCTCGAAGCAGGCGATGTCCGTGATGGCGCCGGTACGTTCCTCGGCCCAGCGAACCCGGACACGCATACCGGTGCGCACAGCATCGGGACCGGGGGCGTCGAGGGCGTGCAGGAGGGCCGTGTCGGCTCCGTCGAGCCGGACGAGGGCCCAGGCGAAGGGCGTGCCGAGGGGCTGGCCGCGGCGGGGGGCGTGGTTCCAGGCCCAGGTGGTGACCGTGCCGGTGGGGGCGACCTCGACCAGGTCGCGGATCTCCTCGGCGGTGACGGGGTCGTACTCGACGGGCGGGACGAGGGTGCGGCCGTCGGTTGTCTTCACGCCGAGGACGACGCGTTCGCGCAGGCCGGTGAGGAAGGCGCTCTGGACGGGGCTGAGGGAGCGGGTGAAGGGGAACTCGAGGACGAGGGGGGCTTTGAGGACTTCGGGCACGGGGACTCCTCAGACACGCTTGTAGTGGGGCGGTCGCTTCTCCGCGAAGGCGCGGGCGCCCTCCTTGGCGTCGGCGGTGTCGAAGATCGGCCAGCCGCGCTTGAGTTCGGCGGCGAGCCCGTCGGTCTCGGTCATCTCGGCGGTCTCGTACACCGACGCCTTGACGGCCTCGACGGCCAACGGGCCGCAGGCGTTAATCTGTTCGGCGATCTCCAAGGCCTTGGTGAGGGCCGTGCCCTCCGGCACGACGTGACCGATCAGGCCGATGTCGGCGGCCTCCCGAGCGCTGTAGGGGCGGCCGGTGAGCAGCATCTCCAGGGCGTGTGTGCGCGGGATCTGGCGTTGCAGCCGGACCGTCGACCCGCCGATTGGGAACAGCCCGCGCTTGACCTCGAAGAGCCCGAAGGTCGCCGACTCGGCCGCGACGCGGATATCGGTGCCCTGAAGGATCTCAGTGCCGCCCGCGACACAGTGGCCCTCCACGGCGGCGATCACCGGTTTGCGGGGGCGGTGATGCCGCAGCATCGCCTTCCAGTGCAGGTCGGGGTCGGCCTTCAACCGGTCCCGGTACTGCTGCCCCTCCATGCCTTTCCCGGCCAGCGCCTTGAGGTCCATGCCCGCGCAGAACGCGCCGCCCGCGCCGGTCAGCACGATCGAGCGGACCTCGTCGTCCTCGTCGGCCGCGATCCATCCGTCGTACAGCCCGACGAGCATCGGCAGCGAGAGCGCGTTCTTGGCCTCGGGCCTGTTGAGCGTGAGCACCAGTGTGGCGCCTTCCCGCCGTACGGCGAGGTGTTCCGTCCCACCCATCGACCGTCTCCCCTCTCCAGAACGAGAACAGGTTGCAGGAGGCGGGGAAGCACTTCAAGAGTTTTCTGACAGTCAGTCAGATTTATTGTGCGCGGACCCTTCACAGTTGTGCCGCCCTTTGCTCTGATGACCGGCAGCCGGTGTGGAGGGCGAGGTCAGGAGGAGCGGTGGAGTACAACCTTGCCGACCTGTTCGAGTCGGTCGTCGACGTGGTGCCGGACCGTGAGGCGCTGGTGTACATCGACCAGCCCGGCACGGGGGCGGAACGTCGGCTGACGTATGCGCAGTTGGATGCGGCCGCCAATCGCATCGGGCACCATCTGCTCGACAGCGGGATACGTCCCGGCGAGCACCTCGGGCTCCATCTCTACAACGGCGTCGAGTATCTGCAGACGGTACTCGGCTGCCTCAAGGCGCGGATCGTGCCGGTCAACGTCAACTACCGGTATGTGGAAGAGGAGTTGGTCTACCTCTACCGGGACGCCGACCTGGTGGCTCTCGTCTTCGACGCCGAGTTCGCCGACCGGGTGGCGGCGGCGCTGCCGCGGGCGGAGAAGGTGCGGCATCTGGTGCGCGTGGGGGCCGGCAGCACGCTGGGTGTGCCCTTCGGCGAGGCCGAGGCCGCCGGGTCCGCGGAGCGCGGGTTCGCCCAGCGGTCGGGCGACGACCAGTTCATCATCTACACCGGCGGTACGACCGGGATGCCCAAGGGCGTGATGTGGCGGCAGGAGGACCTGTTCTTCTCCGGGCTCGGCGGCGGTGCGCCGACCGGTGAGCCGGTCAAGAAGCCGGAGGAGCTGGCCGAGCGGGTCGCGGCGGGCGGGGACGGGATCACCTTCTTCCCCACTCCCCCGCTCATGCACGGCACGTCCACGCTGACGGCGTTCATCGGCTTCAACTTCGGCCAACGGGTCGTACTGCACCGCAAGTTCGCGCCCGAGGAGGTGCTGCGCACCATCGAACGGGAGAAGGTCACCAGCGTGTCGCTGGTCGGCGACGCGATGCTGCGGCCGCTCATCGACGCCCTGAACGGCCCCATGAAGGGCACCGACTGCTCGTCGATGTTCAGCGTGTCGTCGTCGGGAGCGATCATGTCGGACACGGTGCGGCGGCAGTTCCAGGCACTCGTCCCGAATGTGATGCTGCTCAACAACTTCGGCTCCTCCGAGTCCGGCTTCAACGGCACGGCGACGGAGGACTCCGGCCCCGAACGCGGCTTCCGCATCCGCGTCAACTCCCGCACGCAGGTGGTCGACCCGGCCACCCATGAGCCGGTCGCCGTCGGCGAGATCGGCCGCGTCGCCCAGTGCGGCCACGTCCCGCTCGGCTACTACAACGACCCGGCGAAAACCGCCGAGACCTTCTTCGAGAAGGACGGCGAGCGATGGGTACTGCTCGGCGACATGGCCACCGTCGACGAGGAGGGCGTCGTCACGGTCCTCGGCCGCGGCTCGCAGTGCATCAACACCGGGGGCGAGAAGGTGTACCCGGAGGAGGTCGAGCAGGCGCTCAAGTCCCATCCGGACGTGTACGACGCACTGGTGGCCGGGGTGCCGGACGTGAAGTGGGGTCATCACGTCGCGGCAGTGGTGCAGCTGCGCGAGGGTGCGCCGGCGCCGTCCCTCGACGACATCCAGACGCACTGCCGTTCCCATCTGGCCGGCTACAAGATCCCACGCCAGCTGGTGCTCACGGATGCGATCCGGCGGTCGCCGAGTGGCAAGGCGGACTACCGGTGGGCGCGGGACGTGGCGGTGGCGGCGAACCGGTGACCCGGTGATCCGGTGGGGGCGGAACCTGCGATTCCGTGGGTTGCTCGCTTGAACAGCAGGTGACGTGCGACCGTATTGATGGTGGCGGAACGGGTTTCGATCGGATCCGGTCCGCCGCACCATCGCGGTTTCGCACGGAAGGACCTTTGTGTCTCAGCACGTCACTCGTTCTCGTCAGCTGCCGGACGCCGAAGACGGGACGGCTGAGACCGGGACGACAGACGCCCTCATTGATACGACGGACGCCCCCGCTGATACGACGGACGCCCCCGCTGAGGGGAAAGGTGGCTGGTTCGGCTGGCGCCGGAAGTACCCCCGTACGGCCCACGGCGTGACCGTGGGCACCACGGTCCTGGCCGGTGTCCTCGTCCTCTTCGCCCTGCTCATGCCCAACCGGCTCGAACGCCTGAACCCCAGCGCGTTCCTGCGCATCCCCGCCGAGGGCGTCCTGCTCGCCGGGCTGCTGCTGGCGCTGCCGCCCAGGCCCCGGCGGATCATGGCGGTCGTCTCCGGCGTGTTCCTGGGTCTGCTCACCATCCTGAAGTTCGTCGACATGGGCTTCTACCAAGTGCTGGCCCGCCCCTTCGACCTGGTCCTGGACTGGATCCTGCTCGACGACGCGACGGACTTCCTGCGCGAGTCGTTCGGCCGCACCGGCCAGGTGCTCGCCGTGGTCGCGGTGATCGTCCTGTTCGCCGCCGTGCTGGTGCTGACCACGCTCGCGATGGTGCGGCTGACGAACCTGATGGTCCGCCACCGTCCCGCCGCCGCCCGTACCACCCTGGTCCTCGGCACCGCGTGGATCACCTGCGTCACCCTGAGCGTGCAGGTCGCCGGCACCCAGGTCGCCACCAAGGGCAACGCCGAGTTCCTCGGCAACCGGGTGGAACAGGTGCGCGCGGGCCTGCGGGACGCCCGGGTCTTCCAGCAGCAGGCCGCCGTCGACGCGTTCGCGAAGACTCCGCCGGACCAGCTGCTCACCGGTCTGCGCGGCAAGGACGTCCTGTTCACGTTCATCGAGAGCTACGGACGGGTCGCCATCGACGACCCGGCGATGGCACCGCAGATCGACGCGGTCCTGAAGGAAGGCACCCGCTCCCTCGACGCGGCCGGATTCGCGTCGCGCAGCGCCTGGCTCAGGTCCCCCATCACCGGGGCCGGCAGCTGGCTGGCCCACTCGACCTTCCTGTCCGGACTGTGGATCAAGAACCAGCAACGCTACCGGAGCCTGACCACCAGCGACCGCATGACCCTCACCAACTACTTCGGCAAGACCGGCGCCTGGCGCACGGTCGGCGTCGTGCCCGGGGTGCGGCGGGCCTGGCCGGAGGGGAAGTTCTTCGGCCTCGACCACATCTACGACTCCGAGCACCTCGGCTACCACGGCCCCTACTTCAGCTGGACGCCCGTGCCGGACCAGTTCAGCATGGAGGCCTTCGAACGCCTGGAGCACGGCCGCAAAAACCGGCAGCCGATCATGGCGGAGATCATCCTGGCCTCCAGCCACAACCCCTGGGCCCCCGTCGCCCGCATGATCGACTGGAACGACCTCGGCGACGGCTCGGTCTTCCACGAGATCAAGAAGGACGGCAAGGACCCCAAAGAGGTCTGGAAGAACCCGGAGAGCGTACGCACCGAGTACCGTCGCGCCATCGAGTACTCCCTGCGCAGCACGACCGAATGGGTCGAGCGCTACGGCGACGAGAACACGGTCCTCGTCTTCCTCGGCGACCACCAGCCCGTCCCGACGGTCACCGCGGGCGACCGGAGCAAGGACGTGCCGATCACCATCGTCGCCCGTGACAAGAAGGTCCTCGACAGGATCGCGGACTGGGGCTGGACGGACGGCCTCAAGCCCGCCCCGGACGGGCCGCGCTGGGGGATGGACGCCTTCCGCGACCGCTTCATGACGGCGTACGGGCCGCAGAACTCCGGGTGACGACGCCCTCAGCGTCGAGGAACGCCTCCACCGCCGCGAGGAACTCCGCCGGCCGGGTCTCATGCACCAGATGTCCCGCATCGATGGTCACGAGCCGGGCGTCGGGGATCAGTCCGGCGAGCGCGGAGATCTGCTCCTGCGGGATCAGGCTGGTGGGGCCACCCCCGATGAGCAGCGTGGGCATGGTGATCCGCCCCATGTGGTCCCACCACACTGGATCGGGCGCGTTGCGCTGTTCGTCGGTGGCCCGCACCATGGCCCAGTCGAACGGCAGCTCACCATCGGGCCGTTCGGCGCGCGGCCGGGGCGGGTCGAGCGGGATCGGCGCGGGCACGTCCTCCAGGACGAGACGCCGTACGACGTCGGGTTCCGTCTGCGCCAGCAGGTAGGCGACGGCGCCACCGAGCGAATGGCCCACCACATCGACGCGGTCGATGCCGAGGGCGGCGAGGAAGGCGCGTATGTCGTCACGCATCGTCGCGTAGGCGTACACGTCCGCACCCGCCCCCGGCTCCGTACCCGGCCACTCGCTGCGCCCGTGCCCCCGCAGATCCGGGGCATAGACCCGGCGCGGACCGGCCCCCAGCCGCCCGGCGACCGGCGCCCAGTCCGCCCCGTCAGCACCGCGGCAGTGCAGCAGCAGAACGGGCGGCGCCTGTTCCGGACCCCAGGCGCGGTAGGCGAGGGTGATGCCGTTGGCTTTGACGGTGCGCAACTCGATATCCATGCCCGGCACGCTAACCGGCGGAGCACCGCCCTCTCCCCCTGCTCTGCCCACAGCCGAGCCGCCCCGGGCGACGCATCCAGGAGAAATCGGCGGCACAGCTCTTGCCTGAGGTCGGATGGCCTGGGTTACTGATCCGGAGCGGCTCGACCGAATGATCGGTCGTCCGGATTGATGCGGTTGTGTGAGGGAGAGCGCACATGGCGGATGCGGTGGAGGACCTGCTGGACTCGGGGGAACGGCTCGACGCGGAGGCGTTGCGGGCGCTGCAGTTGGAGCGGCTGCAAGCCTCGCTGCGGCATGCCTACGCCCGCGTGCCCTTCTACCGGGAGTCCTTCGACAAGGCGGGCGTCTATCCGGACGACTGCCGTTCCCTCACCGACCTGGCGCACTTCCCCTTCACCACCAAGGCGGACCTGCGGGAGAACTACCCGTACGGGATGTTCGCCGTGCCCCGGGACCGTGTCCGCCGCATCCACGCCTCCAGCGGCACCACCGGACGCCCCACGGTGGTCGGCTACACGGACAACGACCTGTCCCTGTGGTCCGACATGGTGGCCCGGTCGATCCGGGCGGCGGGCGGGCGGCCCGGCGACATCGCACATGTGGCGTACGGCTATGGGCTGTTCACGGGTGGCCTCGGCGCCCACTATGGCGCCGAGCGACTCGGCTGTACGGTCATCCCCGCGTCCGGCGGCATGACGGCCCGCCAGGTCCAGCTGATCCAGGATCTCAAGCCCGGGATCATCATGGTGACGCCGTCGTACATGCTCACGATCCTGGACGAGTTCGAGCGGCAGGGCGTGGATCCGCGCGGCACCTCCCTGCGCGTGGGCATCTTCGGTGCCGAGCCCTGGACCGAGCAGATGCGCCGGGAGATCGAGGGGCGATTCGCGATCGACGCCGTCGACATATACGGACTGTCCGAGGTGATCGGGCCGGGTGTCGCCCAGGAGTGTGTGGAGACGAAGGACGGGCTGCACATCTGGGAGGACCATTTCTTCCCCGAGGTCGTGGATCCGATCACCGGTGAGGTGCTGCCGGAGGGCGAGGAAGGGGAGCTGGTCTTCACCTCGCTCACCAAGGAGGCCATGCCCGTCGTCCGGTATCGGACCCGGGACCTGACCCGGTTGCTGCCGGGGACCGCCCGGGTGTTCCGGCGGATGGAGAAGATCACGGGCCGCAGTGACGACATGGTGATCCTGCGCGGCGTCAATCTCTTCCCGACGCAGATCGAGGAGATCGTGCTGCGCACGCCGGGCGTCGCGCCCCATTTCCAGCTCCGCCTCACTCGCGAGGGCCGCCTCGACGCCCTCACGGTGCGCGCGGAGGCCCGCGCCGACGCCTCCCCCGAGACCCGGGAGGCCGCCGCGCAGGCCATAGCGGCGGCCGTCAAGGACGGCATCGGAGTCTCGGTCGCCGTCGAGATCGTGGACCCGGAGTCGCTGGAGCGGTCCGTGGGCAAG
Source organism: Streptomyces sp. NPDC050211 (assembly GCF_040656035.1). NCBI lineage: Bacteria > Bacillati > Actinomycetota > Actinomycetes > Kitasatosporales > Streptomycetaceae > Streptomyces > Streptomyces sp. NPDC050211. Next base: position 15,380 of record NZ_JBFALC010000057.1, read on the forward strand.
ATCCGGCGGATCGTGGACCTGCGCGCCACGTAGGCGGTTCATCGGCGACGCGTGAACCCCGCGCTCTGCCTACAACTCTCGTACGCGCCAACACCGTTGACGCTCCGTCTGCCCGTCACTAGCTTCTGAGAGCGCTCTCACATCCACCACCGCTTCCTTGCAGGGAGACCCCATGACTCCCGTACGAAGACTCCGGACACCGAGACCCCGCACCCTCAGACGCCCGGCCGCGGCACTCGCCCTGACCCTACTCGCGGCGCTCGCCCCGCAATCAGCGTCCGCCGCCGACCCCGCCGTCACCGCGACCATCTGCAACAAGTACTGCGACGCCCGCGACCCCGCCCTCTCCCCCGGCGACCGGACCCCGGTCACGGCGAGCATCCACGGGCGGTCGATCGCCCTCCACTTCGACGACGCCGACGCGATGGGCTGGGCGTCCATCGGCAACGGCAACCCCGGCGACGAGGTGTGGCTGGACCGCTCCTTCGACGGCGGCCGCACCTGGAGCTCCGGAAGCAGGCTCGGCAACACCGCCGTCCCCGCGGGACAGCGCGGCTGGCGCACGCTCATGTACAACGTGGACGACTGGAACAACCATGGCGTCGGCGCCCTGCGTGCCTGCGGCAAGGCCGGGGACCGCGCCGAGATCGCCTGCACCCCATGGGCCCGCACCACATGGAACGCCGGCAATCGGCGTACCGCGGCGGCCACCGGCCTGATGACGTTCTACAACTACTCGACCGGCCTGTTCGACACCACCGGCTGGTGGAACTCGGCCAACGCGCTGAACGCCGTGATCGACAACATCCGCGTGTCGGGCATGCGCAGTTACTCGTACGCGATCTCCCGCACGTACGACCTCAACCTCAACGCCCAAGGCGGCCAGTTCCGCAACGAGTACATCGACGACACCGGCTGGTGGGGGCTCGCCTGGATCGCCGCGTACGACCTGACCGGCGACAGCCGCTACCTGAACACCGCCCGCGCCGACGCCGATCACATGGCGGCGTACTGGGACGGCACCTGCGGTGGCGGGGTGTGGTGGAGCACGGCGAGGACGTACAAGAACGCCATCGCCAACTCCCTCTACATCCAGCTCAGCGCCGCCCTGCACAACCGCATCCCGGGCGACACGACGTATCTGAACCGGGCCCGCGCAGGCTGGTCCTGGTTCCAGGGCACCGGCATGGTCAACGGCTCGAACCTGGTGAACGACGGCATCGACCTGTCCACCTGCCGCAACAACGGCCAGCCGGTCTGGTCGTACAACCAGGGCGTCCTGCTGGGCGCCCTCACCGAGTTGCACCGGGCGACGGGCGACGGCGCACTGCTCACCCGGGCACGGCAGATCGCCAACGCCGCGACCACGGCCTCCTCGCTCCACACCGCCGACGGAATCCTCCGCGACCCGTGCGAGGGGGGCGACTGCGGCGGAGACGGGCCGTCGTTCAAGGGCGCGCACGTGCGCGGTCTGGGCAAGCTCAACGCGGCGCTGCCGGACCGTCCCTACACGGCCTATCTGCAACGCCAGGCGGACCGCGCCTACGCGAGCGACCGCAACGCCCTCGACCAGTACGGGCTGCGCTGGTACGGCCCGGTCGACAAGCTGGACGCGGCGCGGCAGCAGAGCGCCCTCGACCTGCTCAACGCGGCGCCGTGATGCGGACGTTCAGCTGATGCCCGACAACGTTGTCCGCGCAGGGTCCGGCCCCTGCGCGGACAGCGTTCTGCCAGAGTCAGACTCCGGTTCCGCCGAACCGGTCCCTCAGCTCCCGCTTCAGGATCTTCCCGCTCGCGTTGCGCGGCAGCTCGTCCACGAACAGGACCCGCTTGGGGACCTTGAAGTGGGGGAGCTTGTCGCGGGCGTGTGCGATCAGGTCCTCCTCCGTGGTCTCACCGCGGCGGACGACGACGGCAGTGACGGCCTCGATCCAGCGGTCGTCGGGCAGGCCGATCACCGCCACCTCGGCGACCGCCTCGTGGGTGTAGAGCGCGTCCTCGACCTGCCGTGAAGCGACCAGCACGCCGCCGGAGTTGATGACGTCCTTCACCCGGTCGACGATGGTGAAGTAGCCGTGGGCGTCCCGCACGGCGAGGTCGCCGGAGTGGAACCAGCCGTCGCGGAAGGCGTCGGCGGCCTCCTCGGGCTTGTCCCAGTAGCCCTCGCACAACTGCGGGGAGCGGTAGACGATTTCGCCGGGTGTTCCGTCGGGGACGTCCTTGCCGTCCTCGTCGACCACGCGGGCGTCGACGAACAGCACGGGGCGGCCGCAGGAGTCCATCCGGCCCTTGTGCTCGTGGGGTCCGAGGACGGTGGCCAGGGGGCCGATCTCGCTCTGGCCGAAGCAGTTGTAGAACGCCAGCTTCGGCAGCCGCTCACGCAGCCGTTCCAGCACGGGCACCGGCATGATCGACGCCCCGTAGTACGCCTTCCGCAGCCCGCCGAGGTCACGTCGGTCGAAGTCCGGGCGGTTGGCGAGGCCGATCCACACGGTGGGCGGCGCGAACAGGCTGTCCACGCGGCCCGCTTCGATCAGGTCGAACAGCCGGTCGCCGTCGGGCGCGTCGAGGATGATGTTCGTCGCGCCGGCCGCGAGGTACGGCAGCAGGAACACGTGCATCTGTGCCGAGTGATACAGCGGCAGCGAGTGCACGGGACGGTCGCCGGCGCTGAGGTCGAGGGCTGTGATCGCGCTGAGGTACTCGTGCACCAGCGCCCGGTGCGTCATCATCGCGCCCTTGGGCAGGGCCGTGGTGCCGGAGGTGTAGAGCAGCTGCACCAGGTCCTCGGAGCGCGGCTCCGGGCCGTCGTACGCGGGAGCCTGTGCCAGCCGCGCGAGCAGCGAGTCGTCGGCGTCGCGCAGGGGCACCGTACGGACCCCATCGGGGAGCCGGTCCGACAGGTCGGGGTCGGCGAGCACCAGCGCGCTGCCGGACTGGCCGACGATGTACGCGAGGTCGTCGCCGGTCAGGTTCTGGTTGACCGGTACGTGCACCAGGCCCGCCCGGGCGCAGGCCAGGAAGCCGATGAGGTAGGCGTCGGAGTTGTGGCCGTAGGCGCCGACCCGGTCGCCGGGGGCGAGTCCCTGGCCGCGCAGGACGCTCGCGGCCCGTGAGACAGCCCCGTCGAGTTCCTCGTACGTCCAGGCGCGGTCGCCGTACTCGACCGCGACGCGCGCCGGAGTGCGCCGGGCGCTGCGCCGCAGGATCCCGTCAACCGTACTGCCGTGTCCAGGCGTCATGACACGTGATCCTGGTTGTGCCGCTGACGGAGGTCAAGGCACACACCCGTCGGTACGCTCAACCGCTCCTTCCCTCAATGACGTTGGGAGGCACGATGCGCACCCGCTTCAGACGGCTCCTCGTCGCGGCCGTCGCTCTGCTCACCGCGACCGCCGCCCTGCCGGCAGCCGCGGCAGACCGGCAGAGCCCACAGCAGCATCCCTCGCACGGCGGTCTGTCCGCCGTGATGCGCTACACCGAGTACGGCATTCCGCACATCGTCGCGCAGGACTACGCGAACCTCGGCTTCGGCACCGGCTGGGCGCAGGCCGCCGATCAGGTGTGCGTGCTCGCCGACGGTTTCGTCACGCTGCGCGGCGACCGCTCCCGCTTCTTCGGGCCCGACGCGGCCACCGACTTCTCGCTCTCCGACGCCTCCGACAACCTCTCCAGCGATCTGTACTTCCGTGGCGTGCGGGAGACACGCACGGTCGAGCGGCTGCTCGCGCAGCCCGCACCGCAGGGCCCGAGCCGTGCGGTGCGGGACCTGATGAAGGGATGGGCGGCCGGATACAACGCATGGCTGAAGCAGCGGCGGATCACGGACCCCGCGTGCGCGGGCGCCGCCTGGGTGCGTCCCGTCACCACACTCGATGTCGCCACGCGCGCGTACGCACTGTCCGTTCTCGGCGGTCAGGGTGGATTCGTCGACGCGATCACGGCCGCGGGGCCGCCGACCGGTGCCGCCGCCGGTGCCGAGGCCCGCGTCCCGGACGCCCGGACGGCCGCCGAGGGTGCGCGGGAGCTGTTCGGGATCACCGACATGGGCTCGAACGCCGTCGCGTTCAACGGCAGTACGACGGCCAATGGGCGCGGTCTGCTGCTGGGCAACCCGCACTACCCGTGGCAGGGCGGTCGCCGGTTCTGGCAGGCGCAGCAGACGATCCCGGGTGAACTGAACGTCGCCGGGGGCGCGTTGCTCGGCTCGCCGACGATCTCCGTCGGCTACAACGCCCATGTGGCGTGGAGCCACACCGTGTCGACCGGCATTCCGCTGAACCTGCATCAGCTGAAGCTGGATCCGGCCGACCCCACGACCTATCTGGTGGACGGCAGGCCGGAGCGGATGACCCGGCGGACCGTGACCGTCCCGGTGCGGAGCGGCGCCCCGGTGACCCGCACCCAGTGGTGGACCCGGTACGGCCCCGTCGTCGTGTCCCCCGGCGGCGACCTCCCACTGCCCTGGACCACGACGACGGCGTACGCGCTGAACGACCCGAACGCCCTGAACATGCGCTTCTTCGACACCTCGCTCGGCTTCGGCAAGGCGCGGGACACGGGCGGCGTCGTCGAGTCCCTCGCTCGTAGCCAGGGCCTCCCCTGGGTGAACACCATTGCCGCCGACTCCTCCGGACACTCCCTGTTCACCCAGTCGCAGGTCCTCCCCCGCATCACGGACGACTTGGCGGCGCGTTGTTCGACGGCGCTCGGCAAGGTCATCTATCCGGCGGTGGGGCTCGCGGTGCTCGACGGGTCGCGGGCCGACTGCGCGCTGGGCGACGACCCCGACGCCGTGCAGCCCGGCGTCTTCGGGCCCGCGCGGATGCCGACGCTGAAGGACGCGCCGTATGTGGAGAACTCCAATGACAGCGCCTGGCTGACCAACCTCGACCAGCAGGTCACCGACTATGAGCGGGTCTTCGGCCCCGTCCGTACGGCCGCCTCCGTGCGGACCCGTGGTGCCGTCGCCGATGTCGCGGGCCTGGCGGCGAAGGGCGGGCTCACCGTCCGGGATCTCCAACGGCAGCAGTTCGCGAACCGCTCGACCGCGGGTGAGCTGGCCGCGGCCGACGCGGCACGGGCGTGCGCGGCGCTTCCTGGCGGACTCGCAACGAGCAGCGGCGGCACGGCGGTTGACGTGAGCCGGGCCTGCGGTGTGCTGAAGTCCTGGGACCGCACGATGAACAGCGACAGCCGGGGTGCGCTGCTCTTCGACCGGTTCTGGCGCAAGCTGCGTGCCGCCGTGCCGTCCGCGCAGCTCTGGAAGGTCCCGTTCTCACCGGCCGACCCGGTCGGCACGCCCAACACGCTCAACGCCGACGCACCGGGCTTCACCACCGCTCTCGCCGACGCGGTGGCGGAGCTGCGCGCGGCGGGCATCCCGCTGGACGCGCGGCTCGGGGACCACCAGTACGTCGTACGGAAAGGGCAGCGCCTGCCCGTGGGTGGTGGCACCGAGTCCCTGGGGGTGTGGAACAAGATCGAGCCTGTCTGGGACACGGCGAAGGGCGGCTACCGTGACGTGGCGTTCGGCTCCAGCCACGTCCAGGCCGTGGGCTGGGACGGCAGCCGCTGTCCGGTGGCGCGCACGCTCCTGACGTACTCCCAGTCCTCGAACCCGAATTCGCCCCACTTCAGCGACCAGACCCGGTTGTTCTCGGGTGAGAAGTGGGTGACGGCGCGGTTCTGCGAGAAGGACATCGCGTCCTCGCCCGCCCTGCGGGTGATGCGGGTGACCGAACACCGGTGACGGCGATGTGGGTCCGTCCCACATGGGGCGGGCCCACACCTCACGTCACGCCGGTACGTAGTGGCCGCTCACACCGGCCGCGTACGTCCCTCCCAGTACGGATCCCGCAACCTCCGCTTGTACAGCTTCCCGTTAGGATCGCGCGGCATCTCCGCGATGAAGTCGACGCTCTTGGGCCGCTTGTAGCCCGCGAGGTGCTCGGCGCAGTGTTCGAGGATCGCGGCGGCGAGGTCGGGGCCGGGTTCATGGCCGGGGGCCGGTTCGACGACGGCCTTGACCTCCTCGCCCCAGTCGTCGTGCGGGATGCCGAAGGCGGCGGCGTCGGCGACGGCGGGGTGGGCGAGCAGGGCGGACTCGATCTCGGCGGGGTAGATGTTGACCCCGCCCGAGATGATCATGTCGATCTTGCGGTCGCGGAGGAAGAGATAGCCGTCCTCGTCGAGGAGGCCGAGGTCTCCGACGGTGAAGAAGTCGCCGATGCGGTTCCTGCGGGTCTTGCTCTCGTCCTTGTGGTAGGCGAAGCCGCCCGTGGTCATCTTCATGTAGACGGTGCCGAGTTCGCCGGGCGGCAGCCGGGTGCCGTCGTCGTCGAAGATCGCGAGTTCGCTGATGGGCCAGGCCTTGCCGACCGTGCCGGGCTTCTTGAGCCAGTCCTCGGCGGTCGCGAAGGCGCCGCCCCCCTCGCTGGCGGCGTAGTACTCCTCGACGCAGTCGCCCCACCAGTCGATCATGGCCCGCTTGACGTGGTCGGGGCAGGGGGCGGCGCCGTGGATGGCGTGCCGCATGGACGACACGTCGTACGACCGCTTTGTGTGGTCCGGCAATGCGAGCAGCCGGTGGAACTGTGTCGGGACCATATGGGTGTGCGTGCACCGGTAGGCGTCGATCAGGCGGAGCATCTCCTCGGGCGTCCACTTGTCCATCAGGACGAGACGGTGGCCGATGTGCAGGGACGCGCCCGCGAATTGGAGTACGGCGGTGTGGTAGAGCGGCGAGCAGACGAGGTGCACGTTGTCGTCGAACGGCTGGATGCCGAAGATGCCGAGGAAGCCGCCGAGGTAGGACTCTTCCGGGAGCTTGCCGGGCAGGGGGCGGCGGATGCCGCGGGGGCGGCCGGTGGTGCCCGAGGTGTAGTTCATGACCCAGCCGAGGGTGCGGTCGGCGGGCGCCGACTCCGGTTGTCCGTCGAGGAGTTCGGCGTACAGCCGGAAGCTCTCGACCGTGCCGACGGCGTACCGGTGGGAGGGCGGCAGGCCCGCCTCGTCGGCGGCCTGACGCGCGGGTCCTGCGAACCGTTCGTGGGCGAGGAGCACCTTGGCGCCGGAGTCGGCGACGATCCAGGCGATCTCGGGGCCGACGAAGTGGTGGTTGATGGGGACGAGGTAGAACCCGGCCTGGGTGGCGGCCAGATACGCGGTGAAGAACTCGGGACCGTTGGGCAGGACGACCGCGAAGGCGTCGCCGCGTTCGAGTCCGGCCGCGCGCAGACCGTGCACGAGTTGGTTGGCTGCGGCGTGGAGGCGGCCCGCGGTCCAGGGCTCGCCGTCCGGCGCTATGAGCACCGTACGGCTGGGGTCTTCGGCGGCCTGGGCCCAGAATCCGGTGGTCACGACTGTCCGCTCCTTCCGGCGATGCGGTTGATGCGGTCGACGGCCTGCTCGAAGCCTCGGGTGAGGTCGTCGAAGACGGCCTGGACGCTGCGTTCGCTGGTCATCCGGCCGACGATCTGCCCGACGGGCGTGCCCAGCAGCGGTTCGACCTCGTGCTTCTGGATGCGTGAGACGGCGTCCGCGACGAGCAGACCCTGCAATGGCATGGGCAGGGTGCCGGGCCCGTCCGGGTCGTCCCAGGCGTCGGTCCAGTCGGTGCGCAACTGGCGCGCGGGTTTCCCGGTCAGGGCGCGGGAGCGGACGGTGTCACCGGAACCGGCGGCGAGCAGTTTGCGGGTGAGGGCGGCCGAGTGCATGTCGGCCTCTGTGGTGGTCAGCCATATGGAGCCCAGCCACACACCCTGCGCCCCGAGCGCCAGAGCGGCCGCCACCTGCTGTCCGCTGCCGATGCCGCCCGCGGCCAGCACCGGCAGCGGGTCGACGGCCTCCACGACCTCGGGTGTGAGGACCATGGAGGCGATCTCGCCGGTGTGGCCGCCCGCCTCGTAGCCCTGCGCCACGACGATGTCGATGCCCCCCTCCTGGTGCTTTCTGGCGTGGCGAGCGCTGCCCGCGAGCGCGGCGACGAGGACGTCCCGGTCGTGGGCGCGGGCCACCACGTCGGCGGGCGGGGAACCGAGGGCGTTGGCGAGCAGCTTGATCGGATAGTCGAAGGCGACATCGAGCTGCGTGCGGGCGACCTGTTCCATCCATCCGGTGATGCGCCAGCCGGACGCCTCGCCCTCGGCCAGCTCGGGCACCCCGTACTTGGCGAGGGTGTCCCGCACGAACTGCCGGTGCGTGTCCGGGATCATCGCCTCGACGTCGGCCTCGGTGACGCCCTCGACCTTCTTGGCGGGCATGACGACGTCAAGGCCGTACGGCATGCCGTCGACGTGTGCCTCGATCCAGTCGAGGTCGCGTTTGAGGTCGTCGGGGGCCGTATAGCGGACCGCGCCGAGCACTCCGAAACCGCCGGCCCGGCTGATGGCCGCGGCGACGGCGGGGAACGGCGTGAAGCCGAAAATGGCGTGCTCGACTCCCAGTTTCTTGCTCAGCTCCGTCTGCATGGGCGCAGGATGCCGCAGTCCTCCGGACGACGGAAGCCCTTTCTGACGTTCCGTCAGATCTTTTCTGGCCGACGCCCCGTTGACACCCGACACGCCTGACACAAAAGTTTCACTGCGCAAGGGCAATCCGGAAAGATACTTTCAGGTGGCTCAGCGGGAGGTTGGTCGATGACCGAAGAGGCAGTGCCGGGCAGACCAGGCGGACTGACCCGCCGTCAACTGGCCCGGCGGACACTCGCCGTGGGCGGGGCGCTGGCCATCGCCCCGTTTCCCGCCGGCCCCGCCGAAGCCGCCGTACCCCATGGCCGCGGTCCCACTCTGCGGCACGGCTCCCCCGAACGCGCCGGTCTGCTCCCCGCCCCTCTGCGTCAACTCGTCACCGACGCGGAGACCTTCCTCGGCCCCTCCCCCAAGTACCCCTGGTACGCGGGCGCCGTGCTGCTCGCCGGGCGTGGCGGCACGGTGGCTCTGCACGAGCCGATCGGCATGGCCGTGCGCTACTCGGCGTACGACGAGAAGACGGACACCGGCGTCGAGTTCCCGCCAGGGCAGCAGCTCGCCATGGCCGAGGACACCGTCTTCGACCTGGCCTCCGTCTCCAAGCTGTTCACCTCGATCCTCGCCGTGCAGCAGATCGAACGGGGCGCCCTGGAGCTGGAGGCGAAGGTCGCCTCGTACCTCCCGGAGTTCGGCGCCGCCGGCAAGCAGGACATCACCCTCCGCCAACTCCTCACCCACACCTCGGGGTTCCGTCCCTGGATCCCGCTCTACAGCGCACCGACGTACGAGGAGAAGCTCCAGCTCATCTGGAACGAGGCGCCCCTCAACCCGCCGGGCAGCACCTACCTCTACTCGGACCTCAACCTGATCTCGCTCCAGCTGGTCCTGGAGCACGTCACCGGCCGCACCCTCGACACCCTGCTCCGCGAGGAGATCACCGCCCCGCTCGGCATGCACCGCACCCGCTACAACCCGCCCGCCTCCTGGAAGCCGAAGATCGCGGCCACGGAGGACGCACGCAAGCCCTGGTCGGGGCTGGAGCGAGGCCTGGTGTGGGGCGAGGTGCACGACGAGAACGCCTTCAGCCTCGGCGGAGTCGCCGGCCACGCCGGGGTGTTCTCCAACGCCTGGGATCTCGCGGTCCTCGGCCGGACGCTGCTCAACGGCGGCGCCTACGGCCGGGCCCGCATCCTCGAACCGGAGTCGGTGGAGCTGATGTTCACCGACTTCAACACCGCCTTCCCGGGCGACGAGCACGGTCTCGGCTTCGAGCTCTACCAGCACTGGTACATGGGCGCGATGGCCACTCCACGCACCGCGGGCCACACCGGCTTCACCGGCACCTCGCTGGTCCTCGACCCGACGACCGACTCCTTCCTCGTCGTCCTCGGCAACTCCGTGCATCCCGTGCGCAGTTGGCGCTCCGGCTCCGCACCCCGGGTCGCCGCCGCGAACAACCTGGCACGCGCCGTGCCGGTCCGTCCGGTGCGCGGCCGTACGGCCTGGTTCTCGGGCATGGCGAACAACACGGCCGCGACACTCGCACTGCCCGCCCTCGACACCACGGCAGGTGCCGCACGACTCGGCTGCGCCCTGTGGTGGGACACCGAACCCCGTTCGGACGTCCTCGTCCTGGAATCCACGACCGACGGCGGAGCCACCTGGCAGCCCCTCCCCTTCACCACGACGCGCCACGCCGAGGAGCCGCAGGACCACCCGGCGGGTTCCGTGACCGGCTGGTCGGGCCGCGTCTGGCACCGCCTCACGGCCGGCCTCCCGTCCGCGCGGCAGCTCTCCCTCCGCTGGCGTTACACCACCGACCGGCTGTACGTCGGCCGTGGGGCGTACGTCGACGGGCTGTGCGTGCGGACATCCCAGGACGTTCTCTTCGACGACGCACGCCCGGCGGACGCGGCCCGCATCGAGGCGACGGGCTGGACCAGGTCCACCGACTGACGCCGGCTCAGCCCGGCACGTCCAGGCGCTGCGTGCCCACGACCGACAGCAGCCGCAGCGCCTCCTCGGACCGCGAGCCGGGCGTGGCGGTGTAGATGACGACCCGCTGGTCCAGGTCGGTGATGTCCAGGACATCGCAGTTGACGGTGACGGGCCCGACCAACGGGTGGTCGAAGGTCTTGCGGAGCGTGGGCGGGGCGATCACGCAGTGCTCGGCCCACAGCCGGGCGAACTCCTCGCTTCCGGCGAGGAGTTCCTCGACCAGCCCGGTCACTTCGGGGTCGTCGGGGTAGCGGGCCGCGGCGGCACGCAGATCGTTGGCCGCGGAGGCGGCGAACTCGTCCGCGTCCGAAATGCCGTACAACGGCCGTCCGTCACGGCTCGGGCTGAGGAAGGCACGCCGGATCAGGTTCCGGTCGCGCCGGGACAGTGCGGAGAAGTCCTCCATCAGGGCGGCCGCAAGGTCGTTCCAGGCGATGACCTCGTACGTCGCCGAGATCACGAACGCCGCGGCCTGCGGCAGCCGGTGCAGCAGGTCGACGATGCTCTGCCGCACCTCCCGCGAGGGACCGCGGCGTGGCGCGGGCGGGGTTCCGGCGAGGTGGTGGAGGTGGTCGCGCTCGGCGTCCGACAGACGCAGGGCGCGGGCGATCTGGGCCAGCACCTCGCGGGAGGGGTGCGGGCCGCGTGCCTGCTCCAGCCGTGTGTAGTACTCGGTCGAGATGTACGCCAGCTGCGCCACCTCCTCGCGGCGCAGCCCCGGGGTCCGGCGGCGCGTCCCGGCGGGCAGGCCCGCGTCGGCGGGGGTGATGCGCTCGCGCCGGCTGCGCAGGAAGTCGGCCAGTTGTCGTCGGTCCACGCTTTCCAGTGTGCGGGGGAACCGGGAGCCCAGCCAGGTACCGCCGGTGCCTGGATGCGCTCGGCAGCCGGGCGCAGGCTCGACACCATGGACAACACACAGACCAGCACCACCCTCACGACCTCGGGCCTGCTCACCGACAAGGTCGCCTTCGTCACCGGAGCGGGCCGCGGCATCGGCGCCGCAGCCGCCCGGCTGTTCGCCCGCGAGGGCGCCCGGGTCCTGCTCGCGGCCCGCACCGAGTCCCAGCTCAAGGCGGTCACGGAGGAGATCCGTGCGGCTGGCGGCACCGCGGACTACGTCCTGTGCGACCTCGCCGACGCGGCGAGTGTCCGGGCCGCCGTCGACCGGGCCGTGGAGTTGTACGGCCGTCTCGACGTGGCCTTCAACAACGGCGCGACCGGGCAGCAGCCCGGGCCGATGGACCAGCTGTCGGAAGATGACTTCGACCTGGTCAGCGCGGTCAACTTCAAGGGACCGTGGCTGTCGATGACCGCCGAGATCGCCGCCATCCGCGCCACCGCCGGACGCGGGGCCATCGTCAACAACTCCAGCGTCGGCAGCCTCATGGGCAACCCCTGGCTGCCCATCTACGGCGCGGCCAAGCGGGCGGTGAACAGCCTCACCGCGTCGGCCGCCATGACGTACGGCCCGGAGGGCATCCGCGTCAACGCGATCGCTCCCGGCACCACGCTCACCGAGATGATCTACGAGTGGGACGAGCGCTCCCCGGGCATCCTCGCCCAGCTCGTCGAGCGCACCCCCCTGGGCCGTGCCGCCGACCCGGAAGAGGTCGCCCAGGCCGCGGCCTGGCTGCTGAGCGACCGCGCCTCCTACGTCACCGGCACGGTCCTGCGCGTCGACGGCGGCAGCCAATCCTGACCGGTCAGCCGACCGGGCTCTCCAGCACCGCCATCGCCGCGTTGTGCCCGGGCACCCCGCTCACCCCTCCCCCGCGCACCGCGCCCGCCCCGCACAGCAGCACATTGGCGTGCCGGGTCTCCACGCCCCAGCGGCCCGTGCCCTCCTGAACGTACGGCCAGGCGAGGTCGCGGTGGAAGATGTTGCCGCCGGGCAGCCGCAGGTCCCGCTCCAGGTCGAGCGGGGTCTTCGCCTCGATGCAGGGCCGCCCTTCCACGTCCGTCGCCAGACAGTCGGCGAGCGGTTCGGCCAGGTGGGCGTCCAGCTGGGCCAGGGTCGACTTCAGCAGTTCGTCGCGTACGGCGTCGTTGTCCCGTGTGAAGAGCCGGGCGGGCGTGTGCAGGCCGAACAGGGTGAGCGTCTGGTAGCCGCGGTCGACGAGTTCCGGCCCGAGGATCGTCGGGTCGGTGAGGGAGTGGCAGTAGATCTCGGAGGGCGGGGCGGCGGGCAGCTCACCGGCGGCGGCCTGGTCATGCGCGGCGGCCAGTTGCTCGTAGCCCTCGGCGATGTGGAAGGTGCCGGAGAACGCCTCTCGCGGGTCGACGGAGCTGTCGCGCAGCTTCGGCAGCCTCTTCAGCAGCATGTTCACCTTGAGCTGGGCGCCCTCGGCGGGGGCGGGCTGCTCGTCTCCCATGAGGGTGGCGAGCGCTTGCGGCGAGGCGTTCACCAGGACGTGCCGGGCGGCTGCGACACCTTCGCCGTCGGCCGTCCGGTAGGTGATCTCGGCGGTACGGCCGTCCGTGGCGATCCGTTCCACCTCGTGGCCGGTGGCGATGACGGCGCCCGCGTGCCGTGCCGTGGCGGCCAGGGCGTCGGTGAGGGCGCCCATGCCGCCGACGGGTACGTCCCAGGCGCCCGTGCCGCCGCCGATCACGTGGTAGAGGAAGCAGCGGTTCTGCCGCAGCGAGGGGTCGTGGGCGTCGGCGAAGGTCCCGATCAGGGCGTCGGTGAGGACGACGCCCCGGACCAGGTCGTCGGTGAAGCGGTCCTCGATGGCGACGCCGAGGGGCTCCTCGAAGAGGGTGCGCCAGGCCTCCTCGTCGTCGACGCGGCGGCGCAGTTCGTCGCGGGTGGGCAGCGGTTCGACGAGGGTCGGGAAGACCCGCTCGGCGACGCGGCCGGTCAGGCCGTAGAACCGCTGCCAGGCCCGGTACTCGGTATCGCCGCCGGTGAGCCGGGCGAAGGCCTCCCGGGTGCGCCGCTCGCCGCCGCCCACGAGGAGTCCCGTGGGCCGGCCTTCGCGCTCCACGGGTGTGTACGACGAGATGGTGCGCCCGCGTACCCGGAAGTCCAGCCCCAGATCCCGCACGATCTTCTTCGGCAACAGGCTGACCAGGTACGAATAGCGCGACAGCCGTGCGTCGACGCCCCCGAACGGGCGGGTGGACACGGCGGCGCCCCCGGTGTGGTCCAGCCGCTCCAGCACCAGCACGGAGCGTCCGGCGCGGGCCAGGTAGGCGGCGGCGACGAGGCCGTTGTGGCCACCGCCGACGATGACGGCGTCGTAGGTGCGTCCCTCGTGTGCAGGCATGGTTCTTCGTAACACGTGATGATCTAGGTCGGCCAGAGGCGTGCCGCGCCGGGGTCAGGGTCCGCCGGACGCCCGCTGCTGCCGGAGCACCGCGACCCTGCGGTACAGCTCGACCGCCTCGGCGCCCCGGCCGAGCTGTTCCAGGCAGTGGGCCTCGTCGTTGCGGCTGGCGAGGGTGTCGGGGTGGTCGGCGCCGAGGGCCTGGGCGCGGGCTTCGGCGACCTCGACGTAGGTCTGCAGGGCTTCCGGCCAGCGGCCCAACTGGCCGAGCGCGTAGGCGACTTCGTAGCGCGTGACCAGGGTGTCGGGGTGGTTCGGGCCGAGGACCCGGGCGCGCACGGCGGCCACGTCGCAGGCCATGCGGTACGAGTCCTCCAGGCGCCCGAGGCGGCTGAGGTTGAAGGCGAGGTTGTGGCGGCAGCGCAGGGTGTCGGGATGGTCGGCGCCCATGGTGCGCTCCCGGGCGGCGAGCACCGACGTATAGACCTGGTGGGCGTCGAAGTGCCGTCCCAACTGGCCCAGGACGTACGCCATTTCCTGGCGCACGGCGAGCGAGTCGGGGTGGTCGGCGCCGAGCACCCGGGTGCGGGCCGCAGCGACGTTCTTGTACTCGCGCAGGGCGTCGGCGGCGCGGCCGGTGCGGCTGAGGGTGAAGGCGACCTCGTAGCGGCTGGCGAGGGTGTCGGGGTGGTCGGGGCCGAGGAGGTGCTCGCGTTCGGCGGCGACCGCGCGGTGCACCTCGCCCGCCTCGGCCCAGCGCCCCAGCCGCCCGAGGCTCAGGCCCGCGTTGTGCCGGCCGGCCAGCGCGAGGAGGGTCTGCGCGGAAGGGGCGGGCCGCTCGTCCGGCGCCGGCTCCTCGACCCGGCCGGTGACCGGGCGCGCGATCCACTCCCCGGTGAGGCCGGCTCCGGCGTCCGGGGGTGTGGTGACGATGCCCGCGCCGGTGGCCTTGTGGCCGGTGGTCATGCCGCGGGTCCAGGACGGCAGCCGGGTCTCGCGGGGCGCGGGCTCGGGCGGGCGGAGTTCCGGCTGCGGCGTCACGACCGTCGGCACATACGTCGGTGTGGTGCGGCCCGCGTCGATCCTGCGGCACAACTCGCGGGCGTCGTGCGGGCGTTGCTCGGGCCGTTTGGCCAGCAGGTCCAGGATGACCTTCTCGAAGTACTCGGGCAGCTCCGCGCGGTGACTGCGGGGCGGCTGCGGCGGGGTGTCCCGGTGGCCGATGAGGATCGCCCAGGCGTCGTCGAGGTCGAACGGCGGTGCCCCGGTGGCGATCTCGTACAGCACGCAGCCCAGCGAGTACAGATCGCTGCGCCGGTCGACCTCCGTTCCGCTGATCTGCTCCGGCGACATGTAGTGCGGGGTGCCCATGGCGATGCCGGTGCCGGTCAGCCGTGAGGTGAAACCGATGTCGTGGCCGAGCCGGGCGATGCCGAAGTCGCAGATCTTCACCGTGCCGTCGGTGAGCCGCACGATGTTCGCGGGCTTCAGGTCCCGGTGCACGATGCCCTGTTGATGCGTGTAGGCGAGCGCCGCGGCGACCTGGTCGGCGATCTCGACGACGTCCGGGACGGGCAGCGGATGGTGCTTGTTGTCCTCCAGGAGCTGACTGAGGTTGCGGCCCTCCAGGAGTTCCATGACGAGGTAGAGGATGCCGTCGTGTTCGCCGAAATCGTGGACGACGGTGACGCCGCGGTGCTGGAGCGCGGCGGCCACCCGGGCCTCGCGGCGGAACCGTTCGCGCAGGACGCGGGTGAAGGACTGGTCGTGGGAGTGGCCCAGCGGCTTGAGGCACTTCACGGCCACCAGCCGGCCGAGCGACTCGTCGCGCGCCCGCCACACCTCGCCCATGCCCCCGCGCCCGATCAGGTCGAGCAGCCGGTACCGGCCCTGGATCAGCCTGGTCTCCGCCATCTCGTGCCGTCGCCCCCGTCGATGGTCGCCCCGCCCTCTGTCTCACGGATCCCCGCCGACGATCGTCGGCCCCCTCCGTGACACTCCCCTCGTCGCCCGTCCAGTATGGCGACCTATCGTCCGAGTTTGTACGGTGCCGGGCGCGAGCCGGGGCCGAGGCGGGCCATCGCGCGGAGGATGTGTTTGGGCGGGAGCTGCCAGCGCACACGTGCGGGAACACAGCGCAGCAGGGTGCCCATGGCACGCAACTGCCGGGTGACGACGGCGGGTTGCGGGGCCGGTCTGCCGTACAGCTCATGGGCGTACGGCGGCAGGGCGGCGTACGCCAGTTGTGCCACACGCCGCCACAGCACCTCCCGCGCCGGTACGAGCAGGGGGTGCGTCGGCGGGCGGAGGAGAAAGTCGTCCACCGCGCGTGCTTCGGGTCCGGCGGCGAGTTCGGGGCGCGCCTTCTCGAAGTAGGCCTCCATCTCCGCCCGGTTCGCGGGTACGGCGTCCGGGGCGAGGCCCACCAGGCGAGCGCTGACCCGCTGTTCGCTGATGTACCGGTCCGCCTGATCGTCGGTGAGGCGGAAGCCGGAGCGGCGCCCGACGTGCAGGTAGGAGTCTATTTCGGCGCAGTGCACCCACAGCAGCAGCTCGGGTTCGTCGACGCCGTACCGCTCCCCGGTGTCCGGGTCGGTCGCGCCGAGCATGCTGTGGATCTTCCGCACCCGGGCGCCCGCCCGCTCGGCCGCCTCGGTGGTGCCGTAGCTGATGGTGCCGACGAAGTTGGCGGTCCGCAGCAGCCGGCCCCAGGCGTCGTTGCGGAAGTCGGAATTCTGCATGACGCCGCGCACCGCGCGTGGGTGCAGTGCCTGGAAGTAGAGCGCGCGGACTCCGGCGACCCACATCATCGGGTCGCCGTGCATCTGCCAGGTCACGGAACCTGGGCCGAACAAACCCGGATCGCCCGTCATGCCCGCAGTGTGACCAGGATCGGTAGTTGACACAAGCCAACGTTCGTGACCTGCACTGATACGGCTTCCTTGTCGAGCAGACGGACTTGGGCCGACCGAGAACGCATCGAAGGCCCCCGACCGTGGACAGACAGCAACCGCGGACGCTTCCAGGCTCAGCCGACCGGCAGCGGCGGCCCCCAGACCCCCTGCAACTCGTCATCACTCACGACCGCCTGGAGCCCGCCGGTACGACGACCTCGCCGCCGACTCCGCACTCGCGCCGGCTCATCGCAGCTCACGCGGGCGACCTCATACGAAAGGCTGGGCCGGGGACGCTCTCGATGTCCTTCGCTTGCACCGGGTGGCCTCGATCGCAGCGAATCTGGACGTCGACGTGCGCGCCGCACTCGCGGTGTCGCGCCAGTACCGCGGGCCCTTCCGGGTCGGCGCGGTAACGGTCACCCCACTGCAGCAGCCCCATCACGGCGGGCACCAGATCCATCCCCTTAGGGGTGATCACATACTTCGGCCGACTCCGCGAACCGGGCTCCTTGTATGTCTCGGTCGCCAGGATCCCTTCCTCCACCAGCATCCGAAGCCGCGTCGCGAGGAGGTTGCGAGGACAGCCGAGGACGCGTTCGAAGTCACCGAACCGGGACGAGCCGTACCACACCTCACGCAGGATCAGGATCGTCCACTTCTCACCCACGATCTCAAGGGTCCGCGCGATCGAGCAGTTGGACGTGTCCCGGTCGAGTCTGGGGTCCATGCCTGTGTCTTGGAGAACTTCGGCCCACGCATCCATGGGAGCGATTCTAACCGAGTTCAAGTTTACTTTTAGATACTCAGCCTGTCGCCCAGCGTCCGACGGAGGACTCGCCCCGCACCGACGAAGAACTGCGCACCCCCGGACGCGACGACCGTTCCCATTACCGCTCGAGGAAGTCGACGGCTTCCGCGACGAACTGCTCATGGAACTGGAAGATGCCTCCGTGGCCGGCGTCGGGATAGACGAACACGTCGGCGTTCGGCAGTCGCCGGGCGAGTTCGAAGGAGTTCTTCGTCGGCACCATCCTGTCGCTCTCGCCGTTGGCGACGAGTACGGGCTGATGGATGACGGAGAGGTCCTGGGGCTGCGCGAGCCCCCAGCGGTGAATGGCCTTGAGCTGGGCGAAGTACGACGTGAGGGAGATCGCCTTGTCCCGGTCGTGGGTGCGCTCCTTGAGACGGGCCAGGAACTGCTTCCCGGCTCGGCGCCCGCCCGCGGTGCGGGTGAAGAAGAGGAACTGCTTGGGGTCCTGGAGGGTGAACAGGCCCCGGACCGTGTCGAGATGGGACAGCCGGGTCACGTTCTTGATGCCCTCGCCGCCCGCGGGGCCGGTGCCCGTGAGGATCAGCTTGCGGACGAGCCGCGGTTCGTCCTGCGCGATCACCTGGGCGATCATGCCGCCCATCGAGAAGCCGTGAATGTCGACCTGCTCGAGCCCGAGTCCCCGGATGAAGGTGACGGCATCCTTCGCCATCTCCTCGATGGTCTTCGGTGTCGAGCCGCTGGAAGCGCCGACGCCCCGGTTGTCGAAGGTGATGACGCGACGCCGGGCGGCGATGCCGTCGACGACCCTGGGATCCCAGTTGTCGAGGACCGCGGCAAGGTGGTTGAGGAAGACCACCGGGACGCCGGTCCGGGGACCGAGGTCGCGGTAGGCGAAGGTCACTCCCCCGGCGTCAAGGGTGCGGGTGGGTGCCTTCTTGTACGACGTCACCGCGTCGCCTCGTACTCCTTGCGCATCGTTCACGGCCGTGCCCTTCTGCATGGGATTCCGGACTGCGACTGCAGTCGGTTCGGTCGGCGGCAGAAGGTCCGTAGGGGTCGGAACCCGATTCGGTGGAGTCTTCAGCATCACGTCGACAATTGAATTATGACCATACTTCAATGAGCTCCGCAAGAGATGCGGCCCACACGATGACGGTGAGGCCGCGACGGCGAATGGCGCTCTGGAAGAGGAAGGCGTGGCCGGAGCCGCTGTAGAGGACCCCTCGGCAGCGAGAGGCACAGCTGAGCCCGTCGATGATCAAGAGCTCGGGTCCGGCGATGAACCTGACGGCGTCGAGCTACTCCCTCGAAAGCCGCAGCCTGGGGCTGGAACTGTGGCGCGTCAGACGCGCTGCCCGGCGTCCAGCAAGACGAGGACGTTGTTTATCCCCTGCTCGAGGAGCTCATTGGCGAGTCGGCTGTCGGTCAAGGCACGGGCAAGCTGCAGTGTCCCGGCCATCAGGCCGAGGAGGCTGAGCGCCTTCACACGTGCGGAGGACGGGTCCTCGGGCGCCATACGGGCGGCAATGCCGTCGATGAGGACCAGCACGCCGTCGGTGTACGCCTGCCTGGTCATGTCGGTGCAGCGCCCGATCTCGTCGAGCAGAGCGGCGTTGGGGCAGCCGTCGGCAAGGCTGTCGCGGTGCTGGGACGAGAGGTACCCCCGCACAATCTGCTCGATTCCGGCACGGCCGGGTGCGGCCTGCGCGACGACGCTCTCGGCCTGCGCCTTCAACTGGTCGGCGATCGCCGTGGTGACGAGGTCGTCCTTGGATTCGAAGTGAGCGTAGAAGGCCCCATTGGTCAGGCCCGCGTCCTTCATGAGCGTCGAGACCCCGGAGCCGTCGATACCGTCTCGCTTGAACCGGCGGCCCGCCGTCTCGATGATCCGCCGCCTCGTCTCCGCCTTGTGCTCTTTTCCGTACCGCACCACAGCACACGCTCCTTCGCTGGCCAGAAGGACCGGTTGCCCTTCACCGACTCCGCCAGTCAATGGTATTGCGAACGTAATCTAAAAAAGCCCACGGACCGAGGAACCGTGGGCCCTTTCTGCGGAGTCACCCCTGAGAGGCGGGCACCGGGAAGAGCATGCAGCTGCTGGTGGCGTGGGCGAGGAGACGGTCCGTCGCGTCGACCAACTGAGCCTGGGCGAGAGCGGTTTGGCGGCTCTTGCTGACGACCGTGCCGATGGCGCGCACCCGGCCCGTGTCCACCGTGATCCGTCGCAGGAACTTCACCGTCAGGTCGAGCGAGGTGTACGCCATGCCCTGCGGGAGGGTGGACTGGACGGCGCAGCCCGCCGCCGAGTCGAGCAGGGTGGCGAAGATGCCGCCGTGCACACTGCCGATCGGGTTGTAGTGCTCCTCTCCCGGTGTCAGCGAGAAGACCGCCCTGCCCGGCTCCACCTCGTCCAGGGCGAAGTCGACGGTGTAGTTGATGGGCGGTGCCGGGAGCCGCCCCGCCTGCAGCTCGCGCAGGAAGTCGATGCCGGCCATGCGCCCGGCGGCCTCCGCCGAGAGCGCGGGATCTTCCCAGTTGTACGTACGCGTTCGCCCCACGGCCGGCGCCCTTCCCTCTGACTGTCAGCTGACTTTTCCAAGCGAAGCTAGACTTTCGCTCACCTGACTGTCAATGGCGAAGTCAGGCTCGTACGATGGCGGCATGGAGTGGCTTGAGGCGAGCACGGAGAACTGCCCCGTCCAGCGCACGCTCGACGTGATCGGGGAGAAATGGACGCTGCTGATCCTGCGTGACGCCGTCAACGGCGTCCGCCGCTTCGACGACTTCCACCGCCACATCGGCCTGTCGGAAGCCGTCCTCAGCAACCGCCTCCGCAAGCTGACCTCGGCCGGCATCCTCAAGACCGTCCCCTACCAGGAGCCCGGCAGCCGCTCCCGCAACGAATACCGCCTGACCCGCAAGGGCTGGGACCTGTGGCCCGTCCTGATGGCGCTGAGCCAGTGGGGCGAGGCATACGCCCTCGGCCCCGAGGCTCCTCCCCTGGACGTCCGCCACACCGAGTGCGACGCCCCGGTCCGCGTCGTCGTCGAGTGCTCCGCGGAACACTCCGCCCTCACCCCCCGTGACGTCACCGCCCGGCTGGGAACAGGCGCCCGCCTCCGGTCCTGAAGGTCGTGAGCCATCGGCCTCGCGGTCGCGGGCCAGACGGCGGTGAGACATCAGCTGAGTGCCGTGTACTCCGCCGCCGTTGCTCCTCAGTCGACGGGGAGGCTGGCCGGCTGGACTGCGAGCTTGGCGCCGACCGCCCGCAGCGCTGAAGGGCGGAGTGTCGGGTGGGTACGTCCTCGACGGCTTCTCGGCCCGGACGGCGACCCGAAAGTCGGCGAGCTCGGTCGGGCGCGGCGGTGCGCGCGCGTAGCTGAAGCCGCCGTCGTGGTCGTCCGTCCCGACCGTCGTCTGCCGGACCGGGACGAGGGCGCGGGCGTCGCGGACCTGCGCGCCACCGCAGGCCATGTCGGCGTCCGTCCATCGTCCCGATCCGGCAGGCGCGCGGATCCTGCACCCGCGCTTCCCCGGACCCGCCTAGGTCAGATCTTCGTCGTCTCCCGGACCGTTCCTAGGTTGATTGGCCGGTGTTGGCCGTTTCGGGCATTGCGAACAGCGTGAGTTGCTGGTCGTGGATGCCGGACCCCCGAACGGTGGTGGGGCCGTGGGGCGGGTGCTTTCCGGGTGGGCGCGCTCGCGTCTGACGCACCGCGGGGGTGCTGCGCGAGGTCCGTGCCGGAGCTGTCCGCTCCGTACGGCCTGTGCTGTGGTGACTCGGCGCTGCGGGGGCGGTTGTCCCGGTGCGATCCTCCGGTCGCACGGCCGCTGCCTCAGCACGCCGGGGGGCGGTGGTGGCAGCGGTTTGGCGGGATCCGTCATTCCTGCGCCGGCTCATACCCTTCGGACAGCAGCCAGTTGAAGGCCGCCTCCGCGTCGTCCACCTGAGCCGGGTACTTGTGTTCCGGTGCTCGCCGGAAGTCCAGAACCAGTACGGGAGCCCCGGCGGCCTTGGCGATATGGCCGGCGAGCTTTCGGTCGACGAATGCCGACGACAGTACGGAGCCCCCGGCGTGACCGTGCAGGAGGACGTAGTCGGTGTTGGCGTCGACCGGTTCGCACCAGATTCCCAGCACGCCACCCGCGTCCACCTCCCGGTAGGTGACGCCTTCCGGCTCCCGGGCCTTGAGATGGACGCTCTCGGACACGATGCGCATCGCATCCAGCTCGGATTCGGGAACCGCCAGTCCGGCCATGAAGTCCGCGAACTCGATCGCTTCCGGGCTCAGTTCAACTGCAGCGTGTTCAGACACGTGGCACCTCCATGGGGCCATCCGGGCCCACCGGCCGCCAGGAGCGGTATCGCCGGGGTTTGTCAGGCAGTGAGGGTGGGGTAGTCGGTGTAGCCGGCCTCGCCGCCGCCATAGAAGGTGGCGGGGTCAGGGGTGTTCAGCGGCGCGCCGGTGCGTACGCGCTCGACCAGGTCGGGGTTGGCGAGGGCCATCACGCCGACGGTGACGATGTCGGCCAGGCCGTCTTCGATGTCCTGCGCACGGGTGGCGATGTCGGTGCCGGCCCGGTTGAGAACCAAGGTGTTCGGCCACAACTCGCGGAGGGTGCGCAGGAGTTCGTCGTCGCCGCCGTGACCGATGTGCAGGTAGGCGAGGTCGAGCGGGGCGAGAGCGCGTACGAGGGCGGGGTACAGCTCGTGGGTGTCGCTCTCGGCGATGTCGTTGAAGGGGTTGCCGGGGGAGATCCGGATGCCGGTGCGGCCGGCGCCGATCTCGTCGGCCACGGCGGTGGCGACCTCCACCGCGAAGCGGATGCGGTTGTCGATGGAGCCGCCGTAGCGGTCCGTGCGCTGGTTGGTGTTGGTGGCGAGGAACTGATGCGGGAGGTAGCCGTTGGCGCTGTGGATCTCGACGCCGTCGGCGCCGGCCGCGATGGCGGCCGCGGCGGCGCGGCGGAAGTCGTCGACCGTGGCGGCGACTTCCTCCGTGGACAACTCGCGCGGAACTGGCATCTCCTGAGGGCCGGACGGGGTGAACATGGTGCCCGCCGGCCGGACCGGCGAGGGGGCGACCGGCTGCCGGTGGTGGGGGGTGTTGTCGGGGTGGGACATCCGTCCGACATGCATGAGCTGGATGACGATGCGTCCGTCGACGCCGTGCACGGCGTCGGTGACCTTGCGCCAGCCGGCGATGTGCTCCTCGGAGTAGATGCCGGGGGTGAGCAGGTAGCCCTGGCCGTCGGCGTTGGGCTGGGTGCCCTCGGTGACGATGAGGGCGTGCGAGGCGCGCTGGGCGTAGTACTCGGCGTTCAGCTCGGTGGGTATGCCTTCCGGGGTGGACCGGTCCCGCGTCATGGGGGCCATCGCAAGCCGGTGCGGCAGGGAGATCTCCCCGGCGACGATCGGGTTCCACAGGGCGTTCAACATGGATGTTTCCTCAAATAAGAGTGAGAGAGAGCTGCGGGGTGGCGGGCTGCCTGCCCCGCGGGGAGCGTGTAGGCGGTGAGCCGGCCGGATGGGCCGGTGACCTTCCACCGCGGAAGGCGAGCTGCGCGTAAGGGGCAGTCGGCGGCGCGGACGGGCTCGCAGCCGCGCACATGACCGCCGCCGATGCATGCGGTGCCGGGCCCCGGCTGTTCGTACAGAGGGAAGGAGGAAGCCGAGCTCGTCGGTCTTCCCTCGCCCACGGCGGAGGACGCTTCGGTCGTGTGCGGCAGCGGGCGTGCCGTTGTCACAGAGGGACGACTACCGCACCGGAGTCGGACGGCGGTCAGCCGCGGTAGCGAGCGGCCGGGACCCGCAGGGACAGGTTCGGGACGAGCGTCTGACGCGCCTTCTCGAACGACTCCCAGTCGCTGATCTCCGGCAGTGACGGGATGGTGACGGGCTCCCCGGCGTCGAGTCCGGCGAGTGCCGCGTCGACGGCGTCGTCCACGCTCATGATCGCCTCGTCGGGAAACCTCGAGAGGTCGACGCCGGCGCGGTCCCAGATCTCCGTGCGGACAGCGCCCGGCAGCACGGCCTGCACCGTGACGGGGCTCTCGGCGAGTTCCTGCTGCAGGGCCTGGGTGTACGTCAGCACGTAGCCCTTGGTGCCGCTGTAGACGGAGCCGCCGGGCAGGAAGTTGAGAGCCAGGGCAGAGGAGATGTTCACGACGGTGCCGTGCCCGCGGGCTATCAGGCCCGGCAGGACCGCGGTGGTCAGCCTGGTCAGCGATGTCACGTTGAGGTTGATCAGCGCCGCGGAGGCCGCCGCGTCGGACATTGCCAGCGGCGCGAACAGCGCCGCGCCGGCGTTGTTGATCAATACCGCGATGCTCTCGTCGGTCCGCAGACGCTCCTCGACCACGGAGATCTGCGCCGCATCGGTGAGGTCGGCGGTGACGACGTCCACCGCACGGCCCGTGCGGCTGCGGATGTCCGACGCCAGCGATTCCAGCCGCTCAGTGTTCCGGGCCACCAGGATCAGGTCGTAGCCGCGGTCGGCAAGCCGCTGTGCGTAGGCGGCACCCAGGCCTGCGGACGCGCCGGTGACGACGGCGCTCTTGTTCTGCGTGGTCATGGTGGATCTCATTTCTGGGCTGGCGGATGAGTGGAGGCCAAAGCGTCGGCCCCGCTTTAGATTACGATAGGTATCTAAAGCTGTCCCGTCAACGCGGTCCCCCGATGCCGTCAGTCACCGTCCACAGTCGGAGCCTGGAGGGTGCCGCGGTGGCCACCCGGCACTTCGCGTAGGATAGATGCGCTTAATTATCTAACGTGGGCAGGTGACCGATGAGTCGGGTTTCGCAGGCACAAGCGATGGAGAACCGCAGGCGCGCGGTCGCCGCGGCGTCCCAGCTCTTCCGGGAGCGCGGCGTGAACGGCATCAGCGTCGCCGATCTGATGAAGTCCATCGGACTGACGACGGGCGGCTTCTACAAGCAGTTCGCCTCCAAGGAGGCCCTGATCGCCGAGGCGGCTCAAACCGCTTTCGGGGACCTTGATCTACTCCTGGCGTCGTTCGATACGGCCCACGGCGATCACGACACCGCGCGTGGCGCCCTCCTCGACTTCTACCTGTCGGCCGAGCACCGCGACCACCCCGGCACCGGTTGCCCCACCGCGGGATTCGCAGGGGACATGGCTCGCGAGCCCACAGCCGAGGAGGTGCGCGAAACGTACGCAGCCGGAGTCGAGGCATTTGCCGAGTGGCTGTCCGACGACGCCAACGACGGCCTTCCCATGGTGGCCACTCTGGTCGGCGCGATCCTCCTTGCCCGGGCCACGGCGGGCACGCAACTGTCGGAGAAGATCCTGGAGTCGACCCACACAGCGCTGACTGCGTCACACGGTTCTTTGGGCCCGTCAACCGAGCCACCGGCAGACCGAGCTCCCTGAGTTTACTTTTCTATACTCAAGAAGTAGCGTCGTGACCAGCACACCAACCCGGCCGCACGAGAACGGGCGCGCAGGGCGGCCTGCGTGAAGAATCACAACGATCACCGGAGCATCCACGTGGAGAGGCGGCCGGCATGAAGGCATTCGTCGTCGAGAGGTACGGCAAGGACGGCGCGCGCGCCGCAGAAGTGCCCGAGCCGACCGTCGGAGACCGCGACGTCCTGGTCAGAGTGAGCGCCGCCAGCATCAACCCGCTGGACAAAATGGTCCGCAACGGGGAGTTCAAGCAGCTCCTGAAGTACAAGCGTCCCTTCGTGCTCGGCCACGACGTGGCCGGCGTCGTGACGCGGGTCGGCTCCGCCGTACACGGCTTCGAAGTCGGCGACGAGGTCTACGCCCGTCCGCGCGACCTGCGGATCGGAGGCTTCGCGGAGTTCATCGCGATCGACATGGACGACGTCGCACCCAAGCCCGCCTCCCTCACCCTCCAAGAAGCTGCCGCAGTGCCGCTGGTAGCCCTGGCCGCCTGGCAGGTTCTCGTCGATCGTGCCCACGTGAAGCCGGGCCAGAAGGTGCTCATCCACGCCGGTGCCGGTGGCCTCGGCTCGACAGTCATCCAGCTCGCCAAACACCTCGGCGCCACAGTGGCTACGACCACGAACACCGACACCGAGAAGCTCGTCAGGAGCCTCGGCGCCGACGTCGTCGTCGACTACACGAAGGAAGACTTCTCGAAGGTACTGTCCGGCTACGACCTGGTACTGGACTCCCTGGACGGAGCGAACCTCGAGAAGTCGCTGACCGTGCTGAAGCCCGGCGGCCTGGCCATCAGCGTCGTCGGCCCACCGGACGCAGGCTTCGCCAAGCAGCTCGGCGCCCCCTCCTTCCTGGGCCTGGTCATGAACGTGCTCAGCCGCAAGATCCGCAAGCAGGCCAAGGCGCTGGGCGTGCGCTACCAGTTCCTCTTCATGCAGGCCAACGGCTCCCAACTGCGCAAACTCGGCGCCCTCTACGACAGCGGGAAGCTCCGCCCGGTCATCGACAGCACTTTCCCGTTCGACCAGACGCTCGAGGCGATGGCCCACGTCGAGCAGGGCCGCACCAAATCCGGCAAGGTCGTGGTCTCGATGGCGCCCTACAACGACTGAAACCGCGCCGACCACAGACCCTCCGTCCGGCACGGTCACCGAAGGGGCAACGACCCCGAGGCTGACCCGAGCAGTGGTCAAGCAGCACGGGCTTCCTGGGCGCCTGGCTGCAGGAACCAACTCGGCGATGCCCGTGACCGGTCCGCCTGGCTCCCGCATCCTCCTCGACCAGCCGGCCAGCATGCGGTACTTGTGTCCGACACTGTTTCCGCACGCAGCCCCACCACCGTCCCTCGATGCCACAAAGGAGTGCGCGACGCGATGGGAACCTACGAGGATGTCTTCCGCGCCAGTACCCAGGACCCGGAGAGCTTCTGGCTGAAGGCGGCAGAGGGCATCGACTGGGATGTCACTCCGCAACGCGCCCTGGACTCCTCGGGCGCACCGTTCTACCGCTGGTTTCCCGACGGGCGGCTCAACGTCTGCTTCAACGCGCTCGACCGGCACGTCGAAGCCGGCCGCGGCGAACAGCCCGCGCTCGTCTACGACTCCCCCGTCACCGGCGCCCAACGCACCTACAGCTACGTGCAGTTGAGGGACGAGGTGGCGGCCTTCGCCGGAGCTCTCGCACAGCTCGGCGTGGGGCACGGCGACCGCGTGGTGATCTACATGCCGATGGTCCCCGAGGCGGCGGTCGCGATGCTGGCCTGTGCGCGCATCGGCGCGGTCCACTCGGTCGTCTTCGGCGGGTTCGCCCCGCGCGAGCTCGCCCTCCGTATCGATGACGCGGCCCCCAAGGTGGTCGTCTCCGCCTCCTGCGGCATCGAGGGCAAGCGTGTCATCGCGTACAAGCCCCTGCTCGACCGGGCCATCGAACTCGCCGTCCACAAGCCGGAGAAGAGCGTGATCCTGCAACGCCCGCAGGAGCCAGCCGAGTTGGGGCCCGACGATCTCGACTGGGACGACGTGGTCGCCGCCGCGCCGCCGGCCGACTGCGTTCCCGTCGCCGCCACCGATCCCCTGTACATCCTCTACACGTCCGGAACGACCGGAAAACCCAAGGGAGTCGTACGTGACTGCGGCGGCTACGCGGTCGCCCTGCACTGGTCCATGGGTGCCGTCTACGACGTGGGTCAGGGCGAGACGATGTTCACCGGCTCCGACGTGGGCTGGGTCGTCGGGCACTCGTACATCGTCTACGGGCCCCTGCTGGCCGGCGCGACGACGGTCCTGTACGAGGGCAAGCCGGTCGGCACCCCGGACGCGGGCCAGTTCTGGCGGGTCGCCGCCGAGTACCGGGTCAAGACCATGTTCACGGCGCCCACCGCCTTCCGGGCGATCAGGAAGGAGGACCCGAAGGGAGCGCTCACCGCAGGCTACGACCTCTCCCACCTGCGCTATCTCTTCCTCGCCGGCGAACGCCTCGACCCCGAGACCTACCACTGGGCAAGCGCCCTGCTGAACGTCCCGGTGATCGACCATTGGTGGCAGACCGAGACCGGCTGGCCCATCGTCGCCAACCCGGTCGGCATCGAGGCCGCTCCCGTCAAGCCCGGCTCCCCGACCCGCCCGCTGCCGGGCTGGGACGTCCGCGTCCTCGACCCCTCGGGCAAGCCGACGCCCGCGGGCGTCGACGGCGCGATCGTCGTCAGACTCCCCCTGCCGCCCGGCGCACTCCCCACCCTCTGGAACGACGACGACCGCTACGTCGCCTCCTACCTCTCGGCCTACGACGGCTATTACCTCACCGGCGACAGCGGCCACATCGACGACGACGGCTACGTCTTCGTCATGGGCCGCACCGACGACGTCATCAACGTCGCCGGTCACAGGCTCTCCACAGGCAGCTTGGAAGAGGCCCTGGCCGCCCACCCCGACGTCGCCGAATGCGCTGTCATCGGCGTCGCCGACGACCTCAAGGGACAGATCCCGCGCGGCTTCGTCGTCCTGAAAGCCGGCAGCAACCGCGAACCGGACGAGGTCGAGGCCGAACTCGTCCAGCTCGTACGCGAGCGCATCGGCGCCGTCGCCTCTCTCAAGGACGTCACGGTCGTGGCCGCCCTGCCCAAGACCCGCTCGGGCAAGATCCTGCGCAAGACGATGCGCGGCATCGCCGACGGCCGCGACGAACCCATCCCCTCCACGGTGGACGACCCCGGCGTCATCGAAGTACTGCGCCCGGTCCTCCGCCGCAGCGGTCACACCCCGTGAACAGCTGACAGCGCCCTGGCCGACGGTGGGCGAGCGCGTCCACCGGACTCCGCGCGGCACGGCCCGTCGGCCAGGGTGGGGCCACCTCCACCCGACGGGCACGGACGAGATCAGCACCACCTGCCCGTACGCACCGCAGGCTAACGCCGTACCCGCGGCATCCCCAGACCGATCCACGAGATGATCTCCCGCTGGATCTCGTTGTTGCCGCCGCCGAAGGTGAAGATCACGGCGGAGCGGTAGCCGCGTTCCAGCTCGCCGTGGAGGACAGCGCCCGCGGAACCCTCCTTCAGGGCACCCGCGGCGGCCACGATCTCCATGAGCCAGGCGTAGGCGTCGCGGCGGGCCTCGGAGCCGTACACCTTGACCGCGGAGGCGTCCTGCGGGGTGAGGGTGCCTTCCTGGACGGCGCTCACCATCTGCCAGTTGAGGAGCTTCATCGCGTCGAGCCGGGTGTGGGTGCGGGCGAGGAGGCGGCGGACCCAGGGGAGGTCGACGACGCGGCGGCCGTCGGCGAGCTTCGTCTCCGCCGCCCAGCGCTGGACGTCGTGCAGGGCCCGGATCGCCATCGTGCCGTGCGCGGCGAGGGTGACGCGCTCGTGGTTGAGCTGGTTGGTGATCAGCCGCCAGCCCTGGTTCTCCTCCCCCACGCGGCGCGAGAGGGGGACGCGGATGTTCTCGTAGTAGCTGGCCGTGGTGTCGTGCGAGGCGAGGGTGTTGATCAGGGTGCAGGAGTAGCCGGGGTCGGAGGTCGGCACCAGCAGCATGGTGATGCCCCGGTGCGGTGGCGCGTCCGGGTCGGTGCGCACCGCGAGCCACACCCAGTCCGCGGTGTCGCCGTTGGTCGTCCAGATCTTCTGGCCGTTGACGACGTAGGCGTCGCCGTCCCGCACCGCGCGGGTCTTCAGCGCGGCGAGGTCGGTGCCCGCGTCGGGCTCGCTGTAGCCGATGGCGAAGTCGATCTCGCCGGAGAGGATCTTCGGCAGGAAGTACGCCTTCTGCTCGTCCGTGCCGTACTGCATGATCGTCGGGCCGACGGTGTTGAGCGCCATCAGGGGCAGCGGTACGCCGGCTTGGGCGGCCTCGTCGAAGAAGATGAACTGTTCCATCGCGCTCAGGCCGCGGCCGCCGTACTCCTTGGGCCAGCCGACGCCGAGCCAGCCGTCGGTGCCGAGCCGCCGGATCGTGTCACGGTAGAACCGTTTCTGTGCGGCCGGGTCGGCGAACCGGGCCTGGGCGTGCCGTGGCACCAACTCCGCGAAGTAGGCGCGCAGTTCGGTGCGCAGCCGCTGCTGCTCGGGCGTGTAGTCGAGATGCACGACGCCTCCAGGCTTCCCCAGGCCGGTCCTGACGGCGCACACCGTAGAACGTGTTCCAGAAATTGGGAATGCCGAATCGGGAACGGCCGGCTGCCAAAGCGCGGTCAGCCGAGGCTGGCGAGGAAGTCCGTGCACGCCCGCGCGCAGTCCCGGCACGCCGTGGCGGCCGCCTCGGCGTCCGGCTGCTGGTCGTACAGGTGCGCGCACTCCAGGCATACGGCCCGGCACCACTCCAGCTGCATACGCACGCCCGCCTCGTCCTGGTCCTGCTGCTCGGACAGCACACGGCAGGTCGCGTCGCACACTTCCGCGCACATGATGCCCTTGCGTCGTACGAGTTCCTGGTTCTGTGTCCCGTCGGGGTCCAGGAGGCTCGCGCGCAGAGCACACGCGCGTGCGCACTCGGTGCACGCCTGCGCGCATGCGAAGCGGTCCTCGAGGAACCGGACGAGTTCCTGTTGGGATGCCGTCACACCAAGCGGGTAGCCGGAGCCGGACGCGCCAAACCCCGTGCGCCCGGTTCACGGCAGGCACCTCGGGTACTCGCGCGCCATGAGCACCCCATGGACCGTGCCCGGTCCGCGAGGTCCTGGAGAACCGTGAGCCCAAGCGGGTGCGGCGACCCGGCCGGGCCCGCCGCACCGAGGGAAGTGAGAACCATGGCCGACTCCGGCCGCAGCACCCTCCCGCTGCCCGACTACGACCATCTGCCGATCGGCGGCCTGGAGAGCCGCGTACGGTCACTGACCGCCGAGGAGGTCGAGACCCTGCTGTCGTACGAGCGCGCGCACGCCGACCGCGCTCCGGTGACCGCCGTCCTGACGGCCCGGCTGGAGCAGTTGCGCGCGGGCGCCGAGCCGACGTCCGGCGATCCGGGCGCCCTGCGTCCCGAGCAGACCGCAGGCCACACGGGCTCCCCGGTCTCGCCCGCCACCTCGCCGGAACCGTTCGGCCCGCCACCGCACGGCACGCCGGACCAGCGGGGCAGGCCGAAGGCCGACCGCTAGGCGCTCCGCGGATATGCGGTTCGTTGGCCGCGGGCCGGTGGGGGCTGGTCGCGCCCACGCGGCGGTAGCCGCAGATTCAACACAGCCCCGCGCCCCTTCGGGGCGCGGCTGCGCACCCGTTAGCTGACGCGGTCCACGTTCTCCCGGTCCTCCGCGTCCTCGCTGGCCGTGCCGGCGAACCAGGCGTCGAGGATCTCCTTGAGGAGGGGTTCGGAGGTCAGGCGCAGGCTGAGGGCCAGCACGTTGGCGTCGTTCCAGCGGCGGGCGCCGTCCGCGGTGTAGGCGTCGGTGCACAGGGCCGCCCGTACCCCCGGCACCTTGTTCGCGGCGATCGACGCGCCGGTGCCGGTCCAGCAGCACACCACCGCCTGGTCCGCCGTCCCGGAGACGACGTCTCTGGCCGCCGCCTCCGAGCACACCGCCCACTGCGGGTCGTCGCCGACGTGCAGCGCCCCGTGTGTCACCACCTCGTGGCCGCGCGTGCGCAGCTCCGCGACGAGGGCGCGGGCCACAGGTTCGTCCATGTCCGAGGAAACCGAGATCCGCATAATCCGGAGCCTACCGGTGGGCCGGTCTCTCATCGGCAGTCCAGGAGAACGTCCGATTCCTGCCATCCGCTTCCCGAGGCGAGGGCGTCGAGGTGTGCCTGGATGTACGGCTTGGCGACCGTGTCGAGTTCGCCGTCGACGAAGGCGGGCTGGACGTTGACCTCGAAGACGACGCCGCCGTTCTCGACGGCCAGGTCGACGCCGGCGAAGGGCAGTCCGACCGACGCGGTGGCGGCTACGGCGAGGTCGGCGAGGCGGGTGGGGAGGTCGGGTGGGGCGATGGGGACGGGGGTGGCGCCCTGGCAGGTGTTGCAGGGAGTGTCGAGTTCGGGCTGGAGGTGCTCGCGGGCGTGGATGACCCGCCCGCCCAGGACGAAGACCCGGAACTGGTGACGCCGACCGTCGGCGGTGATGTTTCCCGCGTCCCGGGACAGCAGCCAGGCGGTGCGGCGATCGGCGTAGAAGGCGGCGGCACGCTCCAGCTGATCGCCGGTCGTGAGGTGGAAGACGTCGTTGCCGCCGGTTCCGACCACGGGCCTGGCCCAGGCGTCCCGGCCGAGCTTGTCGAAGGCGGCGGCAGCCTCCTGCGGGTCCGGCGCGGACAGGACGACGGTCTCCATGTGGGCGATGCCGTCGCGCCGGAAGCGCTCCATGGTGAGGTCCTTCTCCGTCGCGGTCCGCCAGGCGGCCACCCCGGCGCCCAGGGTCACCACGTCATGGCGGGCGAGGAGGCGCTGGAAGTCGGCGAGTGCGCGGCGGCGGTGCGGCGGGATCTCGTACAGGACGACGATGTCGGGCACCAAGTGCAGTTCCTGTTCCGGGACTTGGAGGCATAAGCGGTCTCCGTCGGGTACGCCGATGCCGGTACCGCCGGCGGCGAAGTGCCGGGCGTCGACCCGGACCGGCGGGGCGACGGTGAGCAGTTCCACGGCCCGGGCGAGTACGTCCCCGCACCCTTCGGGCGACGTCGGGTCGGTGATCAGGGCGATGCACGGTCGGGACACAGCGGCCTCCAGCGGTACTCGACGCGCACGGGTGCCGCGCACCGGCGGTGATGCGGCCCGGACGCTGTCACGGGTGTCGTTTCGCGCGGGGCGGTCATCGGCACCCGTCGCTCTTCACGCCGTACCGGTCTGCGAGCTGCGCCGGAACCGGACGGTGGCCGGGCCTGGATAGCCGGTGACCACGAGGTGGGGCTCCGCCCTGCCGTGTCCGTGCCGCAGGGCTGTGGCGCCACACTGTAGGCGCGCGGCGGGAGCCCGTGCCAGGGCGCACGAGCAGCCGCCTCCTGCCCCTGCCTCTGCGCCGTCCGCCCCCTGCCGTGCGCCCTTCCGACGACGGCAGTGGCGTCGCGTCCGTGTCAGCCGACGGGCACCGCGTGCTCGGGGCCGCCGAGCTTGGCCCGCTGGATCTGCTCGTAGACGTGTGCGCGCAGTTCGGCGAAGTGGGGGCTGGAGCGGGTGTGCAGTTGGTCGCGTTCGTCGGGGAGGTCGATGCGCAGGTCCTCCTGGATGACGGTCGGTGACTTGGACAGGATGATCGTGCGCTGGCCCAGGTAGACGGCCTCGTCGATGTCGTGGGTCACGAACAGGACGGTGACGCCGAGTTCGCGCCACAGCCGGCGGACCAGGTCCTCCAGGTCGGCGCGCGTCTGCGCGTCGACGGCGGCGAACGGCTCGTCCATCAGCAGTACTTGCGGCTCGTACGCGACGGCACGGGCGATGGCGACGCGCTGCTGCATGCCACCGGAGAGCTGCCAGGGGTAGGCGTGGTGGGCGTCGCCGAGGCCGACGACCTCCAGGGCGTGTCCGACCACCTCCGCCAGGCGGGCCTTGCCGAGCTTCTTGCGGCGCAGGGGCAGGGCGACGTTGTCGAACACCGTCATCCAGGCGAAGAGCGAGCGGCCGTACTCCTGGAAGACGACGGCCATACCGGGCGGCGGTCCGGTGATCGGCTTTCCCTGGAGGCGCACTTCGCCGCCGGTGGGGTCGAGCAGCCCGGACATGCACTTGAGCAGCGTGGTCTTGCCGCAGCCGGACGGGCCGACCAGGCAGACCAGTTCGCCCGCGTCGAGGGAGAAGGTGATGTCGCGCAGCGCTTCGACGGTGCGGTTGCGGCCGGAGTAGGTCTTGTTCAGGTTTCGTACGTCGAGCATGGACATGGACGCCTCCGTGGGGGCCTGTCGGTCAGGACTCGCGCTGGGCACGGCGCAGACCGTGGTACCAGGCCAGGGCCCGGTTCTCCGCGAACCGGAAGAGCAGGGAGAGCAGAAAGCCGAGCAGGCCGAGCAGCAGCACGCCGCTCCACATCTCGGGGATGGCGAACGAGCGCTGGAACTGCACGATGGTGAAGCCCAGGCCGTTGCTGGAGGCGAACATCTCGCTGATGACCATCAGGATGATCCCGATCGACAGCGCCTGGCGCATGCCGGTGAGGATCTGCGGGCTCGCCGAACGCAGCACCAGGTGCCACAGCCGGGTGGGGCCGGTGATGCCGTACGACCGGCATGTGTCGCCGAGGACCTCGTCGACGGCGCGGACGCCCTCGACGGTGTTGAGCAGGATCGGCCAGACGCAGCCGCTGGCCACGACGATGATCTTCATGGTGTCGCCGATGCCCGCGAACAGCATGATCACAGGGACCAGTACCGGGGGCGGGATGGCCCGGAACAGTTCCAGGACGGGTTCGAGTACGTCGCGCAGGACGCGGTGGGAGCCGACGGCCAGGCCGAGGGCGATCCCCACCACCGTGGCGAGCAGGTACCCCGCCGCGAGCCGGAGCAGGCTGGGCAGGACGTCCGACATGAGCCGGTCGGCGGTCCAGACTTCCGGGAACTTCTGCAGGATCGTGGAGAGCGGCGGCAGATAGAAGTCGGTGCTGCCGGCGCTGGTGAACCACCACACGGCGAACAGCACGGCGGGCAGGGCCCCGGCGAACAGGGCGCGGCGGGCTGCGATGCGGACGGTCATACGGGCCTAACTCTCTCCGCGCTGGGACTGGTGCCAGTGCAGGACGCGGTGCTCGACCGCCCGGGCGGCCAGGTTGACGGCGACGCCGATCAGGCCGGTCGTCAGGACGAGCGCGTACACCTCGGGCACGGCTCCGGAGGTCTGCGCGACGGCCAGTTGCTGGCCGAGGCCGGGTGCGCCGATGACGAGTTCGGCGGTGACCGCGAGGACGAGAGCCACGGTGGCGGCCAGGCGTACGCCGGTCATGACGTATGGCAGCGCGGTGGGCCACAGGACGTACCGGATCCGGCCCCAGGTGCCCAGCCGGTAGCTGCGGGCGGTGTCCTGGGCGACGGGGTCCGCGTCCTGGAGGCCGGCCAGCACCTGAACGAGCACCTGCCAGAACGACGCGTACACGACGAGGAGCAGTTTCGAGCGGAGATCGGTGCCGTAGAGCAGCACCGCCACGGGGATCAGTGCCACGGAGGGAATCGGGCGCAGGAACTCGATGGTCGAGGCGGTCGCCGCGCGCAGCACCGGTACGGAGCCGATGACCACCCCCGCCGCGACTCCGCCCAGGACGGCGATGGCGAGGCCGATCCCCCAGCCGGCGAGGGTGTCGCCGAGCGCGCTCCAGAAGGTGCTCTCGCCGAGCAGGTGCCAGAAGGCGCGGCCGATGGTGGAGGCCGGGGGGAGGTAGTCGGCGGAGACGAGCGGGGTGCGCGGCAGGACCTCCAGGACGGCCACCAGTCCCGCCAGACCGGCAAGTCCCCGTAGTACCACGGGACTTGGGGCCGGGCCACGCCGTGCGGCCGGCGAGGCCGGCCGCGGGACGTACGTCGTGGTCATGAGAACAGCGCTCCGATGTCCGGCTTCTTGCCGCCGAAGATGCCGTCCTGCTCGCCGAGTTGGGCCAGCTTCTCCAGGGAGGCGGTGTCCACCTGGGCGGGCCAGTTGGGCAACGTCAGCTTGGTGAGCACATCACCGCTGATCTTGGTGTAGGTGGTGAGGATCTGGCGTGCCTCGTCGGGGTGCTCGGAGGCGTACTTCAGCGACTCGGCCATCGCCTCGTTGAACTTCTTCACCAGGTCGGGGTTCTCCTGCGCGATCTTCGTCGAGGTGAAGTAGGTCGCGACAGTGAGCTTGGGGTGCGTCTCGGCGAACGGCGAGGCCACCGCACGCGCGCCCTGGGCCTTGGCGATGGTCTGGGCGGGCTCGCCCATCCAGGCGGCGTCCACGCGTCCGCCGTCCAGGGCGGCCGGCATCTGGTCGAAGGGGATCTCGACGAACTTGACCTCCGCCGGGTCACCACCGGCCTTGCGCACCGACTCGCGGACGGTCGTGTCGCCGATGTTCTGCAGGGTGTTGACGGCGACGGTGTGCCCGGCGAGGTCCTTGGCCGA
Organism: Streptomyces sp. NPDC050211; assembly: GCF_040656035.1. Taxonomy (NCBI): domain Bacteria; kingdom Bacillati; phylum Actinomycetota; class Actinomycetes; order Kitasatosporales; family Streptomycetaceae; genus Streptomyces; species Streptomyces sp. NPDC050211. Next base: position 50,704 of record NZ_JBFALC010000057.1, read on the forward strand.
CTTGATCGAGCTGTCCTTCTTGACGAGGACGGCGGTGACGTCGGCGCCCACCTTGCCGTTGGAGGCGGCGCCGTTGACCACGGACTTGATGGGAACGCCCTTGGTCTGCGCGAGCATCAGTGACGTCGTGTTGCTGAAGCCGAACTGGAACTGACCGCTCACCACTCCGGGGATGATCGCGGCGCCGCCCTGGGCGGTCACCATCTTCAGTTCGATGCCCCGGCTGCTGAAGAAGCCCTGCTTCTGTCCGAGGTAGAGCGGCGCCACGTCGACGATCGGGATGACACCGACCGTGACCTGCGTGGTCTTGCCGTCACCCGCGGGCGAGGCAGCGGAACTTCCGGAGTCCGACGAGCCGCACCCGGCGACTGCGGCGACGGTCACTACGGCGAGGGCAAGCCCGAGTATGCGCCTTTGCATGGGCTCCTCCTTGAGGAGTACGAGATGAGTGCCGCGCGGGGGAAGTGGACGGGCGAGCCGGCGACATCCATGCGACGACAACGGTGAAGGCGACAAGCGCGAAAGCGGCCGGCGCTTCTCTTGGAGCGGTGAGACCTACGGGACCGGAGCGGCCCCGGTGGAGTTCCGGAGCCTGATGTTGTGCACATTCTTGACGCCCGCAATCTACACACCTACCTTCGCCGTGTCAGGCCCCCCGACCGAGGGAATTTGTCGATCTCCGTCCTCGCACCACCGCCTCCACGACGAGGAGCTCCGACCCGTGAACCACCGCATCCGCACCCGTACGTTCACGGCCCTCGCGGCACCCCTCGACGCGTTCACGTCCCGCTTCGGACATGCCGGCGGACCGTCGTCTGGGGCACCTCCTACGGCGGGCTGGTCCAAGGCGGTGTCGGCAAGTGGAACGTCCTGGAGAGCCCGGCCGTTGCAGCCGAGCAGGCCGACGCCATGACCGGGGCCGTCAGCAGGGCCCAGGAGACGGACGCCGGCGGGACCCGTATCGCGCTGGCGGCGGCCCTGCACACCGCCATGCTCGGCCACAAGGGGGTCACCGCGCTGTACGGCAAGGCTGGGCCGGTCCGGAAAACAGACCTCGCCGCCCTGCACACCCTGGAGGCCCGCATCGGCACCGGCCGCTGGTCGGGCACCACCCCCGCCGACCTCAACGTGCGGGCGACAGAAGCCGACCCGGCATCCCCGGCGCGTTACGTCTCCTACGCGCCCGCCGCCTGCCCCCGCCCCTACGACCGGACCCACTCATGCGACGGGCCCCGCAGGTGACGCCGCACCGCCTGCTCGCCGCAGTTCCGGCGACCGTACCCTGGCTCGGGTGAACGTGAACGCCGAGCCCCAACGGGACCTCCAGGACCCGCCGGACTCGCCCGGCTCCCCGGCCCGTCCCGGGAGTTCGACAGCGCGCCCGCAGTCGCTTCTGCTCGCCTTCTTCGGCAACCACGCCCTGGACGGGCGCCCGCTGTGCGTCTACTCGGGCAGCATCATCGACGTCCTCGCCCGGGTCGGCGTCGGCGAACAGGCCGTCCGTTCCACGCTCACCCGCATGGTCAACCGCGGTCTGCTGATGCGCCGGCGGCAGGGGCGCCGCATGTACTTCGGCCTGACCCCGCTCGCCACCCAGATCCTGCGGGACGGCGGCCGGCGGATCTGGGAGACCAGCGCGGTCAACGACGACTGGGACGGCACCTGGACACTGATCGGCTTCTCCCTCCCCGAGTCCTGGCAGCGTCGTCGCCACGATCTCCGCTCACGCCTCACCTGGGCCGGCTTCGGCCCCCTCTACAACGGCCTGTGGATCGCCCCCGGTCCCATGGACGTCTCCGACGTGATCACCGAGCTCCAACTGTCCGCGTACGTCAAGGTCTTCCGCGCCCGCGCCGACGAGGCGACCGACATCGGCCTCATGGTCCGCGACACGTGGGACCTGGACTCCCTCGCCGCCCGCTACGCCGACTTCACCCGGCGCTGGAGCGCGCTTCCGGATCCGGGCACCGACGACGCCATCGCCACCCGGCTGCGGCTGGTCAGCGAGTGGCTCCGGATCATCCGTACCGATCCGCGGCTGCCGGGACGGCATCTTCCGCCCGACTGGCCGGCCCGTCGGGCCGAGGAGACCTTCCGCCGTGTCGCCGCCGCGACCGAGACACCGGCCCGCGTGATGGCCTGCGCCATCCTGGACACCATTCCGCTGAGCACGCCCTGATCGACCACCACTTCGACGTCGGTCGGGGTGTCGTCGATCCGCCGCCTCAGCTGCTCCGCCGCGCGTGACCTTCGCTGTCGCAAGGTCGATACTGCCGAAAGCAGCCGCTGCGACCACTACGCCACGGATCACCGGCAGACAGCGCCGGAACCCGCTTCCGACGGACCCGGACCGCTAAGATCGAGAACCGACATCACCTACTCTGACCAGCAAAAACATTGGCCAGACGCCGACTTGCCGGCCTCACCAGGAGGTTCCCATGAAGATGTTGATCAACGTCCCGGAGACCGTGGTCACGGACGCCCTGCGGGGAATGGCAGCGGCCCATCCCGAGCTGACCGTCGACGTGGAGAACCGGGTGATCGTACGGCGGGACGCGCCCGTCGCCGGGAAGGTCGCCCTGATCTCCGGCGGCGGCTCGGGGCACGAGCCGCTGCACGGTGGGTTCGTGGGCCCGGGGATGCTCTCGGCGGCCTGTCCGGGCGAGGTGTTCACGTCGCCGGTGCCGGACCAGATGGTGCGCGCGGCGGCGGCCGTGGACAGCGGGGCGGGCGTGCTGTTCATCGTGAAGAACTACACGGGTGACGTGCTCAACTTCGATATGGCGGCCGAACTCGCCGAGGACGAGGGCATCCAGGTCGCGAAGGTCCTCGTCAACGACGACGTGGCGGTCACCGACAGCCTCTACACGGCCGGGCGGCGCGGCACCGGTGCCACGCTGTTCGTGGAGAAAATCGCGGGCGCGGCGGCCGAGGCGGGGATGCCGCTCGAGCGCGTCGAGACACTCGCCCGGCAGGTCAATGAGAACTCGCGCAGCTTCGGTGTGGCACTGAGCGCCTGCACCACCCCGGCCAAGGGCAGCCCCACCTTCGATCTGCCGCCCGGCGAGCTGGAGTTGGGCATCGGCATCCATGGCGAGCCCGGCCGGGAGCGGCGGGCGATGATGACGTCCGGCGAGATCGCGGACTTCGCCGTGAACGCGATCCTGGAGGACCTCAGCCCACGTGACCCCGTCCTGGTCCTGGTCAACGGCATGGGAGCGACGCCACTGCTCGAGCTGTACGGCTTCAACGCGGAGGTGCAGCGGGTGCTCGCCGCGCGGGGTGTGGCCGTCGCCCGCACGCTCGTCGGCAACTACGTCACCTCGCTCGACATGGCCGGCGCCTCGGTCACCCTGTGCCAGATCGACGAGGAAACGCTCGGGTTGTGGGACGCGCCGGTGAAGACGCCGGGCCTGCGCTGGGGCATGTGAGCCCGGCGCGGGACGCAGCCAACGCACCTACCACGCAAGGAGATCCAGTGCTCGACGCCGACTTCTTCCGCCGCTGGATGACGGCGACGGCCGCGTCCGTCGACCGCGAGGCGGAACGGCTCACCGCTCTCGACTCGCCCATCGGGGACGCCGACCACGGCAGCAATCTGCAGCGCGGGTTCACCGCGGTGACCGCCACGCTGGAGAAGGAGGCCCCGGACACGCCCGGCGGCGTTCTCACCCTCGCCGGACGGCAGTTGATCTCGACGGTGGGCGGCGCTTCGGGGCCGCTGTACGGGACGCTGCTGCGCCGCACCGGCAAGGCGCTCGGGGACGCGGCCGAGGTGAGCGAGGCGGAGTTCGCGGCCGCGCTGCGCACCGGCGTGGACGCGGTGATGACACTGGGCGGGGCCGCGCCCGGCGACAAGACCATGATCGACACGCTGGTGCCGGCCGCGGACGCCCTCGACGACTCCTTCGCCGCGGCACGCGCCGCAGCCGAGCAAGGGGCGCTCGCGACCACGCCGTTGCAGGCCCGCAAGGGCAGGGCGAGCTATCTCGGTGAGCGCAGCATCGGGCACCAGGATCCCGGCGCCACCTCGTCGGCGCTGCTGATCGCTGCTCTCGCGGAGGTGGGCGGTGAGTGACGGCAAGCTCGTCGGGATCGTGCTGGTGTCGCACAGCGCGCAGGTCGCCGCGTCGGTGGCCGAGCTGGCGCAGGCGCTCGCGGGCGGCGGCACGGCGGTGCCCGTCGCTCCCGCGGGCGGCACCGAGAGTGGCGAACTCGGCACCAGCGCCGAACTGATCGCCGCTGCGGCCGCGTCCGTGGACCGGGGCGCCGGGGTCGCCGTCCTCACCGACCTCGGCAGCGCGGTGCTGACAGTCAAGGCCCTGCTCGCGGAGGGAGACGAACTCCCCGACGGCACACGGCTCGTGGACGCCCCCTTCGTCGAGGGCGCGGTCGCCGCGGTCGTGACGGCGGCGACGGGAGCCGACCTCGCGGCGGTGGAGGCGGCGGCAGGGGAGGCGTACACGTATCGGAAGGTATGAGGAACCCCGGGGCCCTGACCGGTCCTAGGTGAGCCCCTCTTCCACGACGGCGAGCGCCGAGCGCATGGTCGCCAGCAGCTCGGCCTCCGCCGTCTCCGGGTCGATCCGCACTTCGGCGCTGCGCCAGGCGTAGTGCTCGACGGCCGCGCGCAGGGCCGCGTTGAACATCGCCGCCTGGATCGTCGGACGCAGCTCGTCGGCGGCCAGCCCGGCCCGTTCGGCGAGGGCACGGGCGAACACCGGCTCGGCCTCGTCGTAGGTCTGGAGCCAGACCGCGCGCAGTCCCGGTTCGGTGCGGGTCAGCCGGACCAGCGCGCCGAGGGTGGCCCGGTCCGGCCCGGCGACGAGGCGGTGGTCGGTCGCCAGTTCCGGTGAGAAGACCTGGTCGAGAGAGTGCCCGGGCCGCCACTCCCGCAGCCGGTCGGCGATCAGGTCGATGCCCGCCGAGAACAGCGGCGACACACAGCTCTCCTTGCTCGAGAAGTAGCGCCACACCGTGCGCGCCGACACGCCGACCGCCTGACCGATCTGCTCGCCGGTGGTCGCGGCCACCCCCTGCTCGACGAACAGGTCCACCGCGGCCCGGGCGATCTCCAGCCGGATCTCGGCCTTGCGCTCCTCGGTGAGAGGCGGGCGTCCCGTGCGTGCGCTGGGGGCGGTCATGTGGTCCTCCGGCTCCGGTTGCTGCTGCGCCGGAATTCTCCCTCACCACTTTATGTCACTCGAAGACATTAAGTCGTAGAGTGGCGCCGAACGGGCACGACGCCCCGAGCGCTGCGCCCCCCACACGAGGGGCGGCAGTCCTCATACGCACAGACAGGAGCACCTCATGGCCGGCGGACTGAACGGGCGCAGCGTCATCGTCACCGGAGCGGGCTCGGGCATCGGGCGCGCGGCCGCTCTGGCCTTCGCCGTCGAGGGCGCCCGAGTGGTGGTGGCGGACCTCAACGCCGAGGGCGCTCAGGCCGTCGTCAAGGAGATCGAGGAGGCGGGCGGCGCCGCGGTCGCGGTGGTGGGCGACCTGAGCGAGCAGGCCGTCGTCGACCGGGTCGCCGAGACCGCCGTGGAGCGTTTCGGCGGGGTGGACGTCCTGGTGAACAACGCCGGGATCATGGACCGGATGTCGGCGCTCGGCGAGGTGAGCGACGCGGAGTGGGAGCGGGTCATACGGGTCAACCTGACCGCTCCTTTCATGCTGACGCGGGCGGTGCTGCCGCACATGCTGGAGGCGGGCCGGGGCGCCATAGTGAACACGGCCTCGGAGGCCGGGCTGCGGGGCAGCGCGGCGGGCGCCGCGTACACCGCGTCGAAGCACGGCATCGTGGGGCTGACGAAGTCCCTCGCCGTCATGTACCGCAAGCAGGGCATCCGCGCGAACGCCATCGCCCCGGGCGGCACGCGGACCGCCATCGTGGTGGACGCCGATCAGAGCGCCCACGGCCCCGCCGCGCTCGGCCCGCACTTCGTCAACATGGGCAAGCTGGCTCGGCCGGAGGAGCAGGCCGCCGCCATCGTCTTCCTCGCCTCGGACGCGGCGAGCAACATCAACGGCGTGACCCTCCCGGTCGACGACGGCTGGGCGGCGGTCTGACCCTCGCCCGGCGTCCGGACACGAGCCGCTGCTTCCGGCTCACCGCCCCGCATGAAACGGGTCTCGATGAAACGGGGCTTACACCTGCCCCCGCACGAACTGCCGCGCCAGTCGCTCCCCGATGAGGACGGCTCCGGCGTGGTCCTCGATGGGTTTCACCCGGCTGTCCTTGAAGACGATGTAGGTGACGTCGGAGTCCGTGCCGCCGCCGTGCGGGTCGGGGTCGATGCCCAGGCCCCGGGCGGCGGCGTAGGACGCCTCGCCGATGAGGTCGTGCGGGCCGGTGTCGCCGACGACGGCGTACTGGACCCGGTCCCCGTGGATCACGGCGGCCACCGCGCCGCCGCCGACGCCATGGGCACGGTGGTCCCGGAGGGAACTGGGCACGGGCACCACGATGTACGGGAGGCTCTCGGCGTCCAATGGGCCGCCGTCGGACTGCGGGTAGGCGGTGGCGGCGGAGAAGTGCGGATCGGTCCGGGCGTTGCAGTGCGGGCCGGGCCGGCCGTCGCAGTCGATGTCGAGGTCGGCCTTCCAGAAGACGGCGTCCTCGGTGCCGCACACCGGAATGGTCGCGGGTGCGTCGGCATCGCTGCGATAGCGGCCCTTGGACACGGGGACGCAGTCCCGCACCCTGGCCAGCAGCTCGGCGGCGCCGACGTCACCCTCTCGCCGCACCTCCGGCAGTCCGTCCCGGACGGAGTGTTCGGCGCGGGGAGCGGAGTACGCCGTCGGAGCGAGCACGGCGCAACTGGCCGCGACCAGGGCTAGGGACGAGACACGCACGATGAGAGGGCCTCTCCTCGGGGACACTGACCGTCGCCCGGCCCAATCTGGTGCCGTTTCGATCTTGCGTCCAGCATTGAAAGGCCGGACGGCGCATGTCTTTGAAGCTGCGACCGGGGCCGGGCAGCCGGGCCCGTATCGGCTCCGGCCACCCGGTCGCCCGCGCCGGCGCGGGATCAGCGACGACAGCGTTCCGCGCCACCGGCATGAACTCCCGACTTCGGAAGGGAAGTTCAGCCGTGAGGAGCTTCAGCATACGTAACCCCGCCGCGCGGCCACCAACGACCGACTCTTGATGTGATCGCGTCATTGGCGTCATATTGGTCCGGACCATTGCGTCATGCCGCCCCTTGGAGGCAGAGCCGTGCGACACGTTCCCGCTCCCCTTCCCCGGCTCGCGATCCTGGCGCTCTGCGCGCTGCCGCTGGTCACGTCCTGCGGATGGGGCAGGACGGGTGGCGGTGAGAGTGAACGGCTGCCGGGGGCTCCGGTGGGCGTCACCGCCGAGGCGGGGAGCGCCACCAGTGTGCACGTCATGTGGAACGCGGTGTCGTCGGACCAGGGCATCAGCCGGTACGAGGTGTATCGCGGCACCACAAAGGTCAAGGAAGTGCCTGGTTCGGAGCACATGGTGGATGTCACCAGGCTCCGGCCGTCCACCGTGTATGTCTTCACCGTGCGGGCCCGGGACACCGAGGGGCGTCTCGGGCCGCAGAGCCGTGAGGTCCGGGCCACGACACCGCGGGCGGTGGCGGCGGACCGGGTGGCCCCGACCGGCCCCGGGAGCCCGAGCGGCCGGGCGGTCGGCAGCCGGGCCGTCCAGTTGTCCTGGTCCGCGTCGACGGACGATCGGGACGTGGTGTCGTACGACATCTACCAGGGCACCACGAAGATCCACAGTGTGGGCGGGAACCAGACGGCGACCGTGGTGACAGGACTGCGGCCGGGCACGCCCTATGTGTTCACGGTCCGCGCCCGCGACGCGGCCGACAACCTCTCACCGGCCACCGCCACCGTCCGCCTCACGACAACACCCGGCACCGACAACGGCCGCGGCACGGCCCCGACCGACTTCCGCGCGACAACCCACCGCGCCGACGGGGCCTACTACATCGACCTCTCCTGGACCCCGCCCCTCACGGACGGCACGGTCACGGAGTATCAGATCCAACTAGACGGGCAACCGGCCACCTCCCTCGTATGGGGCGGCACCCCACCACAAGAGAAGGCGACGTACAGCTTCTACGCAGGCCGCGACGCCGGAGTAACCCACCGCATACGAATCCGCGCAAAGCTCCCGGACGGCACCTGGGGCGGCTTCTCGCCAGAGCGCACGGTGAAAACCGACGGCTAGGCAGCGCCCCCGAAGGGGCGCGGGGAACTGCGCGACCAGCCACGACGCACCCGCAGACGAAAGACGGCCAATCGCGGCACTACCCGCGGAGCGCCCGTCACCTGACCGGGCGCGGTCCGGATGCGGGACGACCCGAGGACACGTTGGCTGTCCCTGTGGCAGCACGGGCGTTTCCCCGACCTCGGCGGCGCAAGGGATGTACCGCCAACCGTGCCGCCGGAGGGCAGTCCACATGCGCAACAGATCGCTACTCCTCCGCTCCGGCCTGACCGTGGCAGCCGCCACCGCGCTTCCACTTCCGCTGGCCGCGGGATCGGCCGCCGTCTCCGGGATCTCCGTGAGCACCAGCGGCTCCACGGTCTCCGTCACCACCAGCGCGTGCACCCAGATCAATGGCAGCTGGGGCACCGCCTCGCTCCTCAACAGCAGCCAGGCGAACTTCGCCCAGGGACGGCAGGCGGCGCTGTCCGGGACGAACACCCAGCAGAGCGCCGCCTGGTCCAGCGTGAGTCCCGGCACCTACACCGTCATCGTCATGTGCTCGAACAACAACACCGCGGGCACCCAGTCCGTCATCGTCTCGGCGGCCACGACGCCCACGATCTCCGCCACGGCCTCGCCGTCCCGCGGCGTCATGGGCGGCATGGGCGGCGGGACCACGGACTACGGCACCCTCACCCTGGTGACGGGCGGAGCACTGGTGGGCACCGGAATCGCCGCCACCGTCTGGTATCTGCGCCGCCGTTCGCGTCCCTCCCGGCTCTGATGGCGGACGCCGTGGGTCCGGCTAGCGGTTCTCCAGCCGCAGATGCAGCTCCCTCTCCTGATCGCCGGACGCACCGGCGGCCTCATGCACGGAGAACAGGGCGCCGAGGGTGTCGCGGAACCGGTCGACCGCCCAGTAGCCGCCCTGCACATCGGCCTCGACGGACGACTGCAGCCGGGCCGGGCGAGCGCCCTCGTGGGCGTCGGCGACGTCGAAGGTGCCGAGCCATACCGTCGGGCGGGTGTCCGAGGCCTCCTCCGGTACGTCATCGGCGCACCGGTCGGACGCGAAGCACGCGCACAGTGTGTCGAACACGATGCGGGCGTCGTCCTTGGAGCATCCGCTGATCTCCACCGAGACGTGTTCCGGGTGCGATCGCTCGCCGATCATCATGACCGCTCCTCTCGTGGCCGCGCTGCGGTGGCGCGGGCCCCGAGTGTCCGCGCCCACCTTCAGCAAACCACCATCTCGCCGCAGCGCACCCCGGCCGGCGCCTCAGCTCCGCGTGAACCGGTACGTCTTGCTGTCCGTCAGCACGCAGAAGCCCGGGGAGATCACGATCACGCGCAAGGTGCCCGTACGGCGGTCGTAGTCGATGCCCTCCGTCTCGAACGTGCCCGAGCAGGAGCTGCGCAGCGGCAGCTGGCGCAGTGCCGTGACATGACCGGAGACGTCCGCCGACCCGCCCGGTGCGGCGGAGAGGTCGATCTGGAGCAGCGGCTTGGTGATGCCGAAGAGCGTGCCCGCCGGGTCGTCCGAGGAGCAGAGCAGGGTCGTCGGGCCGGAGAAGTCACAGCCCCTGCACGTCGCGTACCGCGTGGTCGAGGTTGACGGTGGAGGCCTGCGGGAGGTTCGCCGACGGCGAGGTACTGGAGTTGACGCCCGGGGTCGGGAAGACCAGCAGCCGGGTCATCGTGCCGTACTCGCCGGCCAGCATCCACTGTCCGTCCGGCGAGATGGCCACCCAGGAGTTGTTGAGCGCCTCACCGGGGCTGAGATTGTGGACATACTCCGCCCAGCTCCCGTCCGGCTTCTGCACCCGGAACATCTTCGAGCTGCCCGAGTCCGCCTGGTACGGCTCGATGTAGTACCCGTTGTACGAGGCGTCAGGGTCGCCGACGTGGTTCCAGCCACGGCTGCTGACGCCGGCGGGGATGGTGCCGATGCCGGTGTAGCGGTTGGGGCTGTTCGCCGACACCTCGACCGAGGTCAGGCCCTGGCTCTCGGTGAGCGGATCGGCGCGGTCGGACCCCACCTCGGTCCAGGTGTCCGCGGCGGCGGCGGGCGGGGCGGCGGACAGGACGACGGCGGTGGCGAGGGCGACAACACCGGTCATGGCGGCGTGACAACGTTGCCGGGCAGGCAGGCGCATGGGAACGGCTCCTCGGTGGGGGTGGGGGCGGCGCTCGGCGGACAGTGTGGCGTGCGCCTGGTCGTCATGTACAGACCAATGAACGGAACAGGAGTTGTCCGTTCGGCGACGGATCACCCTGTGCGGGCGGATCACTTCCTGACGACTCCGATCACTTCCTGTCGACTTCACCGGACGGCCACCGCCGTGTTGAGGGATGGTGGAGGAGGGCGACCGTGGCATCACAGAAGCGGTTGAACGCGGTAGAACAAGGGGAGTCGGCACGGGGGACGGCGTGCCGTGACACAGAACGAAGGCGGTGCGTGCGATGGGTGCAGCCGGGCCTCCGGGGGCCGAGGGCGGCGGGCCGGTGCGACCGAGCGGGCTGCTCGACGTGCTGGGCGTGGCCTCCGTGCTGCTCGACGCCCAGGGGCGCATCGTGCTGTGGAGCCCGCAGGCCGAGGAGTTGTTCGGGTACTCCGCGCAGGAGGCCCTCGGGGAGTACGCGTCCCGCCTGATGGTGCACGAGCAGCACGCCGAGCTGGCCATCAAGCTGTTCGCCGACGTCATGGAGACCGGTGAGGGCTGGGCGGGCGCCTTTCCGGTACGGCACAAGGACGGCGGCACCCGGCTCGTGGAGTTCCGCAATCAGCGGCTCCTCGACGACCGGGGCGACTTCTTCGCGCTGGGGCTCGCGGCCGACCAGGAGACCGTGCGCGGTCTGGAGCGGGATGTGGCGCTGTCGACGCGGATCGTCGCGCAGTCACCCATCGGACTGGCCGTCCTGGACACGGACTTGAAGTACGTCTCGGTCAACCCGGCGCTGGAGCGGATCAACGGCATCCGCGCCGAGGAGCACCTCGGCCGTACGGTCCAGGAGATGCTGCCGCGGGTGGACGCCGCGGCCGTGGAGCGGGCCGCCCGCCAGGTCCTGGAGACCGGGGTGCCGCTCGTCGACCAGCCCACCTTCGGGCGGACCCCGGCGGACCCCGAGGAGGACCACGCCTGGTCGGTCTCGATGTACCGGCTGGAGGACGCCCTGGGGAACGTCCTGGGGGTGGCCGCCTCGGTCGTGGACATCACCGAGCAGTACCGGGCCGGTGTCGAGGCCGAGACCGCGCGCCGGCGGCTGGCACTCATCGCCGACGCCTCCGCGCGGATCGGGACCACGCTGGACCTGGACCGCACCGCCAGCGAACTGGCCGACGTCGCCGTGCCGGAACTCGCCGACGTCGCCGCCGTGGACCTGCTCGAAGCCGTGATGGAAGGCAGACGCAGCAGCCTGGGCCCCAGCGAGGCGGCGGTGATCCGCGCCCTGGCCGTCCGGGCGGAGAACGACACCGAGGCGCTCGGCGCGGCCGACCCGCCCGGGCAGGTCGCCCGGTACGGACCGGACCGCCTGGTCACCGAGTGCGTACGCACCGGCCGGCCGGTCATGGTGGCGCAGGTCAAGGACGAGGACCTGCCGCGCATCGCCCGCTCACCCGAGGCCGCGGAGCTGCTGACGCGGGCGGGCGTGCACTCCTACCTGGCCGTTCCGCTGATCGCACGCGGCGAGGTGCTCGGCGCCCTCGACCTCAAACGCACCCGTAATCCACAGCCGTTCAGCGAGGACGACCTGTTGCTCGCCCGTGAACTGGCGGCCCGCGCGGCCGTGCAGATCGACAACGCGCGCTGGTACCAGAGCGCCCGCGACACCGCTCTGACCCTGCAGCGCAGCCTGCTGCCCAGTCATCCGCGCGTCACCGGCGGACTCGAGGTCGCCTCCCGCTATCAGCCCGCCGGGGCCACCAGCGAGGTCGGCGGCGACTGGTTCGACGTCATCCCGCTGGACGGCGGCAAGACGGCGCTCGTCGTCGGCGACGTGATGGGCAGCGGCATCACGGCCGCCGCGACGATGGGCCGGCTGCGCACCGCGACGAACACGCTGGCCGCCCTCGACCTCGACCCGTCGGTGCTGCTTGAGCACCTCGACCGGATCACCCAGGGCCTGGACCACTCCATCGCGACCTGCCAGTACGCCATCCACGACCCGCATCTGCGGCAGTGCCGGATCGCCAACGCCGGCCATCTGCCGCCGGTCCGCCTCTGCGCCGGCCGCGCACCGGAGTTGCTCGAACTCCCCACCGGGGCACCGCTCGGCGTGGGCGGTGTCGCCTTCTCCACCACGACCGTCGACCTCGAACCCGGCGACCGGCTGGTGTTCTACACCGACGGTCTGGTCGAGACCCGCCAACACCCGCTCGACGAACGGCTGGACGCGCTGCTGGATCTGCTCGACGGCCCCGACCGCCCGCTGGAGGAGCTGTGCGACCTCCTCCTGCGCACACTGCACCAGCCGGACAACTCCGACGACGTGGCCCTGCTCATCGCTCGTGCGCAGAAGCCGGTGTAGCCGCACGGGACGGACGGGACGGACGGTCCGTATTCACAGGAACTGATTACCTGCGTCTTACCGGCCGCGTCCCACAATCACACCAAGGCATGGCAGACGGATAAGGCATACGGATGCCGGGTGCCCTCTGTGAGGGGAGCGAGCCGTGACGCAGAATCCGGACCAGGAACCCACCGAGCAGCGCGGACCGGACTGGGAAGTGCTCATGGGGCCGGGCGGCCCCGAGCCGGAGCGGACACCTCCGGGAGCGGCC
>NZ_JBFALC010000058.1:0-63068 GCF_040656035.1 Streptomyces sp. NPDC050211
CGCATCTTCCGCCGATCCCGGTGCAGCCCGAATCGAATGTCGTCAATCTCCGCGGCTGTCCTCACTCTGGAGCGGCAACGCTGAAAGACCTCAGTTTTACTTTGGCCCCTCAGTAATGGCCCGAACCGCGGAGGCGAGAGTTGAAACGAAGACGCAAGTTACGAACCTTGATCACTTTTGTGATCGCAGCACTTCTCGCGACGGCCTTGACTGCTGGCCAGGACGCCGACCACGGGTCTTCATCGGGAGAGAAGACCCGTGACACCAAGGTCTGGGAACGGTCGAAGAAGCCGATGACGCCCGAGGAAAGAACAGAACTTTCCCGGTACATGCACCAGCACTCCCCCGACTACGAAGAGCTGGCGTCACAGAAGAAGCGGAAGGCGGTTGCCGAGGCAGACCTGGAGACCTGCCGCAACGCCCCCTACCCGGCCGGCAAACGCCACATGATCATGGATCGGCTGACCTGGTGCGCCATGGGTGACGTCCTGTACCAGACCAGCCGCGGCTCCATCCGGTTCCGGCTGACGGCCCTCGGCAAGGCGAGCTCAGGGCCAGCGGAAGCTGACCGCAACGTCGATGTGTGGATCCACCTGGACAACTGGCGCACTACCGGGACTCCGGACTGGACCCAGCGCTTCGGGTTGAAGGGGATATGCCACCCGAAGACGGCTGGCGTGACCTGCAACGACCAAGGTGGCCGAACTGCCCCGCTCAGCGAGTGGCGTTACCTCGATGACGTCAACGAGTGGGTGACCTTCTTTTCCCCGGAAGGATCATTGACCGGCGACAAGGTCGCAAACTCGACCTTCGACATCGAGTTCACCGCGCAGGAGGTGAACAGGATCGAAGACGTTCCCTTCCGCTGCGACTCGGCTACCTACGTGGGGTCCGCGCGTGGATGTGTCTTCGATGACGATGAGCCAGTCACCTATCGATTCGATTCGCGTCCTGAGTGGGTAGAGCAGACGGAACACGTCTGGGAGGCACAGAACAGTCCCGAACGGACGAAGCCTTCGTCGCAATACAAGAAGCAGATACCTGGCTCCCCCAAGAGTAAAGATCCCCTCACGAGGCGCTTCAGCGCAAGCGACAACAGGGCGAACAGAGATAGGTCCACCCTTCAGTGCAGGAACTACTTCGGCCGTTACTCCGACGCGCTGTCATATCCCCGCGACTGTGACGAGTACCCGTACGCATCCACCTATGAGGGATCCGCAACGGGCGTGAACGGCATCGAACCCAATGACGGGTTCCGGCATTTCTCCGTGAAGCCGATCAACGCCGAACACAACCAGCTCGCTGGAAACGATCTCACGGCGCACTTCTACGTATCAAATCGCATACTCGACGGCGACAGGTTCTACGTTCACCTGATCACTCCCTCCGGGGGCGAGTACAACGGGCCCAATAAACCGAGCGGGGCCGCTGCTCCCGTCACCTACCACCAGTGCGAGGGAAATGCCGTGGTGGAAGCCAAACAAGCAGCCCCCAAGGCGTACCCGGAGGACGTGTTCAACAAGTATGCCGCCACCACGCGCAATGGCTGGACGGGAGGGGACTCCACCTACAGCGTCACCATGCCCGACGGTCGCCGCTTGTGGATGTTCTCCGACACCTTCCTCGGTCCGCTGAACGACGACGGCACCCGGCCGACAAGCGCGGGCCTGATCAACAGCTCCTTCGTGGCCCAGGTCGGAGACAACCTCACCACCATTAAGGGAGGCTCGGACAGCAACCCCAAAGCACTCATGCCGCCCCAGGCCGACAAACACTGGTACTGGCTCGGAGACGGCCTCATCACCACCATCGGGGGAAAGAAGAAGCTACAGGTCGTCTTCCACGAGTGGTACAAGTTCGGCGAGGGCCTCTGGGACTTCAAGATCAAGCGATCACTCGTGGCAACCTTCGACCCTGACGACCTCACCGCTCCCGAGTGGATGCAGCCGCTGCCCGCCGAAGCAGGCGTCCAGTGGGGAGCAGCCGTCATGTCAGCCGATCAGAGCGACGACGGGTACACCTACATCTACGGTGTCGATGACGCACCCACCCACAAGGGCATGAGGATTGCTCGCGTCAAGGGAACCAACATTGCCGACCCGGACAAGTGGCAATACCTCAACTCCGCCAGAGGCGAGTGGATGTATGGCGAGACCGAGGGCGACAACGCACTGACGGGCGTCGCCAACGAATACAGCGTCACCCCATTCAAGGGCAACTACGTCCTCGTCAGCCAGGACAGCACCGTAGCGTTCAGCGGAAAGATCCGTATGTGGAACGGCTGCGATCCCTACGGCCCCTTTGGCTCCTGGGTAGGCCACGACGAGGTCTATCAAATGCCTGAACCGGGTCCATACGGAGACTGCACCGAGAAAGAAGAAGACGGAAAGTGCTTCTCGTACAACGCGCACGTCCACCCGTCACTGTCGAGTGACAGCCGCTGGATCCTGTCCTACAACGTGAACAACTTCGACAGCAACATCGCGCCCGGCGCCGCACACTATCGTGATCCCACGATCTACCGGCCGCGATTCGTTTCGTTCACTCTGGAGACGTCCAACGTCAAACGGAGCGAAGCGAACCTCAAGTACTCGACCCAGCAACCGCAGAAGACAGCGATACCCTGTCGACCAGAACAACGCCCTCTGGCCGGGACGTTCTCCCTGGTCCGCGGAAAACCCTGCCCGTAACGCATAACTGCTCGGCATGTGTGGTGTCCGCGCTGTCGTCCGGCAGCGCGGACACCACACCCCGACCGTCATCTCCGACGACGAAGGAGTGGAACATGTCGGTTGAAGAGTCCTGGGAGAAGATCGAACAGTGGATAGTCCGACATGCGCCGAACGAGCCTGCCTTGCCACGGCCGTGCACTCCCTCGGACATCCAACAGCTTCATGATCAGCTCGGGGTACGCCTACCGGAGGACGTGGAACGTTCCCTGCTCCGCCACGACGGCTCCGGCACCACCACGATTATCCCTCCCGGCTTCACGCTGCTCAGCACCGAAGACATTCTTAAGAAGCGCGCATCATGGCTACGTTTCGCCATGACGGACGACAGTAACCTGAGCGAAACCGATAAACCCTTCATCGTGCCCATAGCCGCTCTGAGTAGCAACATGCTCCTTGTTGACACCAGAACGGGAAAGTTGGGCTGGTGGGACATCGAGAGCCCCTACTCGTCCGACGCGCAACTTCCCGGGGGAACTTTGTCGTCGGTTCTCGATTTCGTCGGGAACCTGCTCGTCTCGCCGCGCCCTTGGATCGCAATACTGCCGGGTGATGAGGAGTGGGAGGCCACGGACGCCCATCCGGACTTTCCCCGAACGTTGATCTGGACGGAGGACGAGCTGCCCGCGCCCCAATGAGCGGTGTGCATCGTGAAGTCGCAGGTCACGGGTCTGGGGTGCGCGCATCATTCTGTGCTCGCGCTGGTCGGCGGCCGGTGTCCACGGTGAAGATCGTCTGACTGGGCGGCAGGGGTGGTTCTGACGGCAGCATCCGCGCGGTGATCACCCGCGAGTAGCCCGACACCATCACCAGGACCGGCGGCCGTCCCGCCTGCCCCCAGTCCAGCGGAATGTCCGCCTCGGGGAACCACAGGTCGTACTGGGCCAGCTCATCCGGCTGATAGACCGTCCGCGAGACTGGGTCGGCCGGCAGGTACGCGGGCCGCAGCTCACGCACCCGTTCCTTCAGGATCGTCATACCCCGCTCCCCCCGATCCGTTCCGCGATCACGGTGGCCGGGATCGTCGGAGTCTCCCGCAACAGCTCGCGGATCTGCACCTCGACCGCGTCCACCGCCGACCCCGCCGACGCCCGCTCGTACATCGGCGACCGGTCACTGGCCAGGGCCCGTTACACCGTGTTCTTCGAGATCCCCAGATGCCGCGCGATCGCCCGGATCGGCATCTGCTCGGCCCGGTGCCGCCTGCGAATCTCCGCCCAGTCCTCCACAGAGATCACCGACTTCCTCCCGGTCTTGATCACCAAACCAGGATCAGAGGAAGATCACCAAGTGAGTCAGTTTTGATCCGCCGTCAGAGGGTCAGATTTCGGACTCTTCCAAGATTTCGATTTCGCCCGACGCCGAGACATGGCGGCCAGGACATGCAGGGAGATGAAGAGTTTCGTCACGGTCGTTGTTCCCGGGCCGCTCGGACGGTGCGGCGCTCGCCGGTGACCTTCGAGGCCGGAAGGCGTCCGGCCTTGGAAGTGCCGGTCAGGGTGTCGCCGTCGACTGTCACGGCAAAGGCCAGGTTCAGGCGCATGGGCTTGGTGATGGCCTGCTTCCAGGTGAGCCGGTCGCCGTCGAGGACGACGTCGCTGAGCGGGACTTCCTCTCCTGCCCCGTGGGCGGTCCCGGTCAGGACATCGGCCTCCCGCAGGAATTCGACCACGGCTTTGATCTTGCCGATGGGGGTGGAGATGGACAGGTCCCAGATGCCTTCTACGGACATGCTGCTGTTCTTCCTCACGGTGCGGTGCGGTTAAGAGGTGCGGGGGTGGGACGTGTGGTCAGAGGCCGGCGGGTACCGGGCCCTCGTTGCGCCAGACGGTGCCGCGGCGCTCATGGGCGAACAGCTCTTCGACGGCGTGGGCGATCTGGGGGCCTACCTCGCGCTCCAGGAGGTACAGACCCAGGTCGAGGCCGGAGGTGACGCCAGCGCCGGTGACGAGGTCGCCGTCGTCGACAACGCGGGCGCTCACCGCGTGGACGCCGGTGGCGTCGAGCATGTCCAGGCCCATGTGGTGGGTGGTGGCATAGCGGCCCTCCAGCAGGCCGGCCATGGCCAGGACGAGCGAGCCGCCGCACACCGCGCTGACCGTCACCTCGGGGTTGTCCATCGCCGCCTTCAACAGCGTGGGCAACTCGGTGGCCAGGGTGCGGCCCAACCGTACGGGGATGGATTCGTCCTGCTGCCATTCCCCGGCCCCCGCATCGTGGTCGGGGACCTCGCCGGGTTCTCCGACGCGGCCCGAGGCGCCGGGAACCAGGATCAGGCCCGCGCGTCGGGGATCGAGGGCGGCGGTGGCGCGCAGAGTCAGGCATCCGGTGCCGCTGACCACCTCGCGCGCTCCTTCGGCGGAGACCAGTTCCACGCTCACGGTGCCGCCGGAGGCGGTGCCGCCGGCGTACAGCACCTCGTAGGGGGCGATGGCATCGAGCGGGTCGAAGCCGTCAAACAGGATGATCTGGGCGTACATGGGGGTTCCTTCGGGTGCGGCAGCATCCGGCCCGTGCCGGGGTCGCTCCCGACGCTAACCGGCTGCCAACCTGTCTCCCAGCGGCATTAGTGACACCTTCCAACGGAATACCGCCACGGTTGCGGAGAGGGGTTCTGAACTGGCCAAAGCAGAGAATTCACGGTGCTGAGACCACAGCAGGCCACCGGAGGACAGGTATCTTCTGGCCATGCACACCATTGAGGGGTGTGCATCGTGAAGTTGCAGTTCACGGATCTGGTGTGCGCGGGTTCCGGTGTGCCGGGCTGGTCACGGGCGGATGACTTCGGTGTAGATCATCGGCCAGCGGGAAACTTCACGGTTCGTCAGGACGAGCAGGGCCCTCACCAGCATGGTTGCCCACTTCGGGTCGGTGCGGACCTTGCCGAGCACGCGCCAGTTCTTCAGGTGCGCGAAGCCGTGCTCGACCGGCGCCCGGACCGCGGCCAGCGCCGTGTTGGACAGCTTCTGACCGCGGGTGAGCGGGCGGTCCCGGGCGGCCTTGTGGCCGGTGATCACCGCCGGGTCGGCGTCCGGACCGCTGTCGTCGAGGCCGACGAACCCCAGGTCGGCGATGGCGCCGAGGCCGGCCGCCCGCAAGTGGCCGGTGAGTTTGTCGTGACGGCAGGCGGTGATCTCCGACGTGCGTCCCGGACGGGCGGCAGAGACCCAGATCAGCCGTCCCTTGTCGTCGGTGAGCGCGATCACGAGCAGGCCATGGCATTTCTGCTTGCCGGAGTAGTTCTTTCGGTTCGCCGCGCCGGTGCGGCGTCGGGTGCGTATCACGGAGCCGTCCAGCAGCACCACCCCGCCACCCGTTCGGGTGATCTTCTTCAACGCGCGGTCCCGCCTGGGCGCGCGGGCGACCAGCAGGCCGACGACTTCCCTGACCCACCGGGTGACGGTGGTGCGGTGGATGCCGTTGCCGCCGGCCAGATCGCCCGGGCGCTGGTCACAGCGCAGTACCGCCAGCACGATGGCGGCGATCCTTCCCGGCGGCAGGGCCCGCCACCGCGAGCCGATCTTCTTCAGGTGGCCGCGTATCAGGTCGGCGAGCCAGTTCAGGGTGGCACTCGACAGCGGCAGGCGGGCGGTGTAGACAAGGCCGTCAGGGCCCTCGGCGTGAGGGTTGTTTTTCTTCACACCAAACTCAACTGCCGCCGGGGGGCCCGCCAGTTACGCCCCGCTCGGATCTGGTCCGGCGCGGCTACGGGCGTGGGGTGAACCGCCCGTCGGGGTGTTTGTGCAGCCAGCCGCGATCGGCGAGCTTGGTCAACTTCGCCCGCAGCGGCTCCAGTTTCCCGCGCACCGCCACCTCGAGTCCCAGCTCCTCGCCCACCGCCCTGACCTGCACCGGGCCGCCGGCGGCCCGCACGATCGCCAGAATCCTGCGGTAGTCACCGGGCAGCGCGGTCTCGTCCAGGCTGTCTCCACGGTGCGGGATCAGCAGCACCGCACGCCCCGCCACCTGCGCTTTCACCGGAGCCGTTGCGCCGGCGGCCTCCGCCTCAGCCCGATCCTGCTCGGCCAGCCGCTGCAGGACCCGTTCAGCGATCGCCAGCTCCTCCCGCTCCGCCTGGACCTCCTGAAGCTGCTTGCCCAACTCCTAGGCGAGCGCGTCCAGCTCGCTCCGGCGAGCCGTGATCCGCTCCAGTTCCGACATCCCCGCACCCTCCCCGCGATACCGGCAGCGTCCCCGCACAGCGATGGATCGTAGGCAGCGCCTCGCGGCAGGCGCAGCAGAACCCGGGAACCGCCTCAGCCACCCAGTCAGACGATCTTCACCATGGACACTCGCCGCCGACCAGCACGAGCACGCCGGAATCCGCGCACACCAGCCCACCTGACCTGCAGGTTTTCACGATGCACAGTGCTCAGTGGGAACACAACCATGCGATAGAGGTCAGCGCCACCATCGACCAGACCCAGATCGAGCGAGCGCGACGGATCTTTGGCCAACGACTCGTCAGGGACGACCATGAGGAATCCCCCACCGGCCACAAGGTAACGATCCGCTTCCTGCGTCTGGAGGACGTGCGAGCATTACTGCCGTTCGGGAGCGCCATCACTGTGCACGGCCCCACCGAAGCCAGGGCTCACCTCCGCGACCTCGCCACCAACCTTGCCCACCACTATGCGCCGTCACCAACGTCCTGACCCACAACATCTACCGCTCGCCCAACATCTACACGTCCAACCGCATCGTGACGCTCGACGTGCCACCGGGGACGATCATGCGCGCGCCCGGCGAGGAGGCCAGCTCGTTCGCGCTCGAGTGCGCGATGGACGAGCTGGCGTACGAACTCGGCATCGACCCGGTCGAGCTGCGGCGCACCAACAACGCCGACCGTCACCCGACGAACGGGCGGCCGTACTCCAGCAAGCACCTCGACGAATGCATGAGTGTCGGCGCGCGCCGCTTCGGCTGGTCGCGCCGGGCGCCCGAGCCGCGGTCGGCCGTCGACGGTGAGTGGCTGGTCGGCAGGGGCATGGCGGTCGGCGTCTTTCGCGCGATGCGTTACGGAATCTCGGCGCACGTCGCGTTCCGGCGCGACGGCACGGTGGCCGTCGAGGCCGCCACCTCCGATCCCGGCACCGGTATGAAGACGGTGGTGGCCATCACGGCCGCCGACCGCCTGGGCATCCCGGTCGGGCGCGTCGATTCCGAGGTCGGTGACAACACGTTGAGGTCGAAGTCGCCGGACGGCTGGGGAGTCGCCGCCGGCTCCGCGGGCACCGCCAGCGTCGCGCCGGCGGTCCGGGCCGCGAGCGAGGCGGCGACAGACGCGCTGATCAAGCACGCGGTCGAGCACCGGTGTTCGCCGTTCCACGGTCTCGATCCTGAGGAGGTTCGCTATCGCGACGGCAGGCTGAGCGCCGACGGGCGTGGCGTGGACTTCGGCCGACTGCTGGCCATGACTCGTACGCGCGCCGTCGGGGCCGAGAGGTCGAGCGGGCCCACCGAGGAGATGGCGCGCTACGCCCTGAGCACCTTCGCCGCGCACTTCTGTGAGGTCAGGGTCCACCGCTTCACCGGTGAACCGCGCGTCGCGCGCATGACGACGGTGGTGGACGGCGGCACGATCCTCAACTCCGGCGCCGCACGCAACCAGATCGTCGGGGGCGTGGTGTTCGGGCTGGGCCAGGCACTGCTGGAGGGCGCCGAGGTGGAGCGTGCCACCGGCCGGATCGCCAACGCGAGCCCGCCACCGGCCGGATCGCCAACGCGAACTTCGCCGACTATCTGGTGCCTCAACGCCGATGTCCCCGACATCGACGTGCGCTTCCTCGACCACCCGGACACGGTCATCAGCCCGGTGGGCAGCCGTGGCGTGGGCGAGATCGGTACCACCGGCTCCGGCGCCGCGATCGCCAACGCCGTCTTCAACGCCACCGGCAAGCGCATCCGCGACCTCCCGATCACTCCGGACAAGTTGATCGGCTGAACGAACGGCGTGATCAGTCGTTGGGGTTTTGGGGTTACTGACGGGCGGCGGAGAATCGGCCGTCGAAGGTGGGTGCTGATCGCAGGCGGGTCAACTCGGCGCGGTGACACGGACGTTCGGTTAGCCTTCGATACGCCCGCGCCACACGGGCGGACCGACGGGGAGGAGCCGGGCATGACCTCAACGGATCTGCGTACGGATCAGCCGCACAGCGCCCGCATGTACGACTACTACCTCGGAGGGCGCGACAACTACGCCGCCGACCGCGCCGCCGCCGGCCGGGCGATCGCCGCCTTCCCGAGCATCATCGTCATCGCTCGCAGCAACCGGGTGTGGATGCACCGCGCCACCCGGTTCCTGGCCGAACAGGGCGTGCGCCAGTTCCTGGACATCGGCACCGGGATCCCCACCAGCCCGAACCTGCACGAGGTCGCCCAGGATGTCGCGACCGACGCACGCGTGGTGTACGTGGACCGGGATCCGGTCGTCCGCGCGCAGGCCGCACGGCTGCTGAGTGGCGCCCCCGAGGGCCGCACGTCGTTCGTGGAGGCGGATGCCGGCGATCCCGCCTCGGTGCTCGACGCCCCGGAGTTGACCGCCACCCTCGACATGAGCCGTCCGGTGGCCCTGAGTCTCAACGCCGTCCTGCACTTCCTCCCCGACGACCTCGACCCGTACGGCATCGTCGGACGCTTGGTGGGCGCCCTGGCGCCCGGTTCCTACCTGGTGATGTCACATGTCACGGCGGATTTCGACCCCGAGGGCATCGGCCGTGCGGTGCAGGTGTACCAGTCCTCCGGCATCCCGGCGCAGGCCCGCTCCAAGGCGGAAGTGGAACGGTTCCTCGACGGCCTGGAGATCGTCCCGCCCGGCGTGGAGGTGCCGCACCGTTGGGACACGGACGGCTTGGCCGAGGCCAGCAGGGTGACCGCCGATGTGTCGGACGCCGAAGTGTCCTGCTACGTCGCGATGGCCCGCAAGCTGTGACGCCTGCCGCGGTCCGGACGCTGTGCGAGCCTGTCCTCGTGTACCACTGCTCGCGCGCCTCGCGGACGCGGCCCGTCGCCAGGAAGAAGGGCGGGGACGTGGAAGCCGCCGTCGACTCGTGTTGCTTTGCGCCCCTCGCGCGCGGGGACGTCCACTGCGTTGAGGTACGGGATGTTCGTGTCCTCGGCATGGCGATCCGCGTTTCCCTGGACGCCAGGTACACGAACGGCTCGGCCGTCCGGAACGCGTGCGCCAGGTCGAATCCGCGCAGGAACGCCCGTCGGCGCAGACCGACATCCTCGCCGGTCATCCCGGTCTTGGACGGTCTGCTGAAGGCCCATCCGGCGGTCGGGGAGGCGGAACAGGGTCGGGAACGGCAGCAACGGCCGGCCTCCCTGCGCTCGGCCCTTGCGGACACCGCAGCCCGGGGCCGGCGGCTGGTGCGCAACATGGAACTGCTCGACGTGCCCGATCACGGCCTTGCCCGCGAGATCAGTGAGCGGCATGCCGAACTACAGGCGCAGGCGGCGGATCTCCGGCAACTGCTCGCGGCTGCGTCTGTGCGGTGATACCCACAAGGGGTGTCGAGCAATGCCCAAAGCAGGCCGTACGAAGGAGGGCGGACTGCGGCGGTGGCGGCGCCACCCGCTCCTGCGAGGCACCGACGACGCCGAAGCGTAGAAACTGATGTGCTCGCGGCTTGTGTGCGGTCGCGTCGCTGGTTTCACGCCACAGACGGTTGGCGCAACTCGTACCGGATCGGGATGAGCCAGGACCGAGCGCCTGCGCTGCCGGTTGTGGACAATCTCGAGGTAGTCGACGAGCACGCGGGAACGCCGGGCGCCGGCGATGGAGGAGCGCGGTCTGCTCTCGGCCTCGGAAGCACTCTCCGCTGGTCTTCGCACCTGCCAACTTCGCCGGCCGGTGTCCGTCCAGGACCGGGGAGATGTCCGGCTGCCGTCAGGCTCGCCCGAAAGGCGCTGAAGTCCGGCCCTGCTCCTGGCTCAGAAGCTACTTGACGCTGTGCCAGCCCCATTGTTGTCATACGTAACTCAGCCCGCTCCACGGGGATCGTCGCCAGTGGTGCCGCGGGGGGTGCTCCGGGGGCTCTGGCCGAGGGAAGAGCATCGATGACGTCACCGACCGGATCACCGATCACCAGGCCCGTCCGTGAACTGCTCGGCAGGCAGCCCGACTACGGCTTCGCCGGGGACGGTGTCAGCACCGCGACCGGCAACTACACCCAGCGCATCACGGATACTCCGTTCCCGGAGTCGTTACTGGGACTGCTGGAGTTCACCCGGACCTACAACTCGTCAGGCACCGTCGACGGCCCGCTGGGACGCGGCTGGACCACCTCGTTCAGTGCCCGCCTGGAGGAGCAGGAGGGCGGGAACGTCGCGTTCCACGACGAGGACGGCCGGGTGCTCACCTTCACCAGGCAGCCGGACGGCGGTTATCAGCGCCCACAGGATCTGGAGGCGGATCTCAGCCGGGACGGCGACGAGGGCAGCTGGACCCTGCGCACCAACAGCGGCACCCGGTGGCTGTTCGACGCGGACGGGCGGTTGATCGCCCGGGAGCGCGAGGGGCAGCGCGTCAGCCTCTCCTACGGCGGCGAGGGCCGCCTGCAGAGTGCCGCGCACTCCTTCGGCCGGCAGCTGACGTTCTCGTACGACGGCACGGGCCGGCTCACCGGGGTCGCGGCCGACGACGGCCGCTCCGCGGCCTACGGCCACGACGGCGAGGGGCGGCTCACCACGGTCACGGGCCCCGCCGACGACGCCACCACCCACTACGCCTACACCGAGGACGGCCGGCTCCGGCAGGAGACGGACCCGGACGGCACGGTGGCCCTCGTCAACTCCTACGACGACGAAGGCCGGGTGGTGCGCCAGGAGCATCCGGGGGGCGGCACCACCGGATTCGAGTACGACGCCGACGCGGGCGAGACCACGGTCAGCGCCGAGCCGGCCGGCGCCCGCAGCACGTACCGCTATGACGCGCAGGGCCGGCTGACGGAGATGACGGACCCGGCCGGGCAGACCGCCGCCTTCCGCTACGACGACTCCGGCCGGCTCACCGGTGCCACCCGCCCGGGCGGCAGCGAGCTGGTGCAGCGCTACGACGGCCGGGGCAACCTGCTGCGGTCCGCCACCGCCGGTGAGACGACGACGTACAGCTACGACGACCGCGACCGCCTCACCGCGGAGACGGATCCGGAGGGCCGGACCACCCGGTACGCGTACACCGGCGACAGCCACACGCCGTCCCGTATCACCGAGCCGGGCGGCGGCGCCACCGAGCGGACGATCGAGAACGGCCTGATCACCGCGTCGACCGACCCCGACGGTCACACCACCCGCTACCGGTACGGCGAGCGCGGTGAGCTCACCTCGGTCACCCTCCCCGACGAGCAGGTCACCCGCTACCGCTACGACCGCGCCGGCCACATGACCGAGGCGACGCTGCCCAGCGGCAGCCCGCTGCGCTGGACGTACGACACCGTCGGCCGGGTCACCTCCTACACCGGTCCGCTCGGCGAGAAGAGCCGCCAGGAGTGGTCCCCGGGCGGCAGGCTGCTGCGGCAGACGGACCCGGAGGACGGCGAGACCACGTTCGGCTATGACGACGCCGGCCGCAACACCACCGTCACCGACCCCACGGGGAACACCACCACCCACGAGTACGACGCCGACGGCGGCCTGACGAAGACCACCGACCCCGAGGGCGGCGAGACCACCTACACATACGACGCCCTGGGGCAGGTCACCCGCACCACCGATCCCGCCGGCATCGAGACCGCCTACCGCTACGACGCGGACGGCAACACCACCGAGATCGAGGATCCCAACGGCATCAGGCGCACCGAGTACGACGCCCGTGACCGGCCGGTGGCCGTCAGCACGCCGTCGGGCGCCACCACCCGGTACTCCTACGACAGGACGGGCCGCCCCGCCGGTGTCACCGACGCCGAGGGCGGCAGGTGGCGCATCGAGCACGACGCATCGGGCGATCCGGTGCGAGTCCTCGACCCGACCGGGGCGCTGGCCAAGCAGCACTGGACGCAGAGCGGCTACCTGGACGAGCTCGTCGACCCGGCCGGCAACTCGGTCCGGATGCGCCGGGACCGCCGCGGTCAGGTGGTGGAGACCGTCGACCGCCAGGGCGGAGTCACCCGCACCGCCTACGACGCCGACGGCCGCCCCATCGCGGTCACCACCCCGGCGGGCCTCACCGCCCGCACCGAGTACGACGCCTCCGGCCGGGTCATCACCCGCACCGACCCGCGCGGCTGGGTGACCCGCTACGAGTACGACCGCCAGGGCCGCAAGACCGCCGAGACCAGCCCCTCCGGAATCACCACCCGCTACCGCTACGACAAGGCCGGACGGCTCACCGCGGTGGTCAACGGCGAGGGCAACCAGGCCCAGTACGGCTACGACCGGGCCGGCCGGCTGATCTCGGCGACCGACGAGAAGGGTGCCGTCACCCGGTACGAGTACGACAAGGCCGGGCGCGTCGTCGCCGTCACCGACCCGCTGGGGCGCGTCAGCAAGCGCGCGTACGACCGGGCGGGCAACCTGAGCAAGGTCGTCGACCCGGACGGCGACGCCCAGCACTTCGAGTACGACAAGGAGGCCCGGCTGACGCGCTGGCGGGCCGACGACGGCACCGAGGTGACGTACGCCTACGACAAGAACGGGCGCCGCACCAGCATGACGGACGCCACCGGCACCACCCGCTTCGACTACGACAAGGTCGGCAACATCGTCCGCGTCACCGAGCCGGACGGAGGCGTGGTCAAGGCCGGTTACAACAAGGCCGGGCACCTGTCCGGGCTGGGCTACCCGGGCGGCGCGGAGGTCGACTACCGCTACAACCCGAACGGCCGGCTCATCGCCATGAAGGACTCGCGCGCGGGCCGCGCCCAGTACGCCCTCGACCCGGACGGACGGCTGCTCACCGAGCAGCTGCCGGGCCGCCTCGCGCGCCGCTACGCCTACGACCACGACCGGCTGCGCCAGTTCGAGGTGGTGCGGGACGGCCGCCCGGTGGCGCGCACCGACCTCACCCGCGACCCGGACGGCCGTATCCTCACCCAGCGCGACACCACCCCGGTCGCCAGCACCTTCCGGTCGTTCCGCTACGACCGGCTGGGGCAGCTGGTCAACGCCCGCACCTGGGACATGCACCCCTGGCCCTGGCAGTCGCCGAAGCGCCACCCGGAACTCACCGTCCACCAGCCGGGCGAGACGTACGGCTTCTGGGAGGAGGACCGCCGGGAGGCACTCGACCTCACCTACGACGCGGTCGGCAACCGCACCGTGCGCTGCCACGGCGACAGCGAGACGCACTACCGCTACGACGACGCCGACCAGCTCGTCTCGTCGCTGGCGCACGGCCTGCGCACCCGGTACGAGTACGACTCCGCCGGACGGCTCACCGAGGTCCGCGAGGACGACTGCCGTCACCGGATCTCGTACGACGGCTTCGGCCGGCCGGTGCGGGCGGTCACCGACGACGGCGCGCCGCGGGAGGAGGCCGAGGCCACCTACAACGGCGACGGTCTCCTCGTCCGGCTCGTGCTCACCCACACCGACCGGCGGCACGACACGGTGCGTTCGGCGTCGGTGCGCTACCGGTGGAGCCCGGAGAAGGTCCCGCAGATCCTCAGCCAGCGCGCCGACCCGGAGCTCGCCGACACCGAACGCGGCCATCCCAGCCCGTACAACGCGGACTTCAGCTACGGCTACGGTCGCACCTTCGCCGCCTGGCGGGGCGGTACCGAGACCTTCCACCGCGACATCTACGGCTCGGCCGTCCGCACGCGCGGTACCCGCGCCTGGGTCCAGGCCGAGAGGTACGGGCTGTTCGGCGAGCCCGGGGGCGACGGCGACCACGGCCACCACGGTAACCGGGGCGACCGGGACGACCATGGTGACCGGGGCGACCGTCACTCAGGCGACCGGGACGACCATCACCACGGCGACCACCATCACGACGACCACCATCACGACGACCACCACGACCGGCACCCGTCCGACCCGGAACTCCCCCGCTTCGGCTACCGAGGCGAGCAGACCCTGCACGGTGTGCTCAACCTGCGGGCCCGGCTCTACTGGACCGGCATCGGCCGCTACACCTCCCGCGACCCGGCCACCAACGAGACGGGAGGAGCGGGCGCCGCCGAACACCCGTACGTCTACACCCGCAACGACCCGCTGAACCGCACCGACCCCCGCGGCCTGCTGTCGAGCCCCGGCGCGGCTCTCCAGGTGGGCGCCTGGGCGGCACAATCCGGCGGGACCGCGGCGCAGAGCGCGGTCGCGCAGCGGCGGAAGAGCTCCCACGGCCAGGTCTACGGCATGGTCGGGGCGCTGACGGCCGCGGCGGCCCCCGGCCGCGGGGGCAACGCTCTCCATGACGCCGCCACCGAGACGGCCGGCACGCTGCTCAAAGGACTGGTGGCCGGGGGCGGCACCATGCACATCGACACCTACACAATCGAGGGTGGCACCAAGGAGAAGAACCTCTACCGGCCCGGCAACCCTCCGACGAACCCCAATCCAGGCGCCAACCCCGGCTATCCGGACCTCCTGTACGAGCGCCCGGGCAACAAGACCGCGGACATCTGGGAGGTCAAGGCCAAGAGGGAGGCGTACAAGGCGGCACGCGAAGTGGTCCATTACCGCAGGCGGTTCGAGCAGTTCAAGGCGGCGCAGGGTGATCCCGGCTGGCGGGCGGGTGCGGGCCAGCCGCTGCCGGGCAAGTACTTCGTGTTCCGGTTCCCGGACCACCAGGTGAGCTCACCCGGCGGAAACTGGGACGGCAAACTCATCTACGAGCGGTCGAAGTTCCGGAACCCGCGCCCGACGGCCCCCGAACCCGTTCCGGTGCCGGTACCGGCGCCCGTGCCGGAGCCGAACCCCCAGCCGCATCAGAAGCCCGACCCCTGGTGGGAGGAGGTGCCGTGGAAGGAAATCGGCCTCGCCATCCTGGGCGCCGCGGCCCTCATCGCCCTGGTCGTCGTGGCGGTCGTCCTCCTTCCGGTGGAGGCCGTCGTGGCAGGAGGCGTTGCCATCGTAGGCGGAATCGTAGGAGGGCTTACGGCCGCCTTCTCCTGACCCGTCCTGCCCCGTCCTGACCGTCGCATCGGAGTTAGCCTCACGTCATGACGCTCACCGAAGAGCAGCTTCCCGACGGCCTCCCACCGGGCCGGCTGGTGGTGCCCAGCGCGCGGTTCACCGGCCCCGGTACGCCCGAACCGGCGCTGTGGGTCTCGGACGAGCCCCTGCCCGAGGCGGAGGCGGGGCACCGCTGGGGCGAACTGCTCCAGCGGCACCGGGTGACGGGGCTGTGGCCGCTGCTGCTGGGGGCGCTGACCGACCCCCGCAGCGGCACGCTACGGCCGTGGCACAACGGCGAGCTTGCACCGGTGCCCGCCGCCGCGTCGGACGAGGTGGACCTCGAAGAGCGGTGCGTCACCGAGTGGGAGGACATGGTCGAAGGCATGGGCCCGGGGGAGATGCCCTACCCGGCCTGGCCGGGCATGGCGCCGGCGGCCGGGCCGGACGGCGACGACGGCGACCCCGACGAGCGGGCGGTGGCGCTCGCGGGTTCCCCCCAGGCCATGAGCGCCCTGCTCCCGGGCAGCGGCCACGGCCCCTATCTCGGCCTGGTCGCCGCCCCCGACGGCGCCACGGCCGTCACAGCGTGCGGCTGGCGGCCGGAGGTGGGGAGCGAGACCATCGCGGCGATGGTGCGCAGCTGGCAGCAGCGCTTCGGCGTACGGCTGTGCTCGCTGGGCGGCGTCGCCACAATCGCCATGACGGTCGCCCGGCCGCCCCGCACCCCCGAACACGCGCTCCGTGTCGCCGCCGAGCACATCGCCTCCTGCCCGGACCTGCTCCAGATCCACGACGACTTCGACACGTACGCCGCCGGTCTCGTGGACACCCCGGTCTGGACGCTGTGGTGGGACTGATAAGAAGCCGCGACCGGCGACTGCTACCGCAACGGATCTTGCCGTCCGCAAAAGCGCCCCACTCCGCGCGCCCCAGCTCGACAACGGAAGTGGTCGGCGAGCCGCCCGGCAACGCAGGGCGCATGATCTGCTCACGCAGTTGCTCGACCGTCTCGCGCACGGCCTGCTGCCGGGCTTCGATCTTCTCCAGGAGTTCCCCCATCGGCCCTCCCGCTCGTCGGGGGTGCTGCACGCGGGTCTGCGGCAGCTGTACTTCCTCATCGGCGGCCTGCTGAAGAAGCTGGTCCACCTCTCGTACGGCCTGTCGGTCATCCTCGGCTTCATCGGCGTCAAGCTCTGCACGAGTCCGGTGTCCAGGTCCCCGAGATCTCCATACCGGTCTCTCTCGGCGTGATCTGCGCGGTCCTGGTGGGTCACCACGATCACCACCTGATGGCCACCAAGAGACCGGCCACGGCCTTCCCAGAGTCTCCGCACACCACGCACAGTGAGGCCTGACCCATGGCACCCGCCGCACTTGGCGCCGTGGACAGGGCCGCTGGTCGGGGAGTCTCCTGGAGATAAGCCCGCGGACAAAGGGGGCTCCGGTGTCCGGCACGATGCAGGTTGACCTGAAGACCACCGGCCCTGGCAGGTGCCTCGTCGTTGTGTCGGGCGAGCTGGATCTGGTCACCGCCACCGACGCCCGCCAGGCGCTGAAGGCGGCCGTGGACCAGCACCGCAGCGTGGTCGTCGACCTCGGCCAGGTGACGTTCTGCGACTGCACCGGGCTGAGCGCGCTGCTGGCCGCCGCCCGGGCCGCCCGAGGACGCGGTGTAGAGCTGCGACTGCGAGCCGTACCGCACTTCCTCGCCCGCATCCTGCGGCTGACCGGCACCCACGGCGCGTTCAGCATCGAACCAGCTCCGCCAGTGCACTCCACGCCCGGCGAGCGGTAGGAACGAACATGCCCAAGGTCATCCCGGTGCCGACCAGTGCAGGTCATTTCCTGGCGGGAAATGCCTCGTCAAGCGTGGGGACGACGAGGTGGCCGGACGTCAGCGCGTTCCGGGCGTCGTCGACGGGCAGATACCGACCCTGCTGGATCACCGGGGTGATCCTTTCGATCGTGCCGATTTCGCTGAGGTAGAAGACCGTCCACGGCTTCCGGGACGCGTCCAGCGTCGCGCCGTTGCGCACGATGCTCCCGGTCGCCGGAGTCGTATCCCGGGTTCCGGGAACCTGCTGGTGGATGGTCTCCACCGCGGTGACGTCGAAGACCTGGCCTTGGCCGCCCGGCCGGTACATCACCAGGAGCCGGGGGCGGGCGAGTCCGACGTGACTGCTGCTGAGCGGGCACAGGTAGGCGCCGTACCTGGCGAGTTCCTCCTCGGCCAGGTCGTTCGCGGGCACGACCACTGCGTGCTCGTGCAGCGTGTGGAACCAGCCCACCGCGGACTCCTCCTCCCATACGAACTTCCCGCGGTTGCGGTGGGTCGGATCCGCGATGAGCCCACGGCTGGCCATCAGCTCGATACTGCGCGGTTCACGCGCCACCATCGAGGCGAAGTCGGACCGGGTGAGGACCTCCGGCAGGCTCTCGGACCACGTCATACAACTGCCCTCCCAGGAAGTGGCGTTGGGGTTCCTGAGGATTCCCTGTCGCCACCGTAGAGGATTCCGGGAACGAGCATACGATTTTCAGGAATCTCGTCTGCCGGGAGTTGCTGCGACGGGCGTGCGCGTGTTCCGCCACGCCGAGGTCCCGCGCGAGTGCCGTTGACATAGCGGGTCAGGAAGGAGGCGTTGCACCTTGCCTCTGGTCTGGGTGAGCGGTGTGCCAGACTTCCCAGATCTCCTGGCGTAGCTTGCCCCGGGCCGGCACGTCCATTCCCTGGCCGCGGGCCCAGGCCCGGACCTGCGCGACGGCCGGTGCGGGGCGCGTGGTCGTCACGGTGGCGGTCTGCGCGTCGGGCCGAGCCGTGGGCGGGGACTTGGGCAGCTTCTCGAGTGGAGTCGTGGTGAAGCCACGGCGCTCGAGGATGCGGCGGCGCCGGTGGTGCATGCGCTCCAGCTGCGGGACGTCGGCGTCGAGGTAGTCGTGGGCTTCGACGTGGGACTTCCTCGCTTCGGTGTTACGTGTAATGCGGCCGACCTGCTGAATGACGCGGCCCTTGAAGGAGATCGGGCTGGTGAGGAAGAGGGTGTCGAGCCGGGGCTGGTCGAAGCCCTCCCCGACGAGCTTGTCGATCGCCAAGAGCACCAGCGGCTTGGCGGTGTCCTCGCCCAAGGCGGAACGGATACGGGCTCGTTCCGCCTGCGGCAGGCCGCCGTGGAGCAGCAGGGGCTCGACGCCGTGCGGTTTGAGGGCGGCGGCCAGCTGGTGGAGGTGTTCCACGCGGTTGGTCAGGGCCAGGCTGCACCGGCCGCGTGCGGTGGCGTCGGCGATGTCCGCGGCGATCTGGGCGTTGCGGTCGGCGTGGTGGGCGAGTTCGGTGTAGATGGCCTGGAAGGAGGCGCCGTCGTTGCCCGGTTCGTCGGTGGTGAACGTGGTGGGGTGGACGACGAAGTGCTTGGCGAAGGTGCTGGCGTCTTCGATCTCGTGGCGGATCGGGCCGCACTGCATCGTGATCACCGGGTCCATCTGGTCCGCCCGGTAGGGGGTGGCGGACAGGCCGATCCAGCGTCCGGCCTTCGCGCTGCGGATCGCCGCTTCGGCGCCCGGTGCTCCCACGGAGTGGCACTCGTCCACGATGACCAGGCCGTATCCGTCGAGCAGGTCGGGCGGCGCATCCCGGTGGGACAGGGTCTGCAGCATGATCAGGTCGACGGCGTGGCCGCGCCGGTCTTTGCCGCCGCCGAGCGAGCCGATCTGGTGATCGCCGAGGTCGAGGAAGGCGGCGAGGCGTTGCTTCCACTGGTCCAGCAGCTCGCTGCGGTTCACGACGACGGCCGTTGGCGTGCGGTGGTGGGCGATCAAGGCGCAGGCCATGACCGTCTTGCCAGCTCCAGGAGGAGCGACCAGGGCCCCGGCGGGATGCGGGGTCATCGCCTCCACGGCCTGCTGCTGGATGCCGCTCAGCTCGCCGGTGAAGTGCGCGGTGATCGCGGGGTGTTCGGGCAGTTCGCTGGTGATGGTGAGCGTGCCGCCGGCGGCGGCGATCAGCTGGACGGCCTCGTCGGCAAGACCACGCGGCAGCTTGAGCCAGTCGGGGTCGGTGGCGTCGAAGCTGCAGATGAGCCGGGGTGTGTTCCAGGTCGAGAAGCGTTGATTCTGCTTGCGGTAGAACTCCGGATTGTGGAACGACGCGGCGTGCTTGAGCGCCGCGAGTAGCTGCGGGGGCAGCCCTGCGGTGGAGATCGCCAGCATCGCGGCAAGCCGTGCGGGCACCGTGGCCGGCGCCTTGCCCAGGGCCTTCCTGCGGGGCCGCGGTCCCAGCTCGGGCGCGGTCGCCGACGGGCCGGCCTTGACCGGGCCGAGCTTGTCGACGAGCGCCTCGACCTCGGCCGGCGTGAGGCGTTCGGTGCGCGCGAGGTGGGCGAACTGATCCGGGTAGGGCTGCCAGGTGGTGGGGTCCACGAAGACGGTCGTGCCCGTAGCGCGGGAGGCGCCGTGCAGCGGCAGCGCGATCAGACTGCCGAACCGGAAGCTGCCCTTGGCCTTGATGGGCAGGAAGTCCTGGGCGGGGAAGAGGCGGTCGTAGCTGGACAGAGCCATCTGCCCGCGGGCGTCGATCGCCCGACGCAGCAGGGTCATGCCGAGCGCGCGGGCCGTGGTGGCGGCGACGGAGGCGGTGAAGAACGTCCACACGTGCGCGCCCTTGCCCGAGCGGGAGATCTCCAGCAGGGCGGGGACACCGGCGTCGTCGCAGGCTGCGGCGTAGGCGGTGGCGTCCGCACGCCAGTCGCTGCCGTCCTTGCCGTCGAAGTCGCACGCCAGCAGCCGGCAGGTGTCGTCGGCCAGCAGCGGGTACAGGCCGACGTGTAGTTCGCTGCGGCCCTGACGGGAGGGGTTGAGGTGGCCGTAGACGGTCTCGTCGGTCAGCGGCCAGAACACCCGGTCCGCATCGTCCTTGGTCTTGTCGAACGGGTTGTCTTCGGCCGGACTCCAGCCGGTCCGCCCGGTCCGGGTGCTCACCCAGCGCCTCGCGTAGACGTCCTCCCGCCCGGCGAACAGCGCCCGAAACAGGGCGATCTTCGCTGCGGTGCCGGAGGAGGCGTCGGCGTACGGGAGCCCGCCCGCACCGACGACCGGCGAGGCCGGCACGGGGTCGACCACGGGCGGCAGCACAGCAAAACCGGTGGGGGCGGTCTCGCCCAGGCGCGCTTGCAGGCGGATGTTGTCTGCCTTGATCTGAGCGAGTTCCTCGCGGAGTTCCGCGTTCTCCTGCAGGGCTACGTCGAGACGGATACGCAGTTCGTCAAGGTCGTTGCAGTCAGACCAGTCCTCCACTCCTCTCATGATCCAGACTCCGGGCTGCCTGCGCAGGGAGATCAGCCAGATTCACCGCCGGCGCATGCCCGCGAGGTGTCACAAGGCGCGGTCGGGCCAACCGGCGAGGGCGCCTTCGGCTTGTGGCGTGGCCCATGGAAGTCGCCGAGTTGGTCGGCGTACGGTTGCGCGGCGGCAACGACCCTCTTGCCGAGGCGGGTGAGCTGCATGGCGTGCTTGTTCCCGCCGCGCACCAGGAGCTGGCCGTCGAAGTCCCGCTCCAGACGGACGATCTGCAGGGTCACTGTGGACGGGTCAAGGCCCGCGTCGCGGGCGAAGGCCGTCACCGTGGGGTACCGGACGGCTTCCAGGAACCGGCGCAGTCGGCGCTGTCCACCGTAGGTCCCCGCTGCCGGCCGCAAGAGGGCGGGAAGTTGGGCCAGTCTCGCCGCTGCGGTGGCGGTTGTCTGTGGCCTTCTCCTGCGGGTCTGCCGTGGGCGTGACGCATCCGCTGGAACAGCAAGCGGCGGGACTCCGAGGCGCTCGGCCGGAGGCCGGGCAGCCGCGAGGACTTGGTGCCCGAGTTCGGTGGGCTTTATGGGCCGGTTCTTCAGGGTCCGCAGCAGCAGTGGGCCGCCGAGATCCTCCTCAAGACGACGAAGGTGGTTGGTGACGGTGTGCGGGGGCATGGCGAGTGCCGCGCGCGCGTCCTTGAGGGAGGGGTACGCGGCGACTTGCCCGAATTCAGGCCAGTTGCGAAGGACCGAGCCTCTTGATGACGTCGTGCATCTCCGCCTCGTCGGCCTCGTAGACCGTCTCACCCATGCGCGGATCCCGGGCATGAAGCGTATGGATCAGCGGCCCGTGCAGTGTCCCGAGGTGGACCAAAGAGGCCGAAGGACCGTGGACCGCACGCTCGGCACCCGGCCGGACGGTCAGGTCAATGCGGCTGACGACCCCTGGGACAACCGAAACCGTGGCCTGCTCCAGACGCGCCAGAATCTGCAGGTGGAAGTGTCCGCACAAAATGAGCTGGACGTCACTCCCGCGGATCGTCTCGGCCAGGTCCGCATGATTTTGCAGGCCCAGGGCCCGCTGGACATCGACATCCAGGGCGACCGGCGGATGGTGAAACGCCAGCACGGTTCCCAACGGCGCGGGCGTGGCCAGCAGTTCACGCAGCCAGTCGAGCTGGCCGTTGTCCAAACGGCCGTAGCCCTTGCCCGGAACGAGCGTGTCCAGCGTGATCAACCGCCATCCACCCACCGTGCTGACCGCTGCCCGCTCACCCGCCGCCCCCTGATAGGCAGCCTCGGGCTGCCGGTGGCCGCTGCCGAGTACCTCGCCGAACGCGGTGCGCTCGTCGTGGTTACCCGTCGTGTAGAAGACCTCCGCCCCGCGTCGACCGGCGTAGTCGGACAGGAGCTCGCCCGCCCGCGTGTACGCCTCACGAGAGCCGTCATCCGCAACATCACCGGTGACCACCACCGCGTCCAGGTCGTCCAGGTGCTGGAGTTCGTTCAGCAGAAGCCGCAGGGCCGCAGTGCCGTCGGCTCCGTCGGCGTCCGGGCCGCCCGCCCGGTCGAGATGAGTGTCAGAGAGATGCAAGATCCGCATCACCTGAAAGTAGCCTCCACCACCGCACCGGGCCAGGGCCTGTCCCACCAACTGCTGCTGCTGCCCAGGACGAACCAGCGGATCTACAGCCCCACATCCTGATCCGGACCGTCACTGCAGAGGATCCGCACCCATCTCAAATCGCCCACGCCAGCGAAGGAGCCCACCGAGCGGGACCGAACCCTCGCCCTGCACCACTCGCGGCCTCGAGGACCTGACCTGCCAGGGAACTCCCTCCGGTCAGGCGCCTTTGCGGAACTGCTCGGTGATCTGCCGGCCGAGGGCGGGCGTTATGGTGCCCGCGGGCACGGTGACGCCGAGTTGCTCGGCGAGGGTGGGTGCGTAGAGGTCGACGGCGGACTCAGTGAGGTCGGCGAGTGCGGCGACGGCGGCTCGGCCGCGACGCCAGCCGACGAGCATGACCACCAGACCGATCGGGGCCGCCAGCCACCAC
This sequence comes from Streptomyces sp. NPDC050211, assembly GCF_040656035.1. Lineage (NCBI taxonomy): Bacteria > Bacillati > Actinomycetota > Actinomycetes > Kitasatosporales > Streptomycetaceae > Streptomyces > Streptomyces sp. NPDC050211. The sequence continues at coordinate 23,131 of NZ_JBFALC010000058.1, forward strand.
ACGGTGGTGACCAGCAGGTACAGCAGGCCCCAACCGGCGAGAATGCCGGCGCGGTTCCAGGCATCGGCGGCAGAGCGCAGGTCGGCTCTGGCTCCATCCGGGGTGATGAGCTGCAGCCGGGGCCAGAGGGCCGGCAGGTCGAGGCCGTACTGGCCGCGCACTCGGGTCTCCGCGGCGGCGAGCCGGTCGCCCATCCAGGTTGGCCGGCTCGGCTGGGCGGACGCGATCCGGTTGCGGCGCGCGGCGATCGGCGCCGCCATGTCCACCGCGCGGGAAAGGCGCTCCTGCGCCTGCTCCGCGGCGGTGCGGGCCGCGGCGGAGTCCGGCTGCGCCGCCAGTTCCGCGCGGGTGTCGTCGGCAGCGATCCTGGTCTGTTCCACGTCTTCTTGCGCGGCGCGGTAGTTCTGGTCGAGCTCTGCCCAGCGAGTGCGCCGCCACTTGGTCAGGTCCGTGAACGGTCGGCGGTCGGGGTTGATCGTCCACAACCAGCGCAGTGCGGCGCCCACCGCCTGGGCCAGGAGGCCAGCCGAGACCGCGGCCAGCAGCAGGGCCACCAGCACGACGGCGAGCGTCGCGGCCGGCGCACCACCGGCGGCCTCGGCGATCCGGTTGACCTCGTCGACAAGGTGCCGGACGTTCACCGGGTGGCGGTGCCCCAACAGGCTTCCGGCGAACGCCGTGGCCAGCAGCAGCAGGCCCGGCAGCACCACGAGGGTCATCAATTTCTCGGCGAGCTTTGTAGCCAGCGTGGTCAGCAGGGTGGTCACGGTTGTCACGCCTCAAAGACGAGCGGAACAGGGGCGAGCCGGCATTCTGGCACCGGCCCGCCGGGCGCCCTTCGCTCCGCCCGGTTGCACCGACCGTGCGGACAAACGTACCGGCCACCGACTGGCTGTCCGGGCCCGAACGGCCCGCCCATGGGCACTCCTGCGTCGACACCCCGAGTACGCAGTTCCGGGCCGCCGATTTGCCGGCTCAGCTCGACCAGCCGCGCCGCCACGTCCTCGCCGGAGATTGCCGCGGCCACCAGGGCATCCAGGTCCGCCACCCGGCCTTCCTCCAAGGCCAACCGGCGCAACCTCGCCAATTGCAGGCAGAATTGGGCGACCACGTCTGCGGATGTCATGGCGCGCAGTGTCGCATGGCCGGCGGGCCAGGAAGGTCGGTTCCCCGCGATGCAGGACAATCCCGAATTCGCCGAGCTCGTCACTCGCCTGGAGAGGTTCATGGCGACGTCGGATCCGCTGATCCTGCTCGACGACCGGACCCTCGCCCTAGCCCGGCTGCTTCTTCCGTTGGCCCACGACGATGTTCGGGTCGCCCACACGGTGGGCTGGACGCACTGGTATCGCGCGATGGCGGCGCCGAGAGGCCAGGAAACCGCCGATCTGTTCCTGGCGATCGACCTGTTCACTCGGGTGTACGAAGTCGATCCGAGCCAGGTGCCGGCGGAGGTGCGCCGCGAATTCGCCGCCGAGGAGGTGCCAGATCAGTACAGCCGGGAGGAGGTCGGACAGTACGGCCGGGACCGGTTGGCCGAGGCCAGGCGGACCGGGGACCCCGTCGCGCTGCACGAGGCGATCGCCGCGTTCCAACACTCCGCCAACGACGCCCCGGCCAACCACCCGGAGCTGGCGAGCTGGCTGTCCAACCTGAGCATTGCCTTGCAACTGCGGCACCAAGCCACCGGCGACCCGGAAGACCTCGACGAGTCGATCAGTACGGCGCGGGAGGCGGTGGCGCTCACCGAGGACGGGCACGTCGACCACGCCTTCCGAGTCAACGCCCTGGCCACCGCCCACCAGCTTCGCTTCTACCGCGACGACTCCCTCGACGACCTGAACACCGTCATCACGCTGACCCGCCGGGTCGTCGAGCTGACGCCCGCCGCCAATCCCAATCGCGGCGCGTTCATGGCCAATCTCGGGGTCGCGCTTCTGACCCGGCACGAGCGCACGCACGCACTGACCGATCTGGACGAGGCGCTGTCCGTGGGCCAGGGCGCGGCCGACGCGGCGCCGGACGAGCAACGGCCCCGCGCGCTGTCCAACCTCGCGCTGATCTGGCTGCGCCGGTTCGAGGCGTCCGGCGACACGGCGAGCCTGGACCGGGCCCTCGCCCTGGGGCGGCAGGCCGTTCGGACTGTGCGGGATGGCGATCCGCAGCGGTTGGACACGCTGCACAACCTTGCCCTGGTGCGGCGTGTCCGCTACGAGCACCTCGGCGACGTGGCGGATCTGCATGCCGGCATCGCCGTGATCCGGGAGGTGGAGCGGGAGCTGCCCGACGGGCACCCACACAAGGTGATCGCGCTGGACGGGCTGGCGTCGGCGTTGCTGATCCGGCATGACCGGGAAGGGGCCGCCGCGGATCTGGACGAGGCGGTGGCCGCGGCGAACGCGGCCATCGAGCAGTCCGCCGGGGACAGGACCGGCCGACCCGGCCGGCGCAACACCGTGGCCAAGGCATTGCTCCAACGGCACCGCCTGCGCGGTGACCGGGCCGACCTCGAGCGCGCGATCGGCGTCGCCCGGCAGGCGGTCGCCGAGATCGCCAGCGACGATCCGGACCGTGCGCTCGTCCTGGACACGCTGGCCGGCGCCCTACAGCAACGGTTCGAGATCGGCGGGACCCGCAGCGACCTCGACGAGGCGGTCATGGCCTGGCGCGCCGCCGTGGCGTCCACCGCCGGCGAACGGGCCAACCGGGCAGACCTGGTCGGCAACTTGGCTGCCGCGATGACGTTGCGGTACCTCGCTCTGGGCGGTCCCAGTGACCTAGTTGAAGCTGTTGACCTGGCCCGGCAGGCCGTCGAAGCCACCCCGGCGGGGCATCCGAACCGGCCCATCCGGCTGGCGAACCTGGCCGTGGTCCTACAGCAGAGGTACGACGAGCTCGGAGACGCAGCCGAACTGAACGCCGCGGTTGCCGCGCTTGAGGAGACCGTGCGCGCGACTCCGGACGGGCACGGAAACCAGGGGATGTTCCTGTCCAACCTCGCGCTCGCGCTGTCCGCCCGCGACGAGTTGACCGGCAGTGATCTCGACGGTGCCGTCGCGGCCTTGGACGCCGCAGTGCGGGCGACGCCGGCCGATCACCTCCACCGCGCCGCCTTCTTGCGCAATCTCGGCAACACGCTGCATCAGCGTCACCGGCGCAAGGGCACCCCCGAAGACCTGGCCCGGGCGATGGACTGCTTCCGGGCCGCCGCCGCCGTTCCCGCGGCGCCGGTGTCGGACCGTGCGGAGGCGGCCGCGCGCTATGCCGATTTGGCCGTGGGCAGTCGGCGCTGGGCCGAGGCCGCCGACGGCTACCGGATCGTGGTCGAGGCACTACCGCTGCTCGCCGGCCAGCACCAGGCGCGCGCCGACCAGCAGCGCGTGCTGGCCGCCATGACCGGCGTGGGCTGCGACGCCGCGGCGGTCGCGGTTCAACAGGGCGACCCGGTCGGCGCGCTACGCCTGCTCGAGCAGGGCCGCGGCGTGTTAATCGGGCGCAGCCTGGACCTGCGCGGCGAGCTGGGCGCGTTGCGGGACATCGATCCGGCCCTGGCCACCCGGTTCGAGGAACTACGCGACGCGCTGGACACGCCGGCCGGAGCCCAGCCGGGGACCGGGCTGACCAGCGACGCCCGGCACCACCTGGCCGCCGAGCTGGACACCCTGATCGCCGAGATCCGCTCCCAGCCGGGCATGGCGGATTTCCTTGCCCCTCCGGCACTCTCCGCCCTGGCCACGGTGGGTCCGGTGATTGCAGTGAACGCCAGCCGGCACCGCTGCGACGCGCTCATCCTGACCCGAGCCGGAAACGTCGAGGTCTGCCCGCTGCCCGACCTACGCCGAGCCGACGCCACGGCGAGGGCCAACCAATTGATCGACGCCACCCGCCCGGGCGGCACCGGCTCGGCCGCCGACCTCCGCGCGGTCCTGGCGTGGCTCTGGGAAGTCATCGCCGAACCCGTGCTGTCCCATCTGGACATCCAGGCCGGATCCGGGACACCGCCCCGACTGTGGTGGCTGCCGACCGGGCCGCTCACGGTGCTGCCGCTGCACGCGGCCGGCACCTACGACGCCGCCGGACGCCATCGCGGTGTGCCGGACCTCGCGGTGTCCTCAACCGTGTCCACCCTGCGCGCGCTGGCCGCCGCGCATGCCCGGCCAGCCGATCCCGGCCCGGCGACGGTTCTGGCGATCGCCGTCCCGGAAGCCGACGGCCTGCCGCCCCTGCCCAACGCCGAGGCAGAAGCAGCCATGGTTACTGCCGCGATCCCCAGCCAGGCCCGGACACTGATCGGACCCCAAGCGACCCGCGACGCCGTGCTGGCCGCGCTTCCCCGTGCCTCCGTCGCGCACTTCGCCTGCCACGCCACCTCCGAGTTCACCGACCCGTCGACAAGCGGCCTCGCGCTGTCCGACGGCCCGCTGTCCGTGCTCGACCTGAGCACCATCCAGGTAGCCGACGCCCGGCTGGCCTACCTGTCGGCATGCGAAACCGCCAGCGGCGGCGCGCTGGTGGACGAGGCGATCCACCTGTCGTCGGCCTTCCAACTGGCCGGCTACCGGCACGTGGTCGGCACCCTGTGGCCAATCGCCGACGACCTCGCCGAGCAGCTGGCCAGAGCCATCTACACCGACCTCGCCGCCCACCCCGACGCCGTAGCCGCCGCCGTCCACCGCGCGACCATCCACATGCGACAGAAATATCCGCGAAACCCTCACACCTGGGCCGCCCACCTCCACCTGGGCCCCTAGCCCGCCAGGTGTAGCCACTCGCCCGATGACGGCAACCGACCTCGATGCCAGGATGGGCGAGCAGCCACGTGGTCAGCAGCTCGGCGTCCCGGGTGGCTAGCGCGTCGACAAGCCGGTGAGTCTCCCCGTTGGCCAGCACGATGACGTAGATGTGCCCTCGCCTTATCGCGACATCGTCCACGCGCAGCACCCGCCGCGGGGTGTGGCGCACCCAACAGGACTAGCGAGCGGGCCACTTCGCTGCCACGGCGTCCCTGGGCCTGCGACCGCCACCGGGGTCAGCAGGGGCGTATCAGCCATACCCGAAGCCGCCTGGAAACCCGGCAATTCGACCGTGCTGCACGTGTCCTGTCGAGTGGAGTTGGCAGGTCGCGGTTCGCCGACCTGCGGAGGCGCCAACTGGATTGTGAACACCGGTGGCCCTCGTTCTCAGACATGGTGGCCTTCGCGGAAGTCTCGTTCGCGGTCGGGCAGAAGCACCAGGCCAGGAGCAACAACACGCCCGCCGAACGAAGCAAACGCTGCCGCTCAGGACGTGACGCGATGAGAATCAGCCAGCGCGAACGAGAACGGGTGAGAATCCGACAGCCTGAATGCAAAGGACAGGAGCGCGTCTCACCACGCTGTCCTTTGGGCCGGACAAAGGCCACCGTCAACAAGAAAGGGACACGCGAAATGCGAACCTACAAGCCTGTAGGCCCGCATTCGGAATGCCCCGTTCCGTCGTGTCGACCTGGTGGTTTGTGAATTGTCTCATTCGTGGGCCACGGCACGTGCTCTCACGATCTTGTCCCTTCGGTCTGAGTCGCAGGCTGCGAATGATCTGCTCAGACTCACGGAGGGGGAAGGCAGGTTGGGTCGAGTGGGACCTGAAGGTCGACCGGCTCTTCAGGAGCAAAGCGAGGCCGCCCTGCCGCCAACTCGACTTTGATTCAAGGCCGTTACAAGCAACCCTGTAGCTGACCCGCAGGCTGCTCACTAGTACTCCAGCCGTAGATCGTGATCTTGTGAGTGGGGGCGCCGCTGATATGGCGCGGCCACCATTGACCATCTCGACGAAACCGGCCGCGCCATCGGCGGCGTCCATCCCTCTCTGCCTACTTGAGTCCACCGAGACGAAGGGCATCCTCGATCTCGCTGAGCTTCGCGGACGGCAGGACGCCCGCCTGCCCGATCAGGTCTTCCCTGGCCAGGGTGACCAGCCAAGTGCAAGGGATGAGGTCGGGACGTGGAAGTGCGACTCTCAGGACGCCTTCGAGAGGCAGTCCTTCGGGGGCACCTACTGCCACCTCAACGGCCACGCCGCTGAGATCGGTGCCCGCGGGAGCGACGACCTGCATCGCCAAGAAACCGGACGCCTCTTCTCCCGACAGCAGTACGACTGCCCGCTGCTCGTTGAAATCTGCCCACCAGACTTCGCCACGTCGCATATGTCCTCCTGATACGGGACGGCGCGCCTGCGTCGCCCGTTCGACCGCCGCCTACTCCAGGCACAGATCGTAATGTTGGCTGGTCAGGGCCGACGATAAGACGGCTGCGGCCACCGTTGATCATCGTGAGTTGTGTGGACTGACGAAGAGACGGTGGCCCCAGGTCACAGCATAGAACCCGCCCGTTGGCGGGACGCGTTCGAGGGTCTGATGGGCCGGATCGCGGGGCGCTTCGCGCGGGTCGAACCCCGGTGCAGGGCGGCGCGGTTGGTGCTCGGTCTATTGGCCGACCTGCCACGCAAGAACTGCTGGACAATCGCGGAGTGGGCCGGCGAGACCACTCCGGACGGAATGCAGCACCTGTTGGGCCGGGCCAAGTGGGATGCCGATGCGGTACGCGATGACGTACGGGAGTACGTGGTGGAGCATCTGCACGACGACCGGGCGGTACTGGTGGTCGACGAGACCGGGGACGTGAAGAAGGGCACCAGCACGGTCGGGGTGCAGCGCCAGTACACCGGCACCGCCGGGGCCCGTATTTCAATAAGTGCTCGGCAGAGGGGTGTTGGTGGGGGTCGCTCGGGCGTGTAGCTGTTCCAACGTGCGGGCGGCCGATCCGGGTAGAGGTGTGACAAGGATCCGGTGCAGGTCCAGGAGCCGTTTTCCGTCCTGGTACTGGATGGAAAGGTTGGTGCGGTTGACGCCCAGTAATTGGGCCAAAAACGTCATGGTCACCGCTCTGCGGCGGCGCAAGATGGCTGCCAGGAGCCGGTGGAGGTGGTCCACGCTGCTGGTCTGCGGGTGGCGGTAGCTGCGCGGGCGGTGGAAGCGTCGCTGGAATGCTGCCTCGGCCATGGCGTCCCAGAATGGCTCCGAGACCGCCACCAAATGCTCGAAGGCGGTTCGTGACATGCCGGTCAGGGCCGGATCGGTGAGCATCGCGGTCAGGACCGGGTCGATCCGGTGTGTCGTTGCCGGCGCGTCTGGCGCTCGCGGTGGAACGGGAGACAGTGTGTAGTTCCAGTCACCGTGGAAGGCGTTGGGTGTGATCGGAAGGGAGTGGAACTCGGCGGGTGTGACGCTGATGCCGAGGTCGTAGCTGCTTGTGTCCAGTTCGGCCCCGATGGTCAGGCCGGTCTTGGTTGTTGTGGCGGCGATGGTCTCGAGGACGACCTGGTAGCTGGTCAGCGGCCGCCCCCGCCAGTTCGCGGTGATGTGACAGAACATCCGGTGCTCTATCTTGTTCCACTTCGAAGTACCCGGCGGTAGGTGACAGACCGTGATCTCCAGGCCGCTCTCTCGTGCGAAGGTGGCAAGGTTGCTTTTCCAGGTCCAGCGGCGGGGGTCGTTGGAGCCGCCGGAGTCGGCGGTGATCAGGAGCCTGCCGGCATTCGGGTGATCCGCCCGTCCGCGGTGCTGCCACCAGCGTCGGATGGACTCCACCGCGAACTGGGCGGTGTCGTGGTCGGTGCCGACGTTGACCCATCCGGTGTTGTTGGCGATGTCGTAGATCCCGTAGGGGATCGCCATGGGCTGGTCGTTGGTGGTGAACGTGTGGCAGTCCACCTTGATCGCGTTCTTGCCCGGCCGCCAGGTGCGACCCGGCCGGTCCCGGTTGCCGAGCCATTCCTTGGCCTTGGTGTCGACGCTGATCACCGGCTGGGCATCGTTGAGGAACGCGGCGGCGGTGGCATTCAGGTGCGTGAACTGAGCATCGCGGTCCGGATGGCTGATGCCCTCTGTTGTCTTCGCGGTTCCCTGCAGGCTGTAGCCCAGGGTGTGCAGCAGATGTCCGACGGTTGAAGCGCTGATCGGGTGGCCCTGTGCGGTGAGGGTTGAGGCCAGGGCCCGTAACGACAGCGTGGTCCACCGCAACGGGGAGACGGGGTCGCCTCGGGTGTGCGGCTCGATCAGCGACTCCAGCGCGGGCAGCAGACCAGGGTCGGTGTCTGTCAGCCGCTTGCGGCCCGCACCTGGAGACCGGACCCGCAGGGTCGGTGAGGAGCAACCGGCCAACTCGGCCATACCTCGCGCGATGGTTGCGGTGCTGGTGCCGGAGGCGGCGGCGACCCGGACGATCCCGCTGCGGCCGAGGGCCGTCGCCTCACTGGCCAGGTACAACCGACGGCGGCGCTCATCGAAGTGCGGCAGGATCTGATCGAACTTGGCCCGCAGAGCACGAGCGGCAACGTGGCCTGCCAGACACGGGGTCATATCTCAGACTCCCACCAACACCCCTCTGCCGAGCACTTATTGAAATACGGGCCCCCGAACGCATCGAGAACAGCCAGGTCGCCGTCTACCTCGCCTATTCCAGCCCGCACGGCCACGCGGCGATCGACCGGGAACTGTATGTGCCGCGCTCGTGGACGCAGGATGCGACCCGCTGCCGGCTGGCCGGGATTCCCGAGGACGTCGGCTTCGCCACGAAGCCCCAACTCGCCGCACGCATGATCAACCGGACCCTGGATGCCGGGATCCAGGCGTCCTGGGTGGCCGCGGACGAGGTCTACGGAGCCAATCCGCAACTGCGGGGCGCGCTGGAAGACCGCCAGGTCGGCTACGTCCTCGCGGTCGCCTGCGATCACCAGATCGCCACCCGGGCGGGCAAGATGCGGGCCGATGCCCTGGTCAAGAAGCTGCCGAAGCGGGCCTGGCAGAAGCTCTCCGCAGGCGCCGGCGCCAAGGGGCACCGCTTCTACGACTGGGCCCTGGCCGACGTCGCCGACGACCGTCCCGGTCATCGCTATCTGCTCGTTCGCCGCAACCGTAGCAGCGGCGAACTCGCCTTCTACCGCTGCTACTCGGCCGACCCAGTTCCGCTGGCCACGTTGGTGCGGGTGGCCGGGCGCAGATGGACCGTCGAGGAGACGTTCCAGGCCGCCAAGGGCCTGGCCGGGCTGGACGAACACCAGGTCAGGCGTTGGACGTCCTGGCACCGCTGGGTCACCCTCGCGATGCTCGCCCATGCCTTTCTGGCCACGACCGCCGCACACGAACGCGACCACCAGCCGGGCTCGGACGGGCTGATCCCGTTGACCTGCAACGAGATCCAGCACCTGTTCACCGCACTCATCACCACCGTCCGCTCAGCCGCACATCACCTCGGCTGGTCCGACTGGCGACGACGCCATCAAGCCCGCTCCCGGGCCTGCCACTACGAACGGCAGGCCGCCCATCACCAATGAAGATCACGATCTACAACTGGAGTATTAGGTGCCCACCCAACGCGACGACGTCCCCGAGACCGTGGGCCTCGGGGACGTCGCTGAGATCTTCTGACTGATACCAGACGGCATCCTGCCTCACGGCCGGGTGTCCCCGTGAGGTGCACCCGAACTGAGGTCAGGGGTTCATAGCCCTTGAATTTCTCCACAGGAACTCGGCACGCCCACGATGCACACGAAGATGCGTACATCCGCCACGAAGTGGCCCTGGCCTGCGCTGCTTATCCTGTTGTACTTGTTGAGGTGCGAGTAATCCCATCGCTGGTTCGCGCCGTCCCATTTGCTGTACTTGGTGTAGAGCGAAACGCCTTTGCCGTCCCTGCAATAGTCGTCGACGTCGAAATCCCAGTTTGTGTCGTAGAACTTCTTCCCTTGAGCTGCGCCTGCCTCGTAGTAATAGTAATAGCCCAGGGCATCACCACAAACTTTACTGTCCCTCGTGTGAGCAGTGAATTTCCCGCCGCCAGCATGCGCAGATCCCGGGATTGCGACAGCCAGCGCTGCCCCCGCCACCAACACCCCCGCAGCTCGCAGCGCGTTCCTTACCTGTCCTCGCGACCTCATGATTTTCCCCTTTCGAGTCAGCACTCAGATCGCACCATCCGATCGACCCCAGACCCCTGCCAGGGCGCACGGCCCCGCAGTGAAGCACGATGACGGCGGCTGAATGCGCGGTCTCACAATCAGCTTGTGGTGCCCTGTCGGTACATGCGGGCAGGTCACACAGAGCAGGGCAGAATGCCCGTGTCCTCGGATATTTCGCCGAAGTTGGCCCACGACATCCAGCCGTGGGTCTCGGTGCCTGCCTGACGGACGTAAATCCAGTCGTTCCCGTAGGAGTTGATGACATAGCAGTGGAAGTACAACTTGGTGCCGGAGCTGAGGCTTTTCACATTTCCGCAGGACGCGTAAGGGGCCTTCTTGAGGTTGTACGTCCCGTTCAACTTGCCCCAGCCGGTGGAGTTGTTCTCGTGGTACGGGGGCGTGCAGTCGACTGCGGCGGAAGTCGGGCGGGCATCCGCTGTTGCCGTGGCGCCCGTCCCGGTCAGGAGTCCGACCGCGACGATACCTGCAGTGAGAACCGTGCTGATCTTGGTACGTGTGAGCATCATTCTCCTTCGTGGTCGCTGGACGGCCTTTGCCGCCGGAATGTTCGAAGTCTCCGTGCATGTTTCCTCGACTGCATCTCCAGGCTGGGCCCAAATGACGGGCCCTAGTAGGGGGACGCCGGCCCGCGGCCACGGTGGCCACTGGGGGCGTCCTGGATCGAGTTCACCGGGTTTGGGGTTGTTGCACAGCCGTGTCCCGGGCGTGAAACAAAGCAGGTCACACCTTTGGTTGGCGAGATGGCGTCTTTCGCGGCGGTGGGGCTCATCGTCACGACCCGAGCAATTCATCCGTGGTGCTGATGCGTGGATAGCGCTGCGCTCCAGATGCTTAGAACGTACGGTCCGCCGCGTACGACCCGCGTCCCACGCGGGGTTGAACTCCCGTGCAGACCAGCGCGGTAGCCGCCCGGTTCCTGCAACTTCCGCGGTACCGCAGGAGTTTGACGCCCATCTACCGGAGCCGGCTTTACGCTGCTGCGATGCGGATCCGCCCCCTCGCCGTTGACACGCTGATCGCGGCGGCGCTGACCAGTGTGGCCCTGCTGCTGGGACCGGAGGCCGCGCGCCAGGGGCAGAATCCGCTCGATGCGACCGCCTATGCGCTGGTGGTCCTGGTCCATCTGCCGCTCGTGCTCCGCAGCCGGGCCCCGGTCGTGGTCTGCTGCCTCGTGCACGCCACCTGGCTGGTGTACATCACCGCCGGTTACTGGGCCGTGGTGTGCAGCTTCGGCCCCATGCTCGCCGTCTACACCGTCGCCTCTCTGCGAGCGCTGCGCGTCTCCGTCCCCTGCGCCGCGCTGATGGGCGGGGTCTGGATCTACGCGGGTGCCGTGAGCCACACCGACGGCTGGCCGTCCGTCATCGGGCAGGCCGTGGTCTACCCGGCGGTGCTGTGGCGGTTCGGCGTTCTCGCCCGCCGCTCGGCCGAGCTGACCCGGCAGTTGCGCCGGGAACAGGCCGAGCGCGCCCGGCGCGAGGTCGCCGAGGAGCGCGGCCGGATCGCCCGCGAACTGCACGATGTGGTCGCCCACCACATGTCCGTGATCTCCGTGCAGACCGGTCTCGCCCGCTTCGTCTTCGACACCGACCGGGACACCGCGCGCACCTCGCTCGAGACCATCGACGCCACCGGCAAGGAGGCCCTCGAAGAGCTGCGCCGCATGCTCATGGTGCTGCGCGCCGCCGATGACGGCGCCCCGGCCGCTCCGATGCCGGGCCTCGCCCGTCTCGACGAGATGGCCGAACGCATCCGCACCGGCGGTGTCCCGGTCGCCCTCGCCGTCGAGGGCACCCCGCGCCCGCTCGCCCCCGGCGTCGAACTGTGCGCCTACCGGGTGGTGCAGGAGGCGCTCACCAACGTCCTCAAACACGCGCACGGCGCGAGTGCGGAGGTACGGCTGAGGTATGAACCGCAACAGGTGACCGTTTCGGTCACGGACGACGGAGAGGGGGTGAATCCGGACAGAGTACGGAGCGACGGCGGGCACGGCTTGCTTGGCATGCGCGAGCGGGCCAAGCTCTACGGCGGGCAGATCACCATCGGCCCGCAGGAGCAAGGGGGCTTCGCCGTGCGGCTGACCCTGCCGACCTCCGCGCGGGCCGCAGGGCGGGGGGACGACGCCACCACATGACCACCGTGCTCGTCGTCGACGACCAGTTCCTCATCCGGGCCGGACTGGTCGGGCTGCTGCGCGCCGCACCCGGCATCGAGGTGGTCGGCGAGGCCGGCGACGGCGCGGAGGCCGTGGCACTCGCCGCCGAGACCGCCCCCCAGGTCATCCTGATGGACATCCGGATGCCCGGCATGAGCGGCATCGAGGCCACCGAACGCATCCTCGCCCAGGCCGCCGAGCCCACGCCCCGGATCCTGGTGCTGACCACCTTCGACCTCGACGAGTACGTGTACGGAGCACTGCGCGCCGGAGCCTGCGGGTTCCTGCTCAAGGACTCCGGCCCGGAACGGCTGCTCGCCGCGGTAACCGCGGTCGCCGGCGGCGACGCGCTCTTCGCACCCAGCGTCACCCGCCGCCTGGTCGAGGCGTACGCCCGCCAGACCGCCAGCGAACAGCCCGCGGACCTGGATGCTTTGACCTCCCGCGAGCTCGAGGTCCTGAAACTGATCGCACGCGGCCTGTCCAACCTCGAGATCGCCGACCACCTCTATATCAGCGAGGCCACCGTCAAAACCCACCTCAACCGCACGATGACCAAGCTGGACCTGGACAGCAGGGCGCAGGCGGTAGTGGTGGCGTACGAATCCGGTCTCGTGACCCCTGGCGGATAGCAGCCGGGTGCTCTGGCGGCCCCATGGACTTGGAGGCTTCAACGGAACCATCTGGTGGATCCAAGGTCAAAACTGCTGGAATCAGGTGCACTTCGCGAAGGTTGCCTTGTTGTACCAAAGAGGCTGTCGATCGCCGTCGAGGTACAGGTTCCAACGCCCGTCATCGGTGCGTTTGAAGTACAGGGGTTCACCCACGGACTGATAAACGATCATGTGGTTGGAGCCTGCACCCCCTGTCAGGTACTTACTTGCCGCGCCGAAAGTCTCGCGTCCTACCTTGCCGTCGACCTTGCTGACGTCGATCTCAGTCCACTGCCACTCCTTGGTTGCAGCAACAGTGTTGGGGCCGAACCAACAGTCGATCTCGTTCCATCCCGGTCGGATACGGCCAGATATACGTGCAAGAGGGTGGCGCCCTCATGCCAGCGGGCGTCGGCGTGCTTGAAGACGAAGGGCTTCATGACGCGTCACGGTATCGCCCGTGCAATCGAACTTACCCTTGTTTCATAGGAGTTCGGCCCTGTTTGTCGGCGACTTCGAGCGCCTGCCGCGTGAGCCGTTGCATCAACTCCAGTAGGACTCCGTTAGGTTCGTATTGATAGCGTGCACCCTGACCGCGACCTGGCAGTTGGCCTGCTTGCCCAAAGCGCCGCAGTGCTGGGGAGCGACCGCCACCGACATCCGTCCGTCTTTGGGGGGCTGATGGCTTGCTAACCCCCGGGGCAGTGTCGACGGAATGTCCCAGGGGTCGGGTGCAGAAAGTCAGCCCGGTGGCCGATACGCGGATAGCATATCAGCGGTAGCGGCTGCAGTGCTCGATGACAACACTTTTGGTGAGACACACCTGCACTACTACGTTCTCCCTCTGGGTGAATGATTTTTGGACCTGTTGCCACTCGCCCTTGGGGCATGCCTCTGGCTCAAGCGGAATGCGGTGTCCATCCTCCTTCACCACAACCTGCACGCAGTACCCGTCGGCCTCACGATCCGTCAGGCTTCCAGTGACCCGGCCGTCGTAACGGCCAGGGTTGCCAGAGCCCCACCACTCGACCTTCACCTTCGCGTAGCCGCCAGGTGCCCGATCCGATGTGTACATCTCCACCGTTCGGCTCGCCTGGATATTGACATCTGCTTGCACCGGTGTAGCACTGCCCATTCCGACCAAAAGTAGAGCAGCACTAGCGCCAATGGCGGCTATGTTTTGCGCCCTCATGAATTCCTCCTGTAGTCGGTTATCGCTTCGACGGAACGCCGCTATGCCTGAGAACCTGCTCGCTACTGGACCAGCAGGTGAATGCAAGTCATGACGACAGGTCAGCGGCACAGCACCCTGCACGGCCTGCAATCGTCCGCTGTGCCATTCGCCGCTAAGCAGCCACTTCTGGCTGGCGAGGTGGCCTGATCTTGTCTTCACCGGTCGAGGCATACGGCAACACACTGCTGCTGGGCTCGCCGGCGCACGTCAAGCTTTCATGCAGGCTGACGCTTCGCCAAGCTTTTCGATGCTCATGGAAAAGCACTCAGGAGACGTTTCAGTGCAGCGGAGGCGGTCTATGGGCGTGGTGAGGATCCACTTCACGCAACAGGACTTGGCGCGGGTCACCGTGGGCCAAGCCCCGGATCCGATGCTGGAAACCATGATGAGTCTGCGGATGCTGCAACGGCAGTCGGAAGGGACGGTGTTTGACGCCTGGCAGCCCTGGGCTCGGGCACGCTTCCCCCGGAACGCCCGCCCCGTGCTCGCGCTCGTCCCCCCGGACGTGTACCTCCCTGACTTCCTCACCCCGAAGGACACAGGGGGCGGGCTGGGGGATGGGATTGACGCGCTGCAGGGCACGCCCCGCTCCCAACTTCGGAAGGAGCTTGCGGAGCTGTCTGCCTACCGGAGGCCGCCGTCGTGGGCCGGCTCGCTCGCCCAAGGCGAGCCCCAGACCCTGCGCGTCGTGGGCCGGGCCGTCCGCGACTACCACCAGGCGGTGATCGCACCAGTCCAGCAACACCTGCGCGAGCAGCTCGACCTCAACAGCGCGCACATCCTTCAGTCGTTGGCCCGCACCGGGCTCGACACCACTCTGAACAGTCTTCACCCCACCATCCGCTGGCGCCCCCCAGCCCTGGAACTGCGATACCCCGGCTTCATCGGGTTCGAGTTTCACCTCAACGGACGCGGCTTCCACATCGAGCCGTCCTTCTTCTGTCACCCCGGCCCGATGGTGGCCGACACGATTCCATTCACACTGACCCTCCCGCTGGCGCACCACAGTGTCTGGCAACCGCCTGCAGCTGCCGCACGGCTCCGCCCGCCGCAGTCTGTCCAAGCCCTCGACGCCCTGCTCGGCAGCACCCGCGCCGCAGTACTGCGGGCCGTGGTGGCAGCCGGTCAGCAGACCACCACCGACCTGGCGCAACACACCGGAATCTCTCCCTCGACGGTCAGCCACCACACCGCCATCCTGCGCGACGCCGGCCTGCTCACCACCCGTCGCACGGGCACCAGCGTCAAACACGCAGCAACAGCGCTCGGCCTGCAACTCGTGCGACACCCCCAAACAGGCCGAAGCGACACTGAACCGGATTAATCGACGACTAACGACACGGTCGGCGATGGGTGTAGCTCGTTCCCTGGGAAGCGCTGAGCTGGTAGTTCGCTGATCGGGGCTGTAGTGGAGTTGGAGTTGCTGGCCTCCTGCCATGACGGGGTAGCAGGCGGTGGCGATGGTGTCGTGCGTTGACCGAGGAGCTTGCGGCGCGGGAGGCGGCTGCCGGGCGCATGGTTCGCGCGCTGATCGGGGTGCGCCAGATCATGGGGTGAATGACAGCAGCCGGATGACCGGTCGCGCGGCGTTCCCGGCATCGTCGCCGAGGTTGGCCGGAAGCGCGCCGCTCAGCCACAGGCCGGCGAAGCCGTGGACGATCGACCAGGCGGCCAGCTCGGAGGTTTCGGTGGCGGCTGTCGACAGCACCGCGGTGAGTGCCTGGTCGGCGCGCTCCCGCGCGGCGATCAGTTGCGGGTCGTCGGCGTGGTGCAGGCCAGGCTGGAACATCACTTCGAAATGTGCTGGGTGTCCGACCGCGAACCGCACGTATGCCACGCCGGCCTCGACAAGGTCGTCACCTGCGGCGGTCACGGCGTCGGCCAGCAGGTCGTAGCCCTCCGCCGCCAGTGCGGTGAGCAGGCCGGGCTTGGCGCCGAAGTGATGCTTGAACGCGGCGTGCGAAACCCCGGCGCGGCGGGCCACGTCGCGCAGGCTGAGCGCGGCAGGCCCGCCGCCCTGCTCGATGGCTTCGACGGTTGCCGCGAGCGCGGCCCGGCGCAGGTCTCCGTGGTGATACGGACGATCGGTCATGCTCTAAATCTTACCGTTGACAACATTGCAGGGCCAAGGCTATCTTTCCATTGGAAACTTCCGTGAAGGTCAGATGGAGGTCCCGATGGAACCCCTCCTCGCACTCCTGATTGGCTTCGGTGCCGCCCGGCTGGCCGGATTCGCCGGCATCGACGCACTGGACGGCTGGCATCCGGCGCTGCGAGTAGGGCTTGCGGTGATGTTCCTGCTCACCGCGTTTGCCCACTTCTATCCGAAACTCCGCGCCGACCTCATCGCCATGGTCCCGCCGGCGCTACCGCGTCCCGACCTCCTCGTCACGCTCACCGGAATCCTCGAACTCGCCGGAGCCGTCGGCGTCCTCATCCCGGCGACCGCGCGCCTCGCCGCGATATGTCTCATCGTGCTGATGGTCGTGATGTTTCCGGCGAATGTCTCAGCCGCCCGGCGCAATGCGGCCCAAGGTGACCCGATCGGTCGGCGTGCCGCGTTGCAACTGGTCTTCATCGCCGCGGCGGCACTCGTCATCCCATGAAGTGCTGCTTTGCGCCAGCAGGCGTACAGTCCCAGGACATCTCGGCAGGGTGTGGCTGTCCGGCTGGGAAGTGCTGAGCTGCCAGTTCGCTGATCGGGGCTGTCGTTGGACCGCTGCCCTCCTACCGTGACGGTGGAGGAGGCGGTGTCGATGGTGTCGCTGATCGAGGAGTTGGAGGCTCGGGAGGCCGCGGCCCGGCTGCGGAGGAAGTTGATGGAGGCCAGCGGCTCGACTTACAGGTGCAGGAGCACGTCGACGGGTTCCGGCTTTGGGGGCTCCGGGCGCATGCCGAACAGGTGGCGGCACTCGACGAATCCTTTGATCAAGACGGGCTGCTGGTCCTGTCGGCGCCACGTATCGGCGGTAAGCACCCCATCGTGGGCCTCGACCAGGCGGCCGTCGACGGCGAGGCGCCGTACACCGTTGGCCTGGTATCCGAATTTCTCGGAGACGCGGCGGGAGGCGGCGTTGTCCGCGAAGGCGGTCGAGGTGACCCGCTCGGCGACGAGGCAGGCGAAGGCGAGATGGAGGGCTGCGGCGCGCATCTGGGTGCCGAAGCCGCGGCCCTGGAAACGCCGCCCGACCCAGAAGCCGGTGCGGGCTTCGCGCGTGACGCGGAAGTCGCGGGCGGAAAGGTTCTGTTGGCCGATCACCTGGCCGTTGTGGAGAACGGCCAGGTGGAGGCGCCAGTTGTCCTCTCGCCAGTCACCGCGGGCCCACCAGTGGTTCTGAACTACGTTGCGGGCTGTCTGCTCGGGAGTGCCGGAGGCCCAGGACTGCGGGAAGTACACGGCGCCCGGTGGGACAACGCCGTCGGCCGCCACCTGCGCGAGCTCGTCATCGTCGGGGACGTGCAGGACCAGGTCGGGGGTGGTGAGCGTGAGCTGGGTGAGCGGCCAGTGGCGCATGGGTGCCCTCCGGGGATGTCAGAAACCGTCGATGCCGATCACGTTGCCGAACGGATCGGTGAGCTGTGCGATCTTGCGGCCGGTGCCGTCGCCGACGTCGAGGGGGCCGCGGTGGTGGGTGCAGCCGGCGTCGAGGAGGCGCTGTCGTACGGCGTGGACGTCGTCGACGGACCAGTACGGCACGGGGCTGCCGCCGCGCCGGTTGCGTTTCTCGTCCAGCGGGTGGAAGCCGAACTCCACGCCGGCGACGTCGAGCCAGGCGTACACGGAGCTGCCGTCGACGTCGAGGTGAACCTCGGTTTCGAGGACACCGGCCCACCAGCGGGCGGACTTCTCGGGGTCCTCGGCGAAGATCATGATGGCGCGGATGCCGTTGAACACTGGTGCCTCCGTCGGTCACTGGTCGACGCCGCGGAGGGAGGTGAGACCGGTGGCCTCGGCGAACGCAATCAGCGCACGCACGAGGTCGGCGTCGCTCCACTGGGCGCCGAGATCGTTGGTGTGACGACGGTATGCCTGGCGGGTCCAGCGCGGGGACAGCGCACGCCCGTTCACCTGCGCGAGGTAGGCGAGGGTGATCAGGTCGGGCAGTCCGGTCAGGTCTGGGCGCAGGGTCTCGGCATCGATGAGCGCGAGGCGTTTGTCGGGGCGGCGTCGGCAGTGGTCGGTCTTGAGGTCGAGGTGGCCGAGGGGCACGTGGTCGTCGCCGTGGGCGGCGGCGGTCAGTTGCAGCAGCTCTCGCCACGCGGCGGGAGCTCGGACCCACGCGGGTGCGGGCGAGTTGGCCGCGCTGGCCAGGCGCCAGGGGCTCATGGTCTCGGCGGTGTGCTGGAGCCACCGGGTTGGTGAGGTGTGGATGGCTGCGACGGTGGCGATCAGCTCCTCGAATCCGTCCTGGTGGTCGATGTCCGCGCCCTCGTCGAGGAAGTCGACCACCAGGGTGCGGCTGGTGTCGCTGGCGCTGTGCAGCTCGGGCAGGACCCGTTCGGCGTCCAGGAGCTGGTAGGCGAGGACCTCGCCCGAGGTAGGCGGCCTCGTCGCCGTGGCGCTTGAGGAGCTGGCGGGGCGGGGTGCCGAGCGTGAAGGTCGCGGTGCGGTAGCGGGCGGTCAGGCAGCGCACCGGCCCGGGTGCGGCCGGGTGATGGCGGTAGATCAGGGAGCGGGCCTGGGCCTCCGCGCGGGCGGGGTCGGTGGTGAGCGGGGTGGCGAGCCACCCGTCGGGCCGCACGCGGGCGGCGCCGGCGAGTGGCCCGGCCAGTGCTGTGCTCATGCTGCGGTGCCCTGGGTGTGGCCGAGCGCGGTGAGGCTGTGCTCATAGCAGCGGGCGGCCAGGTCGGGACGCTGGTGCTCGCCGTAGACCGCGAACAGGGCGTAGACCGGGGAGTCGAGCGGTTCGCCGATGTGCCAGCCCTGGTACGAGCCGCCGACGACGTCCCAGATCTGAGCGCGGCCCTCGAAGACGGCGATCAGGTCCTGGTAGTAGATCTCGATGCCGAACGGGTAGAGGGCCATGGCCTCTTCGCGGCCGGTGGACTCCACCGGCTCCCACGCGGGCCCGGTGATGTTCCAGGCGTACGACTCGATGCTTCCTCCGGCGCCGGGCGGGTCGAGCAGCCGCAGCACGGCGCGGCGGGAGCCGACCGGGCCGCTGAGGTAGTCGTGGATCCCGGATGCCAGGGCGCCCATTCGGGTCGCGATCAACTCGCGGGCCATCCGGGGAAGTTCTTCGGCGAGCAGGGCCCGCGCCGTCTCCCACTGCTCTTCCGGCAGGGGCTCGGTGATCGGGGCGGGTTCCACCTGCTTCGGGTCGGCGAGGAAGGCGCGCTGCTCATCCAGGGCGCGGGCTTCGGCGTCCTGGTCGAGGTGGACCCATCCGGCGCGGGAGGTGGTGATGGGGCCGCCGCCGGGCGGAACGGTGAGCCGGTCGCCGGGGCGCGGGCCGTGCACGCGGAAGAGGTGCTGGAGGGCGCCCGCGGCCTCGGCGAGCGCCGGGTGGTCGGCGTACAGGAACGGGCCGTGCGGGCTGCGCGGGGCGGTGAACCCGTTGCCGCACAGCGCGACGTCCGGCACGCCGTCAAGCGGCTTGCAGTAGTCGATCAGCAGGCCGTTCAGGATCTCGATGCCGGACTTGCGGTTGCGGGGGCCGTCCATGCCGGGCAGGAGGTTGTTGTCGGCGCCGAGCGCCCCGTAGGGGACGGTCTGCGCGTTGTTGGACACGATCGCGAGCCGCGGCGGGTCGAGGGCGCCGTCGGTGAGCTGCTCGATGTAGAGGTCGGAGACGTCGGCGTCGACGCCGATGAACACGTCGTTGCCGGTGGTGCCGGCGAGCCGGACCAGGGGCTGGGCGACGCGCTGTTCCCAGAACAGGGTGCGGGCGCCGGCCGGGTAGAGGGTGATCTCGATGTCGCCGACCGTCAGCGGCGTGGTGTGGTCGAGGCGGTGCACGGTGAGGCCGAGGACCTCGATGGCGTCGGTGACGGCGGCCGGGGTGGTCATGCCGGTATAGACGGGGACCGTCTTCGGCAGCAGGTTCAGCGAGGGCAGGTGGAAGTGGTCCAGGTGCTCGTGGCTGAGGATCACCGCGTCCGGTGTCGGCATGCTGGCGACGTCGACGGTGCGCGGCGGCCAGATCGGGAACTTCAGGTTCCCGGCCCCGAATGCCTCGGCCAGGATCGGGTCGAGCAGTACCGTGGAGAGGCCGTCGGTGAGGTGCCACGTCTGGTGGCCCAGGAATGTCAGCTCCAGCCCGGCGGGAGCGGCCATGGTGCTTCTCCTCTACATGGTCGTGGGACGTATGGGCGGAGCGGCCGGGGACGGTTCCAGCGTCCCCGGCCGCCGTCATGTCATCAGCCGTGAAGCGTCACCGGTGGTACGTGGTGGGCGCGTGGCTGGTGGCACCGGTCGCGGCGAACGCCTTCACGCGGCGCTGCAGTGCGCGCACCGCCTGGGGCGTCACCTTCGCTGTGGTGCTCTTCGTCGTTTCGCTCATCGCGGTCCTCCTCTCCCGGTCCTCGGCCCCCGCCCCTGCTGGCGGGGATCTTCTGGGAGTACAGCTCAACTGTTCGACCAGGGACAGGAGTTGGGTGTAGTCCCGCTGTAGTCCCGCGCCACGCGCAGTACGCTTTTGGTCACGCAGGATGATGGGATTACGCCGTGGACGACCTGATCCGCCATCCCCTCGCGCACGCCCGGATCGAGCGGGGATGGAGCCAGTCCGAGCTCGCCCGTGAGATCCGACGTGCTGCGCTTGGGCGCGGGCTGCGCTCCGGCGCTGAGCGGCAGCGGATCTGGAAGTGGGAGAACTACCGCGCCGTCCCCGACGCGGACTCCCAGATGTTCCTCGCCGACGTGTTCGAGATCGACCAGGGTCTCGTGACGGCCCTCGGCTGGCCCTATTGGCTGCCGGGCCGTGACAGCTCTCTACCGCTCGGGCCGCACAGCACCGTTCCTGCTCTTCGAGAGGCCCTGCGAACTTCCATGGACCGCCGCACCTTCCTGACCTACAGCACCGCCGCACTGGCTGGCCTCGCCCACGAGTGGGCCTCCAGCGAGCCCCAGGCCCTGGCCAGCGCCCTGGACGGCAAACCCGTCGACGCCGAACTCGTCGACCTGCTGGAAGCCACCGGCACGAAGCTCACGAGCCTCGTCACCGAGCAGCGCCAGCACACCCGTACGCTCCTCGACGCCCACCTGACGACCGTGACCGACCTGATCGACGGCCGGAACTACACCGAGCCCGTCGGTCAGCGTCTGCACGCCCTGGCCGCGCGCCTGTCCTCCACCGTCGGCTGGCACCGCTTCGACCAGGGCAAACACGCCGCCGCTGGCCGTTTCTGGCACGGCGCCCTGCACAGCGCGCACGAATCCGGGGACCGGGACCTGGGTGCCGGGATCCTCTCCGACCTCGCCTACCAGGCCACGTGGCTGGGCGAGCCGAAGGACGCAGCGGGCATCCTGCAGAGCGCCATCGTCCACACCCGGCACTCCGCCGCCCGTTCCCTGCTGCACCTGCGGCTCGCACGGGCCCAGGCCGCGCTCGGAGAAGACCGCGCCTGCCACCGCTCCCTGACGATGGCCGAGGCCGAACTGGGCGCCGCCAGCGGCGAGCCGTCACCGGCCTGGTGCACCTGGATGTCGCCCGCCGACCTCCTGGTGGACTCCGGCCAGTGCCTGCTCGACCTCGGCCAACCCGAGCGGGCCCACCAGCTGATCGGCGAAGGGATGCTGCTGCTCCCCGGTGCCCGGGACAAGACCCGCGCAGTGTTCCTGACCTACGAAGCCGGCAGCTTCCTCCAGGTCGGCGAAGCCGATCACGCTGCAGCCGCCGCCAAGGAGTCGCTCCGGCTCGCCAACCGGATCGGTGCCCCTCGCTGCGTCACCCTTGTCCACGATCTGCTGCCCGGGTTCAGGAAGTACGCCGGAGCGGAAGGTGTCGACGAACTCCTCGAACTCGCACGGGCCAGCTGACATCTTGTTTGCTGATGACCTCGCCGTGCTGTCGGGCAGGGAATGCCTCGTCGAGCATGGGAGACACCTGACGCCTCCACCGCTTCCAGTCCAGGTATCCGCTGAGCCAAGCGGTGTCAGATTTTGCGGCCGACTCCGCAGAGCACCGCAACGTCGGTGGTGGGCCACGGGTTCGGTTCGGGCCGCCATTGTGAGGTGGGCACCACGCCGGGCTCTACGAGGGTCAGACCGCTGAAGTAGGCGGCGATCTGTTCTGGGCTGCGGTTGGTGTAGGGATGAGGACTGCCGCTGTTCTCGTTGTACTGACGGACAGCCTCGTTCCGTTCCACGTTAGTGGTCGTGCCGTCGTTGACTACGAGATAGCTGCCAGAGGGCAGAGCGTCCAGCAGGCGCTTCAGTGCCTCCAGCGCCTCGTCGTAGTCTGGGACGTTGCCTAGGATCCCCAGCATCATCAGTCCGATGGGGCGGCTGAAATCCAGCGTCTTGGCGGCTCCCGCCAGGATCCGGTCCGAGGCTCGTACGTCGGCATCGATGTAGTCGCAGGCTCCCTCGGGGTGGCTGGCCAGCAGGGCCTGGGCGTGCACGAGCACCAGGGGATCGTTGTCGACGTAGACGATCCGCGACTCCGGCGCTACCCGCTGGGCGACTTCGTGAGTGTTGTCGGCGGTCGGCAGGCCCGTGCCGATGTCGAGGAACTGCCGGATGCCAGCCTCACCTGCAAGGTAGCGGACAGCACGTGCCAGAAACGCCCGGGTGTGACGGGCGTCGTCAACGATGCCCGGGAACACCTTCATCACTTGGTCTCCGGCTGCGCGGTCGACCTCGTAGTTGTCCTTGCCTCCAACCCAGTAGTTCCATATCCGCGCCGAATGCGGCACTGAGGTGTCGATCTTGGCTAGCGCCTGCTGTGCTGGGTCGCCATCTTTCACGGAGAACACCCTCCCGACGTGCGTCCAGTAGTTCTCGCCCAACTTACTGTCAACAGGCGCTGGCTCTCAGCGAGTTCATGACCCGATGCGTACGGGGCCGCACCGCAGCCGGTCCAACTCCGCCATCCGGGCCCTCTGACCGCTGCCATCCCACCGAGGCGCTTTGACAGCGAACTCAGCCGTGTGGGGTGACACACTGAAGCCACCGCTCGTCGCGGGCCGAGAGGTTTCCGGCCGCCTTCACCCCATGAGGGAGCCCACGAGGGTCAGTACCACTCCGGCGCCCACTGGCGGCGGTCAGTGGGAATTCCCCAGCGGCGGCCACTTGGCGGGGAGCTATCTGGCCACCGGTGGTCACTCTGCGTTCCCGGATGGTTCGTCGTTCTTGATCGGTCCCGGCGGCAGCTAGGGCCTGGCTCCGGTGGCACCTGGATGGGCTTGTTGCACATGCCGTAGCGGCATGTGGTGGGGTCGGGGCACCACAGCACGAAAGGCTCTGTCTGCGATGTACCCCTCCCTCACGCCTCCCCGGCAGGTCAAGATCGGTGATGCCGCTGCGTTCGCCGGGATCACCCCACGCGCCATCCGCCACTACCACGAGATCGGTCTGCTGCCGGAGCCCGAGCGCGGCGGGGACGGCCGCCGCCGCTACGGCTATGACGACATGACCCGCCTGCTGTGGATCCGCAAGATGGCTGATGCCGGTATCAGCCTGGACGACATGCGGGCCGCCTTCGGCGAAGCCCGGGACGAAGCTGGAGACGAAGCCCTGGACCAAGCCCCGGATATCGAGTCGGTCCTGAGCAGGCTGGAGGAAACCTTGGCGGCGCAGGAGGCCGCCATCAAACGTCGGCGCGCGGCTGTCCAGCGCCTGCAGGCGGTGGGCAGCCCGCTGGGGCTGCTCTCCGAACTGGTCACGGACCGGCTCAGCCACCTGCCCCGGGGAGCGTTGCGTCCCTCCGATCTGGACGCCCTGCTAGTCGCGGAACGGATCTTCGGGCCGCTGGGCGCCGCCATCCAGGCCGGCACGTTCATCGTGCTGGCCACCCACCCCGACCTGCGGGCCGAGGAGGACCGTATTGAGGCGGCCGAGGCCGCTCTCGACGACGGCGTCGAACCCGACGACCCGCGCGTCGAAGAGCTCGCCGTACAGCGATGCGCTCACCTAATGGCCCTGAATCAGGCCATCGAGGCAGCTGGTCTCGACGCGGCCGAGGAGAAGATCTTCGAGATCTACGACGCCGACCTGATGACTGCCGCCACAGCGATCACCAAGATGCCTTACGACTTCTCTCCTGCCCGGATGCGCTGCATGGAACTCGCCGGACGGCTCTTCGGCGAGGCCCTTGCCGACGCCCACTCCGCGGACAGCTGATCGCCTGTGCCTGGCACTGACGTGGCCCGACAACCGGTCGCGTTCATCCGCATGTGACCGATCGGGTCAGACGTCGAGCCCGGGCCGTAACCAAGAGTGACATCACAACTGGCCGTACGTGGGGATTCCGAACTGGCCGCTGACAGCCCACGCACCACAGACCGATGGCCTCCTGGGCCAAGCTGTCGGTTCCAAGTCGGAATGTCCCGTTCCGTTGTGACGACCTGGGATTTTCCGTCTTGTCTCGTTCACGGGCCACGGCAACCAGTCTCACGATCTTGTCCCCTGCGCTCCGGCCACGGCACAGGCTGACCCGGTTAGGCGTGAAGTCCGCTCCGGCGAGGATAGGGATGGAGGTGAGATCACCGAGCGGGCTGTATCCAGTACCGCTGATAGCGCGGCGACCGCTTTGTTGCGAACACGAGCCCGCAGTACATCGCATGCAAGTGCGCGCACATCATCTCAAAACCCTCTCGGCGGGCCAGCTCTTGCCGCTCGTAGGCGTACCGCTCTCGCAGGCGGTGGTACAGCTCCAGACAGGCGTCCAGCGCCTGCTGTGCCGTGCAACCGGTGAGCCGCTGGTGCACCACGACGGCGTTGAGTCGCGCGCCGGCCTCGCTCATCTCCCTCGGGGCACCGACGATGTCGTTGGCCAGCCGCATCAGATCCGCGTTCAGGCGCATGAACTCCTGTGCCTCAGCCGCGTCCAGCATCCGCGTATACGCTCCTCCGGCGCCTGCCGCCGTCAGCTCTACACCCAGCTGCTGACCGGCACCGTGCATGTACTCCAGGTATGCCTCCACCGAGGCCGACGGCGCGCAGGGTCCACGCGCCCATTCCGCCTCCGCCCGCGCCGCGCGCGCAACCCGCTGGGCGGAAGCAGTCGGCAGCGTCTTCAGCAGCCGTTGCAGTCCGTGAGCGTTGGCTTCGTCCAGTGCCGCGGCGCCGTCTGTGTCGCCTTCGTCGATCCGGTCGTCGCGGGCCACAACCGTCACCAGGAACTGAGTCGAAGCGCACAGCGTGTCCCGGCTCATGAGCGGCCAGCCGCAGGCAGCGATGATGCCGAGGTCCTCCTCCAAGAGCACTTCCCGCTCGGCAGTGGACAGGTTCGGGCAGGTGGCTATGAACTCCTCGGCGGCCCGGGCGGCGGCCGGGTAGTGAGGGTTGATCCGTGCCTCGGGTTCATCGGGAAGGTCTGGATAGCGCATTCCGTGCGGGCCCGCAGCGCCCGCCGCGGGCGGCATCACCGGTTCCTCCACACAATGTCATGGACCAGCGTGGCGAGTGCTTGTTTCCCCATCGATGGCAGTCGTGCTGCGGCGAGTGCCTGCTCTGTCTCCCGCGCCAGGCTGCCGATGGTGTCCTCGACCTCGGCCACCGCCCCGCTTTGGTTTATCAGCGCACGTACTTCCTGCGCGGCGGCATCGTCGTCGCGGCCTGATGTGTACAGGGCCAGCAGACGGGCGCGGTCGTCGCCGTGGAGGCGCTCCAGGGCCGTGCAGGCCAGCAGCGTGGGCTTGCCGTCGCGCAGGTCGTCGCGGTCCGATTTTCCGGTCAGGTGCACGTCTCCGAACATGCCCAGCAGGTCGTCGCGGAACTGGAATGCAGTGCCAATGCGGGCGAGGGGCGTCTCCATCTGTTGGACGATCGTCCGGCCGCCCGGGGCGCGTACAGCGCCGACATTGAAGGAATAGGCGGTGACGGTGCCGGTCTTGCGCATGGCGATCTGCCACGCCGTGTCAGGAGTGAGGGTGTTGGTGGCTTGGGCGTACAGCTCGTGAACTTCCCCGGCGAAAGCGCGGTACATGGAGCGGGAGAACCAGGCCAGGCAGGCTTGGGCGCCAGCGGGGTCCAGGCCCGTAAAGGAGCGCGCCAGGGTGTCGTAGGCCCAGCCGAAGACGACCCCTCCGAGGGAAAGGGCGGTGGCGGT
This sequence comes from Streptomyces sp. NPDC050211, assembly GCF_040656035.1. NCBI lineage: Bacteria > Bacillati > Actinomycetota > Actinomycetes > Kitasatosporales > Streptomycetaceae > Streptomyces > Streptomyces sp. NPDC050211. The sequence continues at coordinate 49,402 of NZ_JBFALC010000058.1, forward strand.
GCCGAAGTGGGCTGCCGGTCCACGCCAGGCGTTCTTGGCATGCAGGTCCGCCGTGGCCTGGTGCAGGGAAGCCTGGCCGCGGCGCAGTGCGGAGTTGTCGACGATGTCGTCCTGGAGCAGGCAGGCAGCCTTGAACAGTTCGACGGCGGCGCAGGCGTCGAAGATGGTTTCGTCGTCGTCTCCGCCGGCGCAGAGCCATCCAGCGTGGCAGAAGCGGCCGTGCAGGAGTTTGCCGCCGGTCGAGCACAGCGTGGCGGTGCGGTCGATGAGGGGGCGGTCAGCTTCGCAGGCGGTGTCTGCGGTCAGGCGCGTGAGGTGCTCGTCGAGCCGCTCGGCGATCCGGGCGCGTACGGTGTCGGGGTCGGTCATGACGCGGGTCGCTGGTAGTCGGCGAACGGGTAGTTCATCTTCAGCGGACCGGAGCGGTAGGCGGCGAGGAAGGGGGCCTCAACGCCGGTCTTGTGCGCGGAGACGCTGCGCAGCTCCCCCTCGGGAAGGACCCATCCGTCGAGACTGCCGGGAAGCGGCTCCTGAACCATGTCTGTGATCCCTTCGTATGGTGAGCCGAAGCGCGGTTACGCAGGTGGGCCTGTTCACCGCCCGGAGACCGAGTCCCATTCACCCGATGGGCAGCGTCGGATCCGATTCCCGAGCGAAGGTCGACGCACCTCTGCCGAGTTCATGTATCGCGGTGGGTGATCAGGTGAGCCAGGGCGTTCAGATCCCGGATAGCGGCTGGGAGCAGCTCGCAGTCGGACAGCGCGAGCAGCGCCAACTGCAGTTCCGATACATATGGGTGGCTGAATGACGGCCGCCCGCTTGGTCGACGGAGTGACCAAGCGTGGAATCGTGATCCCTGCCAGGTCTGCGAGCGCGTATGTCGCGTTTGCCATCCTGATCCCCTTACTTCCCGACTCCTGCAGGCTAGCTACCCGCGTCCGAGAGACTCTTGCGCGCGGCGATGCGGATGTAGTTGACACGGTCGCTGCGGTAGCCGTTGAGGTAAGACGCCTCAACTCCGGTGGCCAGTGCCGATTGGCTACGCAGTTCCCAGTACGGGGTGGCCCGGCAGGTGAGGTCGTCGACCTGGTAGGGGATCAGTCCGGCCTGGAGCAGGGCTCGTAGATATTCGTCGCGTCGGTGGGTCTGGCGGTAGTGCGCGTCGATGGCTGTGGCTTCATCGGAGTGCGGTGCGAGGGCGTCGTTGCGGCACCAGCTCAGCAGGACATACCGGCCGCCGGGCTTGAGCAGACGGGAGAACTCGGCGAATGCCTCGTCCAAGTCGGCGTACATCGTCGTCTCGTTGGTGACCACGTAGTCGAAGTGCGCGTCGGGGAAACCAGTGCCGATCATGTTCCGGTCGTGGAAATGGACCCGGTCAGCGCAGCCGTGCTTGTCGGCCTGGGCGCGCGCGAACTGGTTCTGGTACGAGGAGAAGTTGACGCCGTCGATCTGGCAGCGGAAGGCATGATGGAGCAGGAAGGCGGTGCCGCCGCGGCCCGAGCCGGCGTCGAGCAGTCGTGCCTGGGGGGAGACGTTGCCCAGTGCCTGGATGATGGTGTCGACCTGCCGGGTCTCCATTCGGTGGATCTCGGCCCCGATGGCTCGCTCTCGTGCATAGCCGTCCAGGGCCAGGATGCTGCGGTCGAAGTCGCCGACCGCGAAGTGGTGGTGGTAGAACCCGTCGACATGCCCCAGGTCGAGGTTGAGGGCGTCGTCGCGTTTGGTGTGGTAGTAGGCGAAGACCTCGCGTTCGAAGGCGTTGCGGTGCAGGGGCGATGGCGTGTCGGTGTGCGCGGTCATCGTCACGCTCCCTTGGGGTGTCGGTCAGTGGTTGCGCTGGATGATCGCGTGTGCCAGGGCGCGCAGTTCTGACCGCGGTTGCGGAGCAGGGGCGGCGCTGTCCAAATGGCCGAAGGCTTTGGCCAGCCAGCTGGTCGCCTGTTGCTCGGCCCAGGCCCGTCCGCCGGCCTCCTGCACCAGCCGCGCTGCCCGGGTGATTTCATCGGGCCCCAGCGGGCCTTCGTGCTGGTAGAGATCAGCCAGTTGCCGGCCCGCCGGGGTGGCTGAGTTCAGGGCGGCCACCACCGGCACGGTCTTCTTTCGGCTGGTCAGATCGGAAGCTGCGGACTTTCCGGTGACGGAGGGGTCGCCCCAGATGCCGAGCAGGTCGTCGGTAATCTGATAGGCCAGCCCCAGGCATTCGCCGAACGACCGCAGGGCCTCGACCCGTTCCATGTCATCACTGGCCATGCGGGCGCCCATCGCACAGGCTGCGGGCCCTTCGGCGGTCTTGTCTACCGTCATGGCCATGCACTCGTCCATGCTGACAGCGGGGCGCTCCGCGTAGGCGAGGTCGGCGTCCTCGCCCTCGATCAGCTGCAGAACTGCGCCTTGCAGGATGCGCGTGCAGGCCAGAGCGCCACGCTCATCGACTGCGGTCAGCTGCTGCAAGGCCAGCATCAGCAGGGCATCCGCCGCCAGCAGCGCGTTCGAGGTGCCGAAGGCTTTCCAGGCCGTGGGGCGGTGGCGCCGCAGCACGTCACCGTCCATGATGTCGTCTTGTACCAGCGCCCAGTTGTGCAGCAGCTCGGATGCTGCCGCGGCGGGCACGCCCTGACCGGCCTCGCCACCCAGGGCCTGGCAGCACAACAGCCCTAGGGTCGGCACCAATACCTTCCCGGACTCTGCCTTGATGACGCGGCCGTGGGCGTCCCACCAGCCAAATTGGTAGCCGACGACGCGGCGTACCCGCGCAGGCAGCCGGTCGACCTCGTCCCGTAGCAGCGGCCCGATGAGCTGCCGTGTGTGGATCAGTACCCGGTCTGTTGTCCGGGCCGGCGGCGGGACAGGTGAGGGGCGATGTGCGGGGCGCGGCGGGGTCATCGTGGTTTCTCCGCGGGCTGCAGCGGCATGACACACATCACCGGCCGCAGACGCTTACCGCCCGCCGCCAGGCCGGACGCGGCGGTGACCTCTGCCAGGCGAGGACTGCGGTTGCCAGCCCCGGCTTCGCGCTCGGCCGACGCACCCAACCAGCTACAGCCGGCGTTACTCGTCGGCCGGGTACCGGGTCTGGCGAGCGACGGCCGGTGGTGTGGGTGCTCGGACGTGGCAGCCATGACGGTCACGTCCTCTGCTCGCCGGTCCACTCCGGCTGGTAGTCGCACATGACCATGAAGTAGTTGAGGATGTTGTTGCCGAATGCCCTCAGGAACGGCTCCTCCACACCGGTGCGGTGATCCGACTCGCTGCGCAGCTCCCAGTAGGGCAGGACATCCTTGGCACGGTCCTCGATGCGCCGCGGGACGAGCCGGTTCTGCAGCATGGCGTCGAGAGCATTGGCACGAAGCTGGATACAGGTGTAGTAGTTCTTGTCGATTGCCGACACTTCGGCCCCCTGCCGGGCGGCGATGTCGTCAGCGGTCCACTCGACGAATACGAACCGGCCGCCGGGCTTGAGTACGCGGGCGACTTCCTCGCACAGCTCGTACATGGACTCCAGGTGCATCGCCGCCTCGTTGACGTAGACGGCGTCGTAGTGATCGGCAGGACGACCGGTGGACGTCATGTTGCCGACGTAGAAGGCGACCCGGTCGGTGATGCCGCGCTGGCGGGCCACGCTGTTGGCGTGCTCGACGCGGAAGGGGGAGAAGTCCACCCCGTCCACGTGGCAACCGAAACGCTCATAGGCATGAAAGGCGGTGCCGCCCCTGCCGCAGCCAGTGTCCAGCAACCGGGCGTTGGGGGAAATGTCCCCGCAGAGGGCGAGGACTTCCTGCGACTGAATGTTTTCCAGCCGGTGGAGTTCCCGCAGGATGGCCCGCTCGCGCGCGGGCCCTTCAAGGTCGAGGACGGCGCGGTTGAAAGGCACGACGGAGAAGTGGGAATGCACGTAATCGTCGTCGCCCGCGGCGATGTTGATCGTGTCGGCCCTCTTGTACTCGTAGTACGCGTAGGTGTTGGCCTCTTGGTCGCTGTGGACCTGAGGCGACTCGATGCGGACCGCACCGGATTCGACGGCCGCGGGCAGAGCGGTCTCCCACACCAGTTTCAGCCACTCCCCGTAGACGTTGCCCTCGCTGGGGTTGGCGAGTTCCTTGGTCAGCTCGTCGACAGGAATCCAGCGGACCTCGTCGATCTCCTCGGGGTCGGGGCGCGGGGTGCCGTTGTAGAAACCGATCAGGACGTGGTCGTACTCCTCCTCCGTGTAGGCCCCACCGGGCTCGGTGATGCGGTACTCGACGTGACCGACCTCATGGACCTCAACCCCCGAGGCGCCCAGCTCTTCAAAGATGCGCCTCTGCCCGGCGGTGGAGAGAGTCTCTCCGGGAAAGGGATGTCCGCAGGTGGAAGGGCCCCATTGCCCGGCGAAGCGGAGCTTGCCAGCTGCACGGCGCTGGATGAGGGCGTTGCCCTTGCCGTCGAACAGCATGGCCGAGAAGGCGCGGTGGCGTTTCCCAGGGTTCCGATGTGCGTCCTCGACGGTGGCGGTTCCGGTGGTGTTCCCGTTGGCGTCGACAAGCTCGACGGTCAGGTTCTCGCGGTCACGCTGAGACATCTCTACTTCTTCCTCCATCGTGAGGTTGAACGCTTCCGACAGAAGCGCATCGACAAGCTGCGCTTCGGGGACAGCGGCGATGCCCCGACCCTTACGGCATCCCCGTCAGCACACCGCCCTCGACTACAGCTGCCACCGCGACTGCAACTCCTGACAGTTGGCGAGCCTCGGTAAGTAACATCGGCGCAGGACAGGGCCGTGGAGGCGTGCGAGACCCCAATGCCGCCCCAGACGCCCGCCCCGGCGACCGTCGCGGGCAGAAACTAACGAATCTCCCCGGCCAGAGCGGGCAACTGATGCGCCAATAGGCGGCGCACGTCTTTCCCGGCCGACTACCACATCGCAGCGGCCAGATCAGCGTCGAAACAGCAGTAATAACCAGGCGACACACCACCCTTGCCTCAGACAGCGCTCACCTAATGCCGCATGGTCCTGCCCTTCGAAGCCCTCAGCCCGTACACTCAAGGGTTTCCTGCTCCAACGCTTTTGCGAAGGGGCATACATCAATGGCGCGCGGTGGATTCTGCCCCTGGGGCGTACGGCCGCGCGCCGTCTCGAGGGTCTGCCAAACGTTCGGTGTAACTGGGGGGCAAGGGGCGAAGAAGCGGCCGGGTCGACAGCGTGCTGAACCACCAGCCCACGGATCCGCCTGGCAGCCCACGGCCCGCTCACTGGTGCGCGGTCGGCCCCTTCCCGAGCCGGTGCTGCGGACGTCGGCGTGCCCAAGAGAGGGGAGTCGAGACCCCGGCCGCGACCAGTTGGGACATCTCCACGATCATGTCGGAGAACACCGCTGCGTAGTCGAGAACGGGATCAGCACTACTACAGGCGAACGAACAGACGGAAGTTCGTCTCACGCGCTTGTCCCTTGGGCCAGAAAAGGGCCACCGTCAACGAGAAAGGGACATCGAAAATGCGAGCCTACAGCACCACATGGGATAGTGATCGATCACCGCACGGCAGGCTGCTGTAGGCGCGCAATCGGAATGTCCCGTTCTGGGGAGGCGACCTGCACGTTCTCGGCGTGTCTCATTCGTGGGCCACGGCATTCCGTCTCACGATCTTGTCCCCTCGCGCGTTGAGGGGCTTCGATGAACTGGTGGTGTGGAGTCAGCCGCCGAGCGGGAACGTCTCCCAGCTCTTCCAGGTGATGGTCTTCTCGACGTCGTCGGCGACCACGTCGACCAGGTCGATGGCGTCGATGTGAAGCGGGGCGCGGCTCGGGCGGATCCGGCGTACGCGCCGGTGGATCTGGTGCGCGCCCGCGTGGCAGCCGCATCTTCCATATCGGGTGTGGCGTGCCGGGCGTCGTCGGGCAGTCGCCGGTGTCCGGGTGCCGTCCCGGGCCGCATCACGAGAGGAATCTCTCCAGCGCAGACGCGTAGTCGTTGTCGTCGGGCTCAGTTTCCCTTTCCAGTACCTCCCCTTCGTAGTCGGCCGTCGCGATGAACCCGCACGAGACGTCGACGCCGCCGTTCACCGTCACGCTGCCGACCTTGTGGTATGTGCGCGCCTCGTACACGTCCACGCGGTACCTGCCCTGATAGTGCTCGACGAAGATGTCGTTGCTGTAGGAGCAGGACTTCACCAGGCCCGTCGGCCCCCGCCCGATCCTGTGGGAGCACCCGACTAGTTCGACAGTGTCCGGCGACTCCGTCTCGCTGCCGCGGCCGCCCGTCAGCCGCCGCGCACCCTCGGAGCTGTCAACCAGGCCGTCCTCACCCACGGTGAAGACGGCCAACGCGGACGCGCCCCTCCTGCTGTCATACCGTGCCGCTCCTTCGAAGCGTGCCCCCGCCTTCTCGCAGGCACGGGCGTAGTCCGCCACGTCGTCCGCTGCGTCGCTCACCGTGACCGGGGCGTAGTACGGCAGTGCAACCTGCCACGTCACCAGCGCCAGCAGCCCCGCGACCGCCCCGGCCGCCGCCACCTGACCGGCCACCGTCCGCCGCACCGGCCCGCGCACGGTGATGGCCCGGAAGAGATCCCGGCGCCCTGTGAACGCGCCGAGCCCCAGGGTCCGTTTCCTGTCCTCCTCGGTCCACAGCAGCTGGTCCGTGACGTTCGCCGGATAACTCCCCGTGAACCCCTCCAGCCCTGTGATCGCCTCCCACGGGATGACCTCCCTGTCCGGCCCTCGCAGCGACCACACCAGCAGTCCGCCATCGCAGACGGCCACCCAGCGCCGCGGCTGATAGCCGGGCAGCGTGGCGAACAGGACGTAGGCCGCAGCCATGCCCAGCGTCAGCAACGGCACCAGCGGGACGGCGGCCGCGGTCCAGTGGTGCCGGTCGAACACCCCCTGGACATCCATCCCGACGCACACGGCGACGGCGATCACCGCCCCTGCCGTCATGGGGAATCCCCACCGCAGCCGCTCGCGGTGCACGCGCCGTATCCGCCCCAGCCCGTCTCGCTGCACCGGCCGCATCCCCGGTCCCCTCCCACGCAGTCCGCCTCGGATCTCGGCGGGCCCGCTCGCACCATTGCCCGACGATCTCAACCGCGATGCGCGACGGGCTCCGGATCGGCTGAAATTAGGTGAGCACGATGCCGGCCGGCCGGCCCACGGCTCTACAACCCCCGCGGTGCGTCACGGATCGTACTGGGTATCCGGCGCATGAGCCGCGTGCCTCGAATATCTGGGTCCTCGAACTTGAGCGGTGGGGCTTGTCTGCTGGTCACCATCGGTGACTGGCTGGGGAGTTGAGGCACCCGGATGCGGAGCGCCCGCGGCCCCGGGTGATCATGTCTGTTCTCTAGGCAGACGGATCCGGGAGCCACGGGCGTGGTCAACGATACGACGCGGCTGCTCGGCCTCGACGGGCTGGCCGTGGAAGGGGTGGAGCGGTGTGCGGATGGCATCCGTCGGGTGCATCTGGTCACCGCGGAGACAGCGGCCCGGCCCTGCCCGGGGTGCGGGGTGTTCGCCCGGCGGGTATGCGGCAGCGCGGTCACCCGGCCGCGGGATCTGCGGTACGGCGAGCGGGGCTGGAGCTGGTCTGGCACAAGCGCCGCTGGTGGTGCGACGAGTCGGCATGCGAGCGGGCCTCGTTCACCGAGCAGGTCGGGCAGAGACCCGCCGCGGCAAGCCGCGCTGGGAACGAGACGAGGCATCGGGCCGGTGGCGACCGACACGAGATCGCTGGCACACCGGTTTCATGGACGCCGCGGACGGCGGCGGACTGCTGGGCCAGGTCGAGGGGCGGGCTGCCGCCGACGTGCTGGCCTGGCTGTCCACCGCCGAACTGGACTGGCGAGGCCGTATCCGCTTCGTCGCCATCGACATGTCGCCGTCCTACAAGGCCGCCGTGCGGCCGGAAGGCCACACTTCGCGCTCGCTGTGGCGGCGCCACGCAGCGCCGCCGATCGCGGCGTCCTGGGACGGGCCCTCAGCGGGCGGATGCGCTGCCCCACCCGCGGCCGCCGAGTGAGCCCTTGTACATGAGGCCCTGGTAGCGCCAGTCGTCGCGTACGACTCCGACGATGTCCTCCAGTGAGACGTCCCCCGCGGCGATATCCTCCGGGTTCTCGTCCATGTAGTTCACGATCGCTGCCGCTTGGCCGGCTGACTGCTGCAGGAAGGGGTGAGAACTGAACAGTGGCTCGTACCCGCGGAACTTGGCCAGCTGTTCGCGCGCGTCCTCAAACCGCTTCTCGTGCCAGTACGCGATGGACAGACTCCAGCGGACCTGGAATACGTCGTAATTGTCAACCGTCGCGCTGATCTTGCCTACGCGGTAGCCCGTCAGCACCTTCTCCAGAAGCGTGGCGACCTCGGCCCATCGCTCCTTGTCGCGGTAGAGAGCGGCCAGGTCAAGGGTGTGGCCGGTGGTGGAGGAGGCCAACGGGTCGGCCCCCTCCATGAGCTCCAGTGCCTCCTCGAAGAACCGTATCCCCTCGTCGACATGGCCCTGTGTCAGATGACACATTCCGATCAGCCTCGCCCGGCTCCCCTTGCCGAAGGGTTCTTCGTGGGTCTCATAGCCGTGCTGCGCGAGGGCCATCGCCTTGTCCTCTTCCCCGTGCACCCAGTAGCCGAAGGCGAGCATGTACTCCACGTCCGCCGCGACGGGGTCCTCGCCGGGGCTTGGGCCCAGCTCCTCGTACAGCTCCTCGAGGATGGACATGGCCTTCTCCTGGCGCCCCCTCCTGATGCATTCCGTCGCCCGCACGAAACGGCGCGTTGCGCGCGATCCGCGGTCACGGTCGGTTTTCCGAAAGATCACTGTCTCTCCCTGCGGTCAGCCGATCCCGACCTCGCCACACCAGCAAGCTGTGCAGCGGATGGTAGGGGCAAACCATCGGGAGCGGTCCCGGTTCCTGGGGGAAGGCGTCGTGGTCGGGGCGGTTCACACTGCCCACGCCTGTGGCCCCACCCTCTTGTGACAGTCTGCTTCGACAACAGGCCCGCCTCCTGCGGGCCGCTTTGGCAGTCCCTGCCGGCGCGCTGGTCCTGACGCCCGTCGCTGCGACATCTCCGCGATCAAGCGGGAGGGCGCCGCTGCATAGGACGAGACCGGGAACAGCAGCACGACGAGTGAGCCATCAGACAGAAGTACTGTCCTGTCGAGGTGGAGTTGGCAGGTCGCGGTTCGCTGACCTGCGGAGGCGCCAACTGGATTGAGAACACCGGCGGCCCTCGTTCTCAAACAACGTGGCCTTCGCGGAAGGCTCGTTCACGGTGGGCAGAAGCGCCAGGCCATGAGCAACGACACGCCCCCAGGACGAAGCAAACGCAGCCGCTCAACACGTGACGCCATGAGAATCCGCCAGTACGAACGAGAACGGGTGAGAATCCGACAGCCTGAATTGCGACAGGACAAGTACGCCTCACCGTGTTGTCCCTTGGGCCGGACACCGACAACCGGCCATCGTCAATGGGAAAGGGACACGCGAAACGGGAACTTACACCGGCTGACGAGTGTGGCCAATTCGTGTAGGTTCTCGTTTCCGATGTCCCTTGGCATGGTGCTAGAGGGCGTCTGAAAAGCCTGTCAGCGGGATGGTCTTGCGATGCGGCGTACCAGGAGCATGGCCATGGCGAGGTAGACGGCATTCTCCGAGCAGACGCGCAGGTACTCGTAGTCCTTCGACAGGCGGCGGCACCGTCCCAGCCAGGCGAACGTCCGCTCTACCACCCAACGGCGCGGGACCACCGCGAACTGGGGCACTGCTGGAGGCGGGGCCCCCACCCGAGCCCAGGTCGAGCGGAATCCACCGTCGCGGCGCTGCACGACCTCCACGGTGATGCCGGTGGCGTCCAGTGCCCAAGCGTGGAAGTCGGCGCCGCGATAGCCCTGGTCCGCCCACACGTGCCGCAAGCGCGGAGAAAGGCATCAGTAGCCCGTGCGAACAGGACTACAGCTCCGTCGCGGTCGCCGACGCTGGCCGGACTGACGCAGGTGACCAGGACGGTACCGCGGGTGTCGACGAGCAGGTGGCGCTTGATGCCGCTGACCTTCTTGCCGCCGTCGTAACCGTGCAGGCCGCCGCGCTCACTGGCCCGAACGCTCTGACTGTCCACAATGGCCGCACTGGGAGTGGGATCCCGGCCGAGCTGCACCCGCTCGCGTTCACGCAGCACCGTCAACATCCGTTCCCACACGCCATCCTGTTGCCAGCGCCGCCAGTAGTGGTAAACCGTCTGCCACGGCGGCAGGTCATGCGGCAGCAGTCTCCAAGCACAGCCGGCCCGCAGCCAGTACGACAGCGCGTTGAGAATTTCCCGCCGAGAGTGCTTCGCCGGTCGTCCACCAGGCTTGACCGCCGGAACCAGCGGACAGAGGATCTCCCACTCCGGATCGGAAAGATCCGTCGAGTAGCGGGTACGCAGCCCGCACACCCCAGCCCCCGAAAATGCGTCACCGCCCCGCTACCAGGCAACTTGCCCGCTGACAGGCTTTTCAGACGCCCTCTAGCAGCAGGTTGAGAACGGGCAGGCATGAGTGGCTTCCCAATGGAGAAGTCAAGCTTCGTAGGCTCCCGCTGCGCTGTTGTCCTTCATCTGGGCACGCAGTTGGCTGGAGGGGCAGAACTAGACTTGGTCGGCCGTCATGGCGCGGCGGACGCTCTCGCGGAGCAGGGTTCGACGCTGCTCGTGCAGTGCGGGGGGCTCCTGTGCGGTCGCCGCGTAGACATTGCTGACCGGTGACCACGCCATGGACATGGCGATCACCATGGCCATGATGTCGAACGGGTCTCCCTGGCGCACCAGACCGGCGGCCTGGGCCGTGGCGATGGCGCGCAGCTTGTGGTCGTCGAGGCGGTCGGGGTCGTCGACCAGGTGGCCGGCCGGGCGTCGCTCCAGGCGTGCCCAGGTGGCCAGTCGGATGAGGTCGGGGCGGCGGAGATACTCGTCGTAGAGGCGTACGGCCCAGTCCGCGAGGTCGGTGGCGTCGATCGGGACGACGTTCACGATCCGCTCCAGCGAGCCGAAGAAGATGGCGTCGAAGAGCCCTTCCTTGCTGCCGAAGTAGGCGTAGAGCTGCGCCTTGTTCGTGCGGGCCGCGGCCACGATCCGCTCGACGCGCGCACCGGCGATCCCGTGCTCGGCGAACTCGCGGGTCGCCACGTCGAGGATGCGTTGGTACGTCGCGGCGCCACGCGAGGTCAGGGGCTGATCGGCCATATCTTGACGCTACCAGACAGAACAGTTGGTTTGCCTACGTGGACCGGATGTGCCTACTGTGAATAGACCGAACAGTCTGTCTAAGAGGAGGCGTCATGAGGAGCACCGTTGGCTGGCAGGTGGAGGGGTCGTCGTCGACACTGCGGCGGACGCCTCTGGAACGGCGCGACCTGCGCCCCGACGACCTCGCGGTCCGGGTCGACTACTGCGGTGTCTGCCACACCGATGTGCACGCCGTCGGCGCCCGGTTCGGCGAAGGAGGCAAGCCCCTGGTGCCGGGGCACGAGTTCACGGGCGTGGTGACCGAGGCCGGCTCTGCGGTCACCCGCTTCACCGTCGGCGACCCGGTCGCGGTGGGCAACATCGTCGATTCGTGCGGCGAGTGCGCCATGTGCCGGGCCGGTCAGGAGAACTTCTGCCACGCCTTCCCGACCCTGACCTACGACGGCATCGACCGGCACGACGGATCGACCACCTTGGGGGGTTACTCCCGCGAGTACGTCGTCCGCGACCGCTTCGCCTACCCTCTTCCCGCCGGTCTGGATCCGGCCGCCGCCGCTCCTCTGCTCTGTGCCGGGATCACCGTCTGGGAACCGCTGCACGCCCTCGGTGTGAGGTCGGGGACCCGCGTCGCCGTGGCGGGTCTGGGGGGCTTGGGCCATCTCGCGGTCAAGATCGCCGTGGCGCTCGGCGCCGACACCTCGGTCATCAGCCGCTCACCGGACAAGGCCAACGACGCTCGTCGTCTCGGCGCCCACGGTCTCATCGTCTCCACGGACCCGGAACAGATGGCTGACGCCCGCGACCGGTTCGACGTCGTCATCGACACCATCTCCGCCCCGCACGACCTCGGCCCCTACCTGCGTCTGGTCGCCATGGACGGGACGCTCAGCCACCTCGGGCACCTCGGATCCATCACCGTACAGACCACCGACCTGCTCGTGGGACGCAAGAAGCTCAGCTCTGCAGGCAGCGGCGGCAGGCTTGCGACCGCCGCCCTGCTCGACTTCTGCGCCCAACACGGCATCACCGCCGACATCGAGGTGCTCCCCTCGGCGCGAGTGAACGAGGCCCTCGACCGTCTCCGGCGCAACGATGTCCGCTACCGCTTCGTACTCGACATGTCCGACCTGGGCTGAACGGCGAGGCCAGGAACCGCGGTGCCGTCCGGTGTCTCCATCTACCTGACGCACGCCCCAGCCCGGCCATCCGCAGCGGCAGGCAGGTCGCCAAGGCCCAGAACCTAGCCGGTGAGCCGGGGCGGGGCGACTTCGTAGAGGCGGCCGTCCCGGATCAGGGCCCACAGGACGTTGACTCTGCGGCGCGCGAGCGCGATCACGGCCTGGGTGTGGCGTTTACCCTCGGCGCGCTTGCGGTCGTAAAACGTCCGAGAGTTGGGGTCGTAGCGGACGCTCATCAGGGCGGACATGTAGAAGATGCGCTGGAGACCTCGGTGGTAGTGGCGGGGGCGGTGCAGGTTGCCGTTCCGCTTCCCGGAATCGTTCGGTGCTGGTGCCAGGCCGGCGAAGGCCGCGAACCGGTCCGGGCTGGCGAAGTATGCGAGGTCGTTGCCGATGGCGGCGAGGAACTCGGCGCCCAGCAGCGGACCGATGCCGGGCATGCTGGCTACGATTTCGGCCAGCTCGTGGGTTCGGAAGCTGTCCTCGATGAGCCGGTCGACCTCGGCGACCTTCTCGTTGAGGACCTGGACTTCCTCGGCAAGCGTCAGGACGAGCTGGGCGATTAGGGTCTCGCCGGGCACGGCGGTGTGCTGCCGCTCTGCGGCCTCGACAGCCTTCTTCGCGAGCCCTTCGGGGCTGCGGACGCCGCGGGCGCGCAGCCATCGGGTGAGCCGCGCGGCACCGAGGCGCCGGAGTGCTGCTGGCGTCTGGTAGCCGGCCAGCAGGACGAGCGGTCCGGCACTGGTCAGGACGAGCGCGCGTTCCAGCGCGGGAAACATGCCGGTCAGGGCGGAGCGCAGCCGGTTGATGGACCGGGTGCGGTCGCGGACGAGGTCGCTGCGGCGATTCGTCAGCAGCCGGAGCTCTATGGTGGCTTCGTCACTGGGCCGCAGAGTCTGGAGATCCCGGCGGATGCGGGCCTGGTCGGCGATGACCAGCGCGTCGCGGGCGTCGGTCTTGCCCTCGCCCCGGTAGCCATCGCTGGCCCGGTTGACCACGCGGCCGGGAATGTACAGGACATCCTGCCCGTGGTTGACGAGCAGGGCGAGTAAGAGGGCGGGTTCACCGCCGGCCATGTCCACGGCCCAGGTCACCTGGTCGCCGAGGGCGAGTACGGCGTCGACTAGCTTGAGGAGTTCTGGCTCGTCATTGCCGACGCGGCGAGACAGTAGCGCTTCGCCGCTCTCGTTGAGTACCAGGGTCGGGTAGCCGGAGCCCCTTGCGAGGCTCCGGCCCCCTCAGAACCGTGCATGCCGCTCGTCGCGGCACACGGCTCAAGCGGGCCGCGGGGGCC
>NZ_JBFALC010000059.1:0-61054 GCF_040656035.1 Streptomyces sp. NPDC050211
GGCGGATCTCCGCCCAGTCCTCCACGCTGATCACCCATCCTCCCGGCCTGACTCAACGAGTCAGGCCGCCAAGGAGGGCCACAATTCATCCGGTGAAAGTGGTCTCACATTGAGCCGTTGCCGACACTCCGAGACGTCGATCGCGATTCGCCATACCTGCGCGCCGGTACACCGCCCACATCTTGGGCTCTTACGGCGTACCTCACGTATGGCCAATTCTCTGCCCTCAGTGCAGCTTGCGCACTTGTATGCGCCCCAATGCTCCGACCTACCGTTCTCGGCCGACCGGAGCACGCGGACACCGCAGGGGGACGCATGGCAAGAACCGCGCGACAGATCCTCAAGGAACTCAACTTCACCACGAGCGTCCACGTCCGTTCGACGGCGGATCTGGTGGAGCACACGGACAATGCATCGGCGGCCATCGACAAACAACGACGTGAGAAGGGCCAGGAAGCAGGGCGCAGAAAGCCCGACTTGCAGCCCGTTGCGCGGGCCGAGTGCGGTCGGACCATCGAGTTGACACCGTGGCAGGTGCTGCATGCCATGGCGCGGGGATACGTGCTGGCAGGACAGGGCATGGCACGAGGTCTCGCGGAACACTGGCAGAGCCTGAAGTACTGCGAAGCAGTTCACGGCGACCGGGCCGGAGCCCTGGAGCTCACGGACAAGGGCCGGACTGCCGAGCGCAGGTACAAGGCCATGCAGTCCCAGGAGTTGGGCGTCGGCTTCGGACTCGCCGTGGCAGAGCACATCGTGAAACGGCAGTACCCGGACCACGTGGTCTCGGTCGTGGACACAAGCACGGTGCTGCGAGCCGGCTGGGCCTTGGGCGGCTCAGAGCGGTCGAAGGGTTCACGGCCACGACCGGACTACCTCATCGAGGCTTGGAAGCCCGGCGAAGCGTCGATCGTCACCTTCGTGGTGTGCAGAGGAAACCACCAGAAGCCGAGCAAGCGCACCAGCCGATCCCGCAGCACCACAGTCCGGCAGTTGGCCAGGGGATCAGAGCTCGCTGAGGGCATGCAGATCGGCCCATGGAACGCAGCCCAGTGCCTTCTGCTCTCCACCGAGCTGATGGGACAGGGCGGAGTCGTGGTCAACGCCCTTCAATCACCCGGTGAAGCCCTCCTCCCCGAGCGCCTACCCGGAGCGCCGCGCAGTGCCGATCTTGAGGCGGAGGAAAGGAGCGGCATCCCCTACCCGAACGCGATCCGAATACCGGCGCACGAAGGGAAACGGGAACGGACCGTCGACGGTTTTCAGGTGTCCGAGAAAGATCTCGGCTGGTTCGGTCAACTCCTGGCCCGTACCGGAAGCGCCGGCCTGACCGCGTTCGCCGGCGGAGGACCCAAAACAGCCCAGTACCTGACCAAAGGCCAGGGCCGACAGCACTACGAAGTCCCAACCTTCGCAGCCACGGCCAGCGTCCACGACGCACACATCATGATCGGCAACACCAAGTTCGTCGGCACGGACCACGTCTTCCGCATGGAGACCGTACGAATCGAGGCGTTCTCCGGCATGGTCGAGGAACTGTACGACTTGATCAGCGAGGGGCGCGTCGAAGAGTACCGACACACGGCATACAAGCTCCGCTCCAACTGGTACGGCACGGACGCAGGCAGGCGCTGGAACGGCCCGATCTCCTTCCACGAAGACGGGACCGTCATGGCCCTGAGCATCCTCCCGATCCGCAGAAGGCGTCCGCTGTGACCTACTTCCGGCAATCCTGCTGCCCCCAGAGGACACATGGTCCCCGGTTTGGCCAACCGGGGACCACGTGTCATCAGGACTCCGACACCCAGCGAGCCCGGCCGACGTTCCCGCTCGGCCCTCCCCAGCAGAGCCACCGAGCGCGGCCCATCCAGGCAAGTTCGCCAGTGACACCCCTCGCTTCATGCGATACGCCTAACACGGGCCGATCATCATGAACCTCTTCACCATCGGCTCGGACAAGGCCGCCGGCCAACTGGTCTGGATAGCTCAGGGCACCCCCGGCACCACGTGGCAGCCCGGCGAGTACTACTGAGCCAACGCCCTCCACCGAACAGGTACGCAACCCGGAACTGTCCCGCGGACTCTGCGACCGCAGCGCCAACCTGCTGTCGATCACCACGCGGTTCCGGACCGACAGTCAGTGACGCAAGTCGCCACCTGATGCCCCCAGGTAGCCTCGTGTCCGCTCCGTAGGGCGAGGCCACCAGCAGCAGAAGCCTGCGCGGGGGTCGGCTCGACCATCATCGAAGTCCTGCGGCCTGCTTAAAGGCAGCTGTCCGTTCCTTCTCCGTGGCAGTCTTGCTGTGTCCGTGCAGGGTGCGGCGCAGTGCCGTGGCAATGTGAGGTGCGGGCCTAACGGCGTAGCCGAGTGCTGCGGCACTGGCGGCCGTCGCGTCGCGGAGCACAGGAGTAATCTCGTCCACGAGGTTGTTGGGAGGGTCGTCGGGGGCTTGTGTAAGTAGCACGGCGATGAGCGGGCCGACACGTTCGATCGTGCCTTGGCCCTTTGAAAGGGCCGCCAGGAGGACCTTCCATAGGGGCGCGGGGTCAGAGCAAGCGGCAGCGATGCGTACAGCGTCTGCTTCGCCCCATTCGCGAGCCGCGATGGCGTCGTCGAGGTAGTCCGAGATCGCCTGAGAAGCCTGCGGACTCGTCGAGATGAGGATGAGAAGAGCAGGTAGCTCGTGGGTTGTCGATGTGTTCAGTGCTGTGATGAGGATGTCTGTCGATGCCTGAGCCGCTCGATCGGCGAGGGCAGGGCAGCGGCCGTTCGCGGCCACGAGCAGGGCCACTTGGCGTTCCGAGTCGACTGCGTTCCAGAGGGCTGCGGCATGCTGCCACGATCCTGCCTCGCCTGTATCCAGGAGGTGTTGGGCAAGCAGGTCGGGAAGTCCGTTGCTCTGGGCCAGATCTGGACGGTGAGCTGCTGCCACGGCGAGTGAGCGCTCATGGTCAGGAATGGCGGCCCAGTGCTGGGTGATCCATGTGAGCCACTGCACGCCGACTGTCTGGTCCGCTACGTAGTGGGCCGCAAAACCTGCATTCTCAGCTGGCTGCGTGCCCATCCGATTGTGGAGGTGTTGTAGTACCTGACCCAGGCGGGCGGCTCTCGTAGGCGCGTCGCCAAGCAGAACCCGGAGGCTGGAGAAGTGATCTGCACTGAGGGGAACATGCTGCTGTGCGAGGCGGGGCGTGAATTCGTCGACGAGTACTTCGCCCGCTTCGCGGCCCGCGTCAGTCGTCATGACCGCGGCAAGGTGCCGACGTGCGAAAGCGCTTTGGGCGTCGTCGCTGGTGAAGCCAGCCGTCAGGGCCGTACGGCATGCGCGAGCGGCATCCTGAGCTGTGGGGTCGTCGGTCCTTACCCGCATGAACGTCAGCACGGCTTCCGCGAGGGCGTCGGCAACGGACACGTCGCTGGATGCCGTCTCTGCAAGATGGCTTGCGATGGCCACGGCGCAGGTTGCCGCGTCCTGCTGTTGTAGGTCGGCCAGAATGCCAGCTGCTGCCGAGGCGAGTTCTAGGCATGTGTGCGCGGTTTGGCCGAGTGCCTCGGCAACGACCGTGCTGACCTGGCGTCCGTCGGGGGCGGTGTGGTCACCGAGGATCCGTAGCCAGCGGTGGAGAAATTCCAGGGTCCTCTCGGAGCTCTCGGCATCGTCGTCATCGATGAGGAACGTGGCCGCGTGCCCAAGGAGCTCTGTGGCAAGCGTGGCGTCAGTTGCCGCATCAGAGGCGGTGGCTCGGCCCCATTCGTCTTTGGGAACCGTGCGCTGACGCAGAAGGTCCACCGCGTGCCTGCGCAGTGGGTCAGAGTCTGCACATAGCCATTCTAGGACGCCGCGCATAACTGGCGGCTGCCAATGGTGGTAGTCGGCTGCCTCGTCAATGGCACGGCGGACCTCGGCTGTGGTGGTGCGGTCCGCCACACGCCCGGCCATCGTGAGGAGTGCTTGGTACGCGTCTGGTGGCCACAGGGCGCGCTGTGCTGCGGGCGCTTCGGCATGTTCTACGAGCCATGCCTTCAGGTGCTCGGGCCCACCGGTGCGGGCGAGGATACGGAAGTACTTCTCCACGGCGGGTCGCAGCTGCTGCGCGTGCTCGTTGGGAGGGAGGAGGATCAGCGCCCTGGCCCAAGTGAAAGCCGGCTGATCTGTCTCGGCGGTGACTCCGGGGACCGGTGCGGGAGGAACGCTGAGACTGGCGTAGAGGGAGGGTAGGTGAGCCGGGGGCATGAGACGGAGGATCCCGATGAGGTGGTGGGCCGCAACCGCTTCTCGGGTCTGTGTGCGTCGGCTGGCGATGCGGTCGGTCAGGTTGAGCAGAGCGCGTCCGACGGGGTCGCCGCTGGAGTCGAGGTGGTCTATGAGGCTGGGCGTGGATGCGAGAGCCTGCACGATGGCTGCCATCGTGTTGTCGAGGTCCTGGCCGGTGCGCGCTGCCCCCAGGGCATGAGTCGCGGCAAGTAGCACACGTGCGCGCATGTCGATAGCTGTGAGGCGGTCGCGGAAGGCATCGGCATCACGCTGAAGCAGTTCACGTTGGACGGCTGCAGCTTGGTCACTGCCCAGCGCACGACTGGCCGGAGTGGAGCCCAAAGTGAGGAGCGGCATCAGGTGCGCCGGACGTCCCATCCGCGCCCTGAAGGCCGTGGCCCGCAGATAGCTCAATCCGGGGTTCGCCTCGGTATCGAGACGGGGCAAGGCACCGACGTCGTCGCCTGATCCGTCCTCCTGCTCAGCCTTGATGGTGTAGTCCTCAAGGAGCGGATCGCGGAGCGCGCTGGGCGCATTGAGCAGGGCGTCGTCCAGGAGCGCGAGCAGGTCGTGCTCGGCGCGGATGGCGTCGTACAGGGCTCGGTAATCGTGGCGCAACACAGTCAGCCGGGCCAGGGTGATGGGGTAGCCGGTGACTTCGCCGCGGGCGATCCAGGCGGACGCACCGTTGTCCTGCTCACGTCGGATCGCGAGGCCGTAGTCGGCCAAGAAGGCATTAAGCAGGCGGATGGCATGCCGGGGATCACGGACATCCGGGTGGATCAGCGTTTCGAGTACGTCACGCAGAGCCGAGATGCCGCCAAGCCGGGCAACCAGTTGGTGTGGTTCGGGCTGGGTGAGGAGCTGCTCAAGGTACTGCCGGAGATCTGCGTCATGGTGGGCAGGAAGCACGAGCCGAACGGTGAACAGCTTGTTCAAGTACTCCTGCGCGGCCTCTTCCGTCGCCTTGCGTTCGGCGGCCCGGGCCGGAACATGCTGTCCACTGCCACGGTCCCGCTCGACGGGGCGATGGGCCAGTCCCGGACGCACGCCGACAATCGCCTCTCGGACAATGTCCTCGTCGCAGGAAAGCAGGAACACGGGCGGGTACTTGTGGTACGTACCGGTGAGCAGCAGGCTGCGCACGGTGGTGATGGCTTCGAGCACTTCACTTGCTGCCAGGCGGTCAATGTCATCGATGGCTATGACCAGTCGGCGATCGATGGCTTCAATCAGCCCGGAGAACACCTGCTCCAGGTCATCTGTGGATTCCGGGCGCGGTGTGGTGAGGGTGATCTCGTGCTTCTTCAACATTGACAGCGCGCCGTCTTTGGCGGTCCCGAGAACGCACGCCACCACGGCAGCGCCCGACAAGGCAGTTGTGAGCGGTCCAGCCCCCTGAGCCGCGAACCAGGTCCAGGCCGATACACCGGCTCCGAGGCCACTGAAGTGGCCGACCGTCACCACAACTGTGCCGAGCAGCCAGATCGTGACCAGGGAGGCGAGAAGCCACGCCAGCGCCACACCAGCGGCTGCGGGGTAGGTGAACCACCGCGTGCCCCCTGGCTTGGCGGCATTAGCAGTGGGACGCGACGCAGTGCGCTGCCGCCCGCCGTCCAGACAAGCCCGTTCGGATTCCCATTTCCCGACAGTGATGAGCCTCTGCCGCTGAGCTTCGTCAAGCAACCCGTACAGCAATCCCCTTGCCCGGGCTGAGCCACTGTGCCGCTCGGCGCTCAAGTGCAGGATCGCCCACTCCTTGTCCCCTCTCAGTTCATCTGCGAGGAGACGCACGACGGAGGACTTGCCACTGCCGAACGGCCCGAGCAGTCCGACAGCGAGCGGCTGAGTGGAGCCGCGAACGATATCGAGAAGTTCACGACTCACTGACCGGTGATCAAAACGATCTTGATCCGGTGAGTCAATCGCGCTGTCCTCGATGATCCACGGACGTCGTCGTGCCATGTCGTACCGCTCCGCTCCGAACCGGCTCTATACGGGTGAGCGGATGATATGGGTCACCACTGACAATCGGAGCCCGCGCCAGGCTCAGCCGAACCACCGGAGCAACTCACATAGGCATGCGTCTGTGGACTACGCGACCCAAGCATGCACGCAATCCGCCTGCAGCAAGGCAGTCCGGTGTTGGTAACGGACTGTGAACAGGACTCTCGACGTCAGGGGCACCGCAGCGCCGCCCCGTGACTCAACAACGAGCCGCTCCCTGGGGAGAATTTGGGGAGTACGGGCGGCACTGGGGAGCGCGTGGGGAGAATGGGCTACATATCGCGGCCCGATCCTGAAAGACGCTGAAAGCTTCATCGCCGCAGGTCAGCGACAGCGAATGGCACATCGTTCCAGGTCAGCGCCACCTGGTAGACGACTTCAAGAAGATCTCTTCTTGGGCGGCGATTCTGTTCGCTCCGACGCTGGTCGGGACGGTCTACGGGATGAACTTCGAGCACATGCCGGAGTTGCACTGGGTGTTCGGATACCCCCTTTCCATCGCCCTGATGGCCGCCGTTTGCACCAGTCTGTACATCATCTTCAAGCGGCGTGATTGGCTCTGAGCAGCCGCTTCACGCGTTCCCACAGGGGCCGGGAGACCCGCCTTGCTTCCCACTCAGCTCTATCCGCGCGACGTCGCCGACCCTGCAGCACATCACACACGGCCTCCGCCTTGAACTGGACCGCCTGCCGCATCCGGTGGTCCGAAGCCATACCGGCCGATGCGGCACCCGGGAGGAGGTGTGTTCGGGCAGGCGAAGGCTACTGGCGGCCGAAGCAGTCAGCAGCGTGCTGCCCTGAACGGTGAGCGGAAGCCCTCTCAGCTGCCGAGGAGCGCCGCAAGCGCCTGGCCGACGAACGCCGCGGAGGCCAGAAGTCCTGCCACCGTCCCTGCGTCCTGCAGTGCCTGCCGCAGCCGGGCCAACCGCTCCGGCGAGACGTCGCCGGTCCCCGTGATCTCTTCCTCGACGCTCGCAAGTACCTCGTCAAGGGCAGCGATCTCAGGGCTTTGCACCAGCCGCTGCAGATCGTCACGCAATTGCCTGACCCCGGCCAACAGTTCAGCGACCCCCGGGTCTGCGGGCTCAGCACGACCACTCTCGTTGTGGACGGCGTAGGAACTATTGGTGTTGCTGATGGCTCCGATCAGGCCGCCGACGACCTTCTGGCCGAAGTTCAGATCGCCACCGCTGCTCCTGCTCATGCGACCCCACCCTCTTGAACGGCCTCCTGGGCCGGCGGTTCCATCGTATTGGCCGCCGTGTCCGCGGGCGCCTGCTGCATGCCCGGCTGCTGTGTCGCCGGCTGAGTAACTGCCTCGCGGATCTGACGGATCTGACCCAGCTGTTGGAGTAGGGCGGGTGCCGCGGCCCCAACCGTCAAGGCACCGAGTGCCCCAGTTGCCTGGCCGCTGGTCCCGAACGCCGTAGCGGCGGCCCCGCCGAGCACCAGTCGCGTAACAGCGATGGCGACCACGGGCGGCAGGTCGATGAAGTTGAGGAAGCTCGGAGGATTCTTGCGCTTGTTGCCTGTTGGCGTCAGCCGAGCCGCGCGCCATTCGCCCAGCCGGTTGAAGAAGGCGACTGCTTCGATCAGCGCCCCGCCCGCCCCGCCGATCAGCATGTACTCGATCACCGTCATCTTGTCGCCCTCCCCCGCCCATGCTGAACGACCGCGTCCCCATGGTGCCACTGCAGCCGCGCGTGCCTCTACGCCACTTCGGCGGTAGCCAGGCAACCGCATGCGCCAGCGACGACTCGGCAAGGGTCCAGCATGCGACCGGCAGGATCTCCGCGTACGCAGAGAGCAAGCAGGGGCAGGATGAGGCCGACGCGCTGCCCTGCGGCTCACGCCATAGTGTTGCCGCGCCGTAGAAGGGTCTGGCATCCGGGGCTCCAGGGCAGAGGGCGGCCGACTGCCGACCAGGCTTCCCGGCACACCTGAGGGTCAGCATCGACGCAGGTCGCCGCATCTGTTGGGCTTCTAAGCCAGTCCCGCCATCGCCATTGCCGGGGTCCGGCAATGGCACACAGCCCAATGTGCCTGTTAGCGATCTGTCAAAAACGCGTCAAGGACAAGTAAGGTTCGCTCCGGTGTGCCGGGAAGCCTGGTCGGCGAGCAGGGGATAAATCTCTCTTCCGATCGGGGTGTCCGTCATGGTGCTCGTAGCGGTGTTCGGTGCCGCACTGCTGGTGGCGGTGCTGTTGTCCGGCCTGGCGGCACGGACGGTGCTCTCCACCTCCTTCCTCTTCCTGGTCGGCGGAGCCCTGGTCAGTGACGGGTTCCTCGGGCTGATCCACATCACGCCGGACAGCGAGATCGTGCACGTGACGGCCGATCTGGCACTGTTCGCGGTGCTGTTCACCGACGGCATGCACGTGTCGCTGCCCAAGCTGCGGGCCAACTGGAAGAACCCCGCCCGTGCCCTCGGCCTGGGCATGCCGCTGGCGTTCGTCTTCATGGCCCTGATCACGCACTTCCTGGTGGGCCTGGACTGGACGACATCCTTCCTCGTCGGAGCCGTCCTGGCGCCCACCGACCCGGTGTTCGCCTCGGCGATCGTCGGACGCAGGGAAGTCCCGGCGAAGCTGCGGCAGTTGCTGAACGTGGAGAGCGGCATCAACGACGGGCTCGCCCTACCGGTCGTCCTCATCCTGATCGCGGCCGCCGGTCCGACGGCCGACAGCGCTGAGGCATCCCCCGGGAAGATCGTCCTGGAACTGCTGCTGGGCCTCGTCTTCGGCGTCGCGCTGCCGCTGCTCGTCAACGCGCTGGTGCGCTTCCGCCTCCTGGGCGCCGAGCCGAAGCTGCAACCGCTGCTGCCACTGGCGACCGGGATCATCCTGTACGCGGTCTGCCACCTCACCCACGCCAACCCGTACCTGGCGGCGTTCTCGGCAGGTGCGGCGCTGGTGCACGTGTCCGCGGAGGCGAAGGAGTCGTTCGAGCCGCTGGGCGAGGCGCTGGCGGAGCTGGCGAAGTTCGCGGCGCTGCTGGTGTTCGGTGCGCTGCTGACTCCGCAACTCTTCGGCGACCTGTC
This sequence comes from Streptomyces sp. NPDC050211, assembly GCF_040656035.1. Lineage (NCBI taxonomy): Bacteria > Bacillati > Actinomycetota > Actinomycetes > Kitasatosporales > Streptomycetaceae > Streptomyces > Streptomyces sp. NPDC050211. Next base: position 9,304 of record NZ_JBFALC010000059.1, read on the forward strand.
GTTCGGCGGCTACGTGGCAGTGGTCCTGGCGATCGTGCTGATCAGGCCGGCTTCCCTGCTGCTGTCACTGATCGGTACGAGCCTGTCCCGCAAGGAGAGGCTGGTGGCGGCCTGGTTCGGTCCGAAGGGCTTCGCGTCGGTGGTCTACGGTCTGCTGGTGCTGCAGTCCGGTATCCCGCAGGCGGAAGAGGCGTTCACGCTGATAGCGGTGTGCATCGCCTTCTCGATCATCGCGCACAGCTCGACGGACGTGCCGATCGCCCGCGCGTTCGACGTCGACGAGCTGGCCGGAATCCCGTCCGGGCGCGAGGACACCGACGCACAGCCGAAGGAGGCCCCCGCCGATGCGCGCACGTGATCTGGCCGGTTCTTACCCCGCCGTGTCCGCCGACGCCGATGCGCTCGGCGCGGCCCGCCTGCTCGTACGGGAACAGTTGCCCGCATTGCTGGTCCTCGACCGGGACGACTATCCGTATGCCGTCGTGCCGTCCGCTCGCGTGATCGGCGCTCTGCTGCCCTGGTACATGCGGGAAGGGCCGGTTCCTACCACCGTGGTCGACGATCACTTCGACGAGGAGGCCAGGGAGGCGATGACCGGACGGTCGGTGACCGAGTGGCTGCCGCGCGGCCGTATCACGCCCGCGGTCGTCGGCCCGGATGCTCCGCCTTCGCAGATCGCCGCGCTGATGGCCCGCAAGGAAACCCCGATCGTCGCGGTCGTCGAACGCAACGGCGACAAGGCCACGTTGATCGGCGCGATCACCGCGACCGCGCTGTTGAAGCACATCATCGGAGGATCGTGAACGACTGGCACAGCTGGGCGGCCGTCGTCGTCTTCGTCGGCGCGTACGCCCTGATCATCAGTGAGAAGATCCACCGCGTCGCCGTGGCGCTGGGCGGCGCGGCCCTCATGCTCGCGATCGGGGCGACCGACGACAAGTCGGCCTTCTACTCCGAGCACAGTGGCGTCGACTGGAACGTCATCTTCCTGCTGCTGGGCATGATGATGATCGTCGGCGTGCTGAAGAAGACCGGCATGTTCGAGTACCTGGCGATCTGGTCCGTGAAGCGGGCACGGGCCAAACCCTTCCGGGTCATGGCCATGCTCGTCGTCATCACGGCGGTCGCGTCGGCGCTGCTGGACAACGTGACGACGGTGCTGCTCATCGCACCCGTCACGCTGCTGGTGTGCGAGCGTCTGGGGCTGCCGGCCACCCCCTTCCTCATCGCCGAGGTGATGGCCTCGAACATCGGCGGCACCGCGACCCTGGTCGGTGACCCGCCCAACATCATCATCGCCAGCCGGGCCGGCCTCACGTTCAACGACTTCCTGGTCCACCTCGCCCCGATCTCGGCGCTCCTGGTCGTCGTCTTCGTCCTGATGTGCCGCGTGATGTTCCGCAAGTCCTTCATCTACGACGAGGACCGCGCCGCCGAGATCATGGAGCTGGAGGAACGGGAGGCCATCCGTGACCCCCGGCTCCTCGTGCAGGGCCTGATCGTGCTCGCGCTGGTGGTGGCGGGCTTCGTCCTGCATCCGGTGCTGCACTACGAGCCGAGTGTCGTCGCCCTGCTCGGCGCCGGACTGCTCATCGCCATCTCGTCGGCGGAGACCGGTGACGTGCTGAAAGAGGTGGAGTGGCCCACCCTGGCCTTCTTCGCCGGGCTGTTCATCATGATCGGTGGCCTGATCGAGACCGGCGTGATCGGCGAGATCTCCAAGAACCTGGCCGACGCGATCGGCGACAACGAACTCGGCGGCTCCATGACCCTGCTGAGCGCCTCCGCCGTCCTCTCCGGCATCGTCGACAACATTCCGTACGTCGCCACCATGGCCCCCATCACCAGCGATCTCGTCCAGAACATGGGTGGCGGCAGCGACCACGTCATGTGGTGGGCCCTCGCCCTCGGTGCCGACCTGGGCGGCAACGCAACTGCCATCGGCGCCAGCGCCAACGTCGTCGTGCTCGGCATCGCCGAACGCAACCGCCAGCCCATCTCCTTCTGGCAGTTCACCAAGTACGGCCTGATCGTCACCTTCGTCACCGTGACCATCGCCCTCGGCTATGTGTGGCTGCGCTACTTCGCACTCGCCTGAATGGTCGTCTGGTCCGGAAAGAGGTCTACGCATGGACACATCGCTGGTGGCACCCGTGACCGTCGTCGCCATGCTGGTGATCCGAACCGCGCTGGTGGAGATGCGCCACCCGGGAAGCGCACGCCGACAGTGGTGCTTCGTTGCCCACCGTCGGCCGATGACTGCGGGAGCCACCGTGGCGGTGCTTCTCTGCGTCGGCGGGTGGCGGGCAGCCGGGATCGCTTCCGTGGCGTGGGCCGTGCTGGCCGGGGCACTCGTCGCCCACCTCGTCCACCTGTCCACCAGGCCGGAAGCGGACGAGGCGGAGAACCGGAACGGTGGACGTCATTGAACTAGCGGCAGCGCCTGAGCGTGCCTCCTCTGGGAGAGGTGATCCGGGTGGGTCCGTCTGAGATTGTCCTGCTCCACGACGATGGTCGCGTCATTGGGCGGCTGCGCTTCCGCGCGTGCCCGACGTGCCGTACAGGCCGGATCCTGGACATCTGGGTGTGCAACGCCTGGCAACGACAGGGCCTGGGACGCGAGCTCGTTGATTCCCTGCTCGCCCTTCGCCCCGGCTATCGGTGGAGCACAACATTGCAGACCCGGGACGGGCGGGCCTTCTTCCTGGCGATGACCCACGAGACCACTGTCGCTCTGCCCCACGACAGCCCGTTGTGCTGCCACCTGATGGGATCGCTCCAGCGATGGTGGCAACGGGTGCTGAATCGCTGGTTACCCCGCTGGACCCGGGTCCAGTGACGAGTCGGTCACGGCTGCGGGGCTTGCTTGGGAGGTCGGGCGGCCGACTGGCAGGAGCTGGCGATGCCGGGCACCCTGGCAGGCTCTTTCATAGGCGATGTCCTGCACCTCCGTGCCAGCGGGACGGCGCACCCCGAAATCGGCCGGACACTACCGTGACAGCTGCGGACGATGCGTAATCCCCACACCGCCGGGGTTCGGTCCTGGCGTACGCTCCCCATGCCCTGCTGTCAGGGCGCTTCGGACGCACCAGCTGGTTCTCTCTGCGCCCGGTGTTCCACGGGACGAACCTGTTCACGGGAGATCGCGACACACATCCTGCTCTGTCCGGAGCGGCCCGAACAGATCGGCCTCGTCACGGCGACTCCTCCGCCGCTCGGCACGCCGGGCAGGTCAGCTGTCGGGCGGGCCAGTCGTGGATCACCTTGCCCGGACTGGCAGGCCCGCGAAGCAACTTGCTCTCCACACGGACGTGTTCAACGCAGACGGCCGCACCGCACACGTAACAGACGGCAACGGCGACCTCACTACGGCCCTGTTGGACGCATTCATAGCAGTTCATGGACGGACCTTTCGCCCAAGGACGCTGCCGACGAGAGGCTGGAGCACCGGCATTGGCCATCCTCCGTCGCCAACCTCTTCGCTGTCGCGGCAGATGTCGCCCGGTGCCGCGCGGAGTTCCCCCGAAGAAGCCTCCTAAACGCAGCCAGATCATCGATCGCCGCTGTCGACACGTGCCGCGAGCAGGAGCACCGCTCGACGGTGCCGAGCGCCCCAACCGGGTCCGACTCGTGAAGCCGCACATGCGGGCGATGACGAACTGCACGCCGGACACACCGAGGGCCTCACGCCATCCCACAGTGGACGGGCACAAGGGCCCCTGCCCTGTCAGCACCGGGGCGTCCCCGCCATCTGGCCGACAAGAAGGGTCAGGCCAGATCGTTCGACGAGTCACACCGAGGGAGTACGGGGGGCAGCTGACTGGGAGCGTGCGCTGTGCGCCGTCGAGACAGGCGGAGAATCCGAGGCTCTGCCGACGTCGCCGTGCATGGGAAGGGGACGCCTCACATCGGGGCGGCGGACAGGGCAGGGCACCATTCCGGCGGGTATCGCCGCGGCACGCGTGCAGCGCAAGCGCCGAGGCACGGCTACGGCCAGGCATCGGCTCCTCCGCCCCGCCATTCGATCAATGGCGTAGCCCCGGCCCTGCGGCTCGTGTACGCCTCGTCATGGACGCGTCCGTCATGTGCCGATGCTCTCCCCACGTGGTCATCCCACCCACGATCGCTTCCAGGGCACAACAGCGGACATGGGTAGTTCTACGACACTCAGCCATCGCCATCACGGGCAAGTGGCTGGTGCGAGCGACCGTGCTCGTGGCCAGGAGGCCGTCTACCTCCCGGACTCACCGAAGAAGACGGCTTCCTACTGGCTGCTGACACAACTCACCAACATCGCTGGCTTCTTCACCGCCTGACCCCTGACCGCCTCGCTGGTCCGCGCCGGATCACTCAAGGCACAAGCCGACCCCGGACACGTCCCCTCACGCGGGCGGCCATCTCGCACATTGCGCGGATCGGGGCATTTTGCATAGTGCAAGCGAGTGTCCCGCCATGCGTCCCCGGCCGCAGAGGGTAGTCCTCGGTGCATCCAGGACCGACCCGCCCACCGCGGAGGCACCCGATGGCCCAGCGTCCCTCGCGTCCGACCACCCGCAAGACCCTGTTCGGTGTCGCAGCCGTGGTCGCCCTCGCGGCCCTCAACGCCCCAGCCGTGGCGGGCTTCGCCCAGCACGCCTACCACCGCTACGAGATCAACCAGCCCGAGTACCAAGCGAAGTACGGCCACTGGGCACTCGCCTCCCTACCGCAGAAGTACCAGCTCAACTCGATCCACGCGATCCTGCTGCACACCGGCAAGGTGCTGCTGATCGCCGGATCCGGCAACAGCGTGAAGCTGTTCGAGGGCGGAGCCTTCAAGAGCACCTTGTGGGACCCGGCCACGGACACCTTCAAGAAGATCGACACCCCGGCCGACCTGTTCTGCGGCGGCCACGCCCAGCTCCCCGACGGCAAGATCCTCGTAGCCGGGGGCACCGCCCGCTACGAGGTCCTGAAGGGCGACGTGAAACGAGCCGGCGGCGCCATGCTGGTCAAGAACGAGGACCCGGACCGCGACCGCACCTTCCCCAAGGGCACCCTCTTTCGCTCGCCCTCCGGCGTGGAGTACCGCTCCCAGTTCAGTGTGCGCGTGCCCGCCGCGAAGAAGACGACCACCGGGCGGATCGGCCCCGTGAAGGTCACCGCGAGCGAGGCCCGCGTGTTCGTCGAGGCGGTGGAGGAGGGCCCGCTGGGTATCACCAACACCACCGAGCAGTACGCCATCGTCGGCTTGAAGGGCAAGGACGCCGACAACCTCTACGGCATCGCCAACAAGCTCGGCCTCGACAAGAAGGACTTCCAAGGCATCAAGGACGCCTACGAGTTCGACCCGGTCACCGAGAAGTACACCAGGGTCGGTTCCATGAGCGAGGCCCGCTGGTACCCGACCCTCACCACCCTGTCCGACGGACGCGTCCTCGCCGTCTCCGGCCTGGACGACATCGGGCAGATCGTGCCGGGCAAGAACGAGATCTACGACCCGAGGACACAGACCTGGTCCCCGGCACCGACCCGCTACTTCCCCACCTACCCGTCCTTCTTCCTGACCGGCAAGCAGAAGATCTTCTACTCCGGCTCCAACGCCGGATACGGGCCCGCCGACAAGGGCCGAACCCCCGGCCTGTGGGACCTCAGGACCAACACCTTCACCCCCGTCCCCGGCCTGAAGGATCCGGACGTCCTGGAGACCTCCTCCTCGGTCCTGCTGCCGCCCGCGCAGAACAAGAAGGTCATGGTGCTCGGCGGCGGAGGAGTCGGCGAGTCCCGTGCGGCCACCTCCCGCACCGCGATCGTCGACCTCGACGCCGAGCACTCCGCCTTCACGACCGGTCCTCGCCTGCCGGAGAACACCCGCTACCTGAACAGCGTGATCCTGCCGGACGACACGGTGTTCACCACCGGCGGCAGCCACGACTACCGCGGCAAGGGCGCCAGCGACATCCGCAAGGCCCAGATCTACGACCCGGCCAAGAACACCTTCACGCCCGCCGCCGATCCCACCGTCGGCCGCAATTACCACGCCGAGGCCCTGCTGCTGCCCGACGGCCGTGTCGCCGTCTTCGGCTCCGACCCCCTCTTCGCCGACAAGGCCGACTCCCGCCCCGGCCACTTCGAGCAGCGTGTCGAAGTCTTCGCCCCGCCCTACCTGCACCAGGGCGGCCGCCGCCCGGACCTGACCCTCGGCGGCCGGACCGACGTCGACCACGGCGGCGAGGTCGTCCTGCACACCACCGACCCGGCCGGCATCAGCCGCGTGCGACTCATCCGCCCCGGATCCGCCACCCATGTCACGGACTTCGACCAGCGGTCGGTCGCCCTGGACATCACCCGGCGCGCAGGCGGCACGCTCACCGTCCGCGTGCCTGACGACGCCTCCCTCGTTCCACCCGGCTGGTACATGGCCGTCGCCGTCGACGAGCGAGGTGTTCCGTCCCGCGCCGTCTGGATCCACGTGTTCGCGTGAGACGGCGTGCTCACCGCGGCCACTGAACCCGAAGGGCACCGGCTTGTGATGCGCATCACGCTCCCCAGTGCAAAATTTACCTAGTGCAATGATGGTTCGGCCCTGCGCACACGTACTCCCTGACACACAGCTCGCTCACGTCAGGAGGCTCCATGCCGATCTCCCGCAATAAGGCCGGGACGGTCTTCGTGTTCGGCGCGATGGGTCTGACCCTCGCAGCCCTCGCCTACCCCGCCATGCTCGGCATCGAGAACGCGGCGACCAACACGTCCCGCATCATCGCCAACACCCAGTACGGCCCGCTGACCGAAGCCGACCGTGACTTCGTCGTCAAGGTCCGCTCTGCCGGCCTGTGGGAGTACCCCTTGGGAGAGATGGCGATGGAGCGGGGCACCACGAAGGAGATGAAGGAGGCCGGCGAGCACCTGATCGTCGGCCACGCCGGGCTCGATGAGATGTGCCGGAAGATCGCACCGGAGCTGAACATCACCCTGCCCAACCAGGCCAGCCCTCAGCAACAGCAGTTCGTGGCGACCGTGGACTCCAAGAGCGGCCAGGAGTTCGACTCCACCGCCGTCAGCATCATGCGCGTCACCCACGGCCAGATCTTCCCCGCCATCGCCAAGATCCGCGCCAGCACCGAGAACGTCCTGGTCCGCCAGCTGGCCGACCTCGCCAACGACACGGTTCTGGACCACATCACGGTCCTGGAGAACACCGGCATGGTCAACTACGAGCAGGTCAACTTCCAGCAAACGAGCCCGCCCAAGCTCCCCAAGGACCAGCTGACCCCGCCCGCGCCTCAGCCCGGTGCCCCCTTGGTCGCCCTCACCCCGCGCCCGGACCTGGACGTCAACACCAGCTCCCCGACACCCACGCCCAGCCCGACCGTCGAGTGAATGGCGAGGCGGCGGCACCCTCTCACGGTCCAGCCGCGGAGGACGGGACGACAGGAGGGTCGGAGGCAGTGTGGAAGATCCGGTAGGAGCGTACGACCGCGATCACGCACACGATGACGAGCGCGGCGACCCAGCCGCCCAGGCCGCGCAGAGGGGCCGAACGGGCCGCTCCGGCCTCCACGCCGCGCGGCGGCACGCGCCCCTTCGAGCAGAGGTAGCGGCCGCGACTGGAAACCGCGCTCGGTCCGCCTTCGACCGAGGTCACCACGGCGGATTCCACGCGCCCCCGCTCCGCCAGCACCAGGCCGACAGCCGCCTGCGGCGCCTGCAGCGCCTGCAGCGCAAGGCAGGCTCCGAGCAGGGCGACGATCGCGATCAGCGCCCGCCGGCCCGCACCACGCAGAGGCAGAGGGCGAGCACGGCGGCACACGCCAGGCCGCCCTCGCCGTCCGCCAGCCCGGGAATCCCGTACCAGGCACCGGCGACCGCGACCCCGCTGATCGCTCCCGCTCCCACTCGACGGGCCCCTACACCGCGCTCCGCAGATGCGCCATCAGGTGCCGTTCCTGCATGGGCAGCAGACTGCCGGTCCGCACGATTCGCTTGCATTATGCAAAACGCAGGGCGGAGAACAGCAGCCCAAATCCGACGGTGACGCCAGGCGGATCAGGCGTCGCGGGCCGCCGGAACGTCCATCGCCCAGCCCAGCGGGTGCGGCTCCGCGTCATCGAGCGCCGGCGCCAGGGGCTCTCCCCCCGCCTCGTTGAAGGCGGCAAGGGCCTCCATGAGCGCCAGCCGCTGTGTCGGCGTGAGCCGTTCGACAATCGCGGCGATCTCGGCGCGGCGCCGGGCGGTGACGTCCTCGACCGTGCGCCGGCCTTCCTCGGTGAGCTGCAGCAGGGTCTCGCGGCGGTTATCCGGATTGGCCTGCCGGTCGGCGAGGCCGGCCGCGATCAGCCGGTCGACCATCCGCATCGCCGTGGACGGCGCCACCTGGAGCAGGTCGGCGAGCGTGACCAGCTTGGTGGCCCCGCGCGTGGACAGCACCACCAGCATTCTGAACTGCGGGAGCGTCACGCGTTCCTCGACCTCGGCGAGCGAACGGGCGGAGACCGCCACCAGCAGTCGCGACGCGGTCAGCACCGCACGGGTCACCACGTCAACATCGTCCATCGCCCCCGCTGGGGTCTCACGCTCCGGCATACGTCCTTTGTACCGTGCCGAAGTCCCTGCTCACTCAGGCGATGGGAACAGATTTTCCTTCCTCATGACCGTGATAGCGCAGCAGGAGCATCGCGGCGTCGTCATGGGGCGGCCCACCGGCATGCTGGGCGAGATCCGCGCGCAGGGCATCCAGGGCCCGGTGCGCGTCGGGATCCTTCAGCAGGTGCGCCCGCTCGCCGACCGGATAGAAGCGGCCGTCCTGGTCCCGGGCCTCGGTGACCCCGTCGGTGTACAGCAGGAGCTGCTCGCCGGGGGCGAAGTCCACCCGATACGGCTTCGGACCCTCGCTCCCGTGTGCACCCAGCCCCAGCGGAAGCGCGTAGGCGGGCGGCTGCGGGAAATCGACGGCGCCTTCCTTGCGTACGACCATCGGGGCCGGATGGCCGTAGTTGAGGAACACGGCCTCGTGGCGGGTGCCGATCTCGGCGAGGATCGCCGTGACGAACTTCTCGCCCTCCAACTCCCGCGCCACGCTCCGCTCCAGGCGCTCGTGCCGGCGGAGTCACCACAGGATGGCAAGCGACGCAAGGCAGGCCGCCAGTCACACGTCGTTGTCCGGCCAGCCCAGGAGCCGGGCGCCGATCACCGCGGTCTGCAGGGTGTAACGGTGGACGGAGTCGGCCGGGTTGGCACCGGTGAGCTTGTGGATGCGCTCCAGGCGGTAGGTGAAGGCGCGCACGCTCAGGCTCAGGCGACGAGCTGCCTCGGCCGCGACACACCCCGAGTCGAAATATGCGGTGAGTGTGTCGACGAGCGGCCGGGCGCCGCCGCGCGCGGACTGCAGTGGGCCCAGCGTGTTGCGCACAAGATCGGCCATGGCCTGCCGGTCGCGGGTCAGCACCGGGTAGACGAGGAGGTCGGCGGCGCGCAGCACCGGCTCGTCAATGTGCAGCCGGTCAGCCAGATCGAGGGCGTTGAGGGCCTCTTCGTAGGAGTGGACAACTCCACCGGCGCCCGGGTGTGGGCGTCCGATGGCGACCTTGCCTCCATCGGTGGCGGCGTGCGCCTGTTTGGCGAAGAACGCCAGGACCTCGTCCTGTTCTCCTGGGGCGATACAGACCAGCCGCCCGTCCTTGGTGGTGAGCAGGATGCGCCGCTCACCGAATCTGCTGATCACAGCGCTCTCCACCTGCCGGGTCGCCGGATGCATGTCCTCCACCGGCTTGCTGCCCTGTGCGACGGCGACCGCATGGGCTCGGGAGAGAAGCAGCCCGAAGCGTTCGGCTCGCTCGGCCAGGCGCCCGAGGTCGCTGCGTCCGTAGAGCAGATCGTCGATGAACTCCCGCCGCACGCCTTCCTCCTGCCGTACGGCGAGCCTCTGTGCCCGTTCATGGCCTTCGGCGAAGGCGTCGATCGCCTGCTCGACGACGGCCAACACGCGATCGGCTTCCGTGGCGGAGAGAGTGGGCCGGCTCTCCCGGGTCACGGACAGATGCCGGCGGACGAGGGCCCGCAGCCCGAGGCCGGCTTCGGCGGCGCGCTCTCCCCGGGTGCGCAGGGACTCCAGCTCGTCCCGCGTGAGGCGGCGGCCTGTCACGCACGCCTCGGTCAGTATCTGGGTATACCCCTCCAGATACTCGTCGGGTACCTCACGCCCGGTCACCCGGCCTCCTCTGTTCTTGACGTACTGCTGGCGTCTTCCTCACGCACGCCGGACAAGAGTGGCAGACCCCCGGGCCAGTGAGAGAGCCCGGCATAAATAGCGCGTCAAGATTGCCGGTGTCGGGCAACCCAGAATGGGCGGTTTCGTTGCCAAGCAGCTCTTGACAGGAGCAGTGGCGAGTCCGGTGCCGGACCACGGAAATCCGGCGCCAGTCCTCCCCCGGCCGCCGACGGATCGTGTGAGGCAGGTCCCGGAGATCGCCGACGCCGCCGTCGACTTCCCGCGCTCGTCGTGGTCGTCAGATTCTGCCTGTTGGTCCAGCGGGGGAGTGACGGGCTCGGTTTGGTTGCCGGTTTCCGGGCGTTCTCCTTGGTGTACCCGGTCGTCAGGAACCCGTCTGTTGGCTGGACTCCGGGTCGCCGTGCTCGCCGAGCCAGCGGGCGAGCTTGCCCCGCCGGCCGACTGCGCGCAGCCGGCGTTCGGCGGCCTGCCGCACCTTGGGAGTGGTGATCAGGAGGAGTTCGTCGCCCGCGCGCAGCACGGTGTCGTGGCCGGGGACAGTGGTGGCGCCATCGCGGACGATGAGAGTGACCGCAGTCGGCGGCGGCAGGCGCAGTTCGAAGATGGCGACGCCGTGCAGGCGTGATCCGGCGGGAATGCTCACGGTGAGCAGGTCGGCGTCCAGCACGTCCAGTGGGGCGGTCTCCACCTGGATCTCACGCAGAGCGCCCGGCCTGGTCAGGCGCAGCAACCGGGCGGCGGCGGGCAAGCTGGGGCCTTGGACGACGGTGAAGATGACGACCAGGACGAACACGATGTTCAGCAGGTCCCGGGCGCCGCTGAGACCTTCGACAATGGGGAAGGTGGCCAGCACGATCGGTACGGCGCCGCGTAGTCCCGCCCAGGAGATGAAGCCCTGCGCGCGCCAGGGGACGCGGAAGGGCAGCAAACAGGCCAGAACGGACAGGGGCCGGGCGGCCAGCAGCAGGACCAGGCCGACGGCTACGGCCGGGCCGATCGCGGCGGGCAGTTCGCTGGGGTCCACCAGCAGGCCGAGCATGACGAACAGGCCGATCTGGGCGAGCCAGCCAACGCCTTCGGCAAAGGAACGGGTGGCGGCACGGTGCGGCAACTGGGCGTTGCCCAGTACGAGTCCGGCCAGATAGGCGGCGAGGTAGCCGCTGGCGTGCGCGGCTCCGGCGGCAGCGAAAGCCACGATGCCGAAACCGACGATGGCCAGCGGGTACAGGCCGGTGGCGGGCAGCGCGATATGTCGCAGGGCGGCGGCACCCAGGCGCCCGATCGCCAGCCCGAGCACACCGCCGACAACCAGCTCGTAGACGACTTGCCCGGCGATGTGTGCCGGACCGGGCACGTCGGCCGTACTCAGGACCAGCACCAGGATGACGGCCGGCGCGTCGTTCAGGCCGGACTCGGCCTCCAGCAATCCGGCGACCTTCTGCGGCAACGGCAGCGACCTCAGCACGGCGAACACCGCGGCGGCATCGGTCGACGACACGATCGCGCCCAGCAGCAGCGACAGGTGCCAGTTCATGCCCAGCAACCAGTGCGCGCCGGACGCGGTGACCAGTACGGAGACGGCCACCCCCACGGTGGCCAGCACACCAGCCGGCAGCAGCAGGCGCCGTACGTCGGCCCAGTCCGAGGTCAGACCACCCTCGACCAGGATGACGGCCAGGGCCGCCGTGCCCAGGGCCTGCGCCAGCTGGGCGTCATCGAAGTGGAGGCCGATCACGTCCTCGCCGACGATGACACCGACGGCCAGGAACAGCAGCAGGCTGGGCAGGCCGACGCGATGGGCTGTGCGGGCGGCGGCGATGCTGGCGAGCAGAACGGTGCCGCCGACGAGCAGGGTCAGATAGAGGTCCTGCAACGTCACAGGACCGCCCCCCTGCCGTGCACGGCACCCGTACCCGGCCTCCCGCGGGAGATACTTTCGCAAGCCACGGGCCCCTCCTCTGGCAGCCGCTCGATGCGCACCACACCGACAAGTGCTGCACGGGGCACGACTGCAACGGCAGTGCTGATGATCAGGACAAAACAGGCATGTCACGGTAACGCGATTCGGCTGCGCCTCCCGAGCACGGGTTCTGCAACGTCACCTGCCGACAGCTCTCGCGCATGGGGACGCGTGCCCCTTGCCGGGTAGCGTGATCACATGCAGCTGTTTCTGACGCCTCCGCCGCCCGCCGCTTAAGGCGGGCGGTCATGCAGAGCCATCCCGGGGTTGCCGGGGTGGCTGTGCGGGTTGCCCACGAAGACAACGTGATGGCAATCAATCGAGGAGATCTCAGTTGCAGTCCTCTTCTGCCCTGTCCGTCCGGCAGGGTGTTCTCTACGTCGCGATCGCGGCCACAGCGTGGGGCACTGGTGGTGCCGTGGCCGCCGGACTCTACGACGCCGGCGGAATCGGCCCGATCTCCGTCTCCTTCTGGCGGTTCCTGACCGGACTTGGGCTGCTCCTGGCAGCTCGCCTGGCCCGGCGGTCCAGGCGGCCGGAGACGGCGGTCTCGCTGCGCGAAACGTTCGCGGCAAACAGGCGACGGGCCCTGATCACAGGTTTCGGGCTGGCCGTGTACCAGACCACCTACTTCGCCTCCGTGCAGCAGGCAGGGCTGACCGTGGCCACGGTCGTGACCCTCGGCTCGGGGCCTGTGCTGGTCTCGGTCGGAGCCCGGTTCGTGTTGGGCGAGCACACCGGCGCCGCCGGAACGGCCGCCGTGGCGAGCGGCGTCGTCGGCCTCGTGCTGCTGATGGGGGGCGCCAATGGGAACACCGGCCCGGACCCCGTCCTGGGCATCGGATACGCGCTGCTCTCCGCCGTCGGCTACGCGGGCGTGACCCTGCTGGGGCGCGCTTCCGGCCGCAAGAACACTGGTGGGGCGTTCGAGTCGACGGTGACCGGCTTCGCGGTGGGCGCTGTCTGCCTTCTGCCGATGGCTCTGCTGGAAGGTCTGCTGCCCGACATGGAACGTGCGGCATGGACCCTGGGGCTGATCATCTACTTGGGGGCGGCACCGACGGCGCTGGCATACACGCTCTTCTTCACCGGCCTTGGCGTCGTACGGGCGACAACGGCCTCCGTAGTTGCCCTGGTGGAGCCGCTCACCGCTGCGGTCATCGGCATCGCGGTCTTCGGTGAACGGCTGAACGCGATCGTTCTCACCGGCACGGTGCTTCTACTGTTCGGCGTGCTGTTCCTCGCAGCCGACGAGGGACCCGGCAAGGACTGAGCCGACGCACAGAACACGGTCCAGGCCGGCAGCGCTTTTTGCCGGCGATCAGTACGTTCCACAGTGACGCGGCGCCGTCCAGGCGTCCGTTGGCGCAACAGGAGTCAACGTCGGCGGGTCCCCGAGCCGGCACCCAGGAGTTCGGCCAGGCCCTGGCGGGTGGCGGCCAGCACCACGCGGTCCTGCGGTCGCAGGACGTAACCGGGGTGCAGGTCCCAGAGGAGACCGCTGGGGTGCTCGGTGCCGTCGTACGACGGTGAGGCCGCGAGGTCGGGCATGCGTTCGTCGGGGGCGGCGGAGTCGATGGCCAGGACGCGCCATGCACCGGGGCGGAACGACTCGGCGACCGTGCGGCCCTCCAGCTGCGGATGCCCCGCCACGTCGAGCGCGGCGAAGAGGAGGACTCGGCGCTCGACGGGGATCGCGCCGAGGATCCGGCGGCCCATCATCGCTCCGGCGAACGCGGGTGCGGCGAGGGTGGACACGCTGCGGCTGCGGGTGAGGGCCCGGGGGTGGGCGGCGCGCAGGGTGCGGTAGACAGCGAGGGCGAAGGCGTCGTCGTACAGACGCAGTGAGACACGCAGGCCCGGCTCTACGGATCGGGCGTACAGGGCGGCTTCGAGGTTGGTGGTATCGCTGCTGGTCACGGCCAGCAGTGCATGCGCGCGGTGGACCTTCGCGGCCTCCAGCACGCCCTCCTGGGTCACGTCGCCGATCACCGTGGGCACGTGCAGTCTGCGCGCCAGCGGGATGCCACGCGCCTCGGGGTCCTCCTCCACGCACACCACCGGGATGCCGAGTTCGCACAGCCGGGCCAGGACGCGGGTGCCGACCTTGCCGAGCCCGAGCAGGACGACGTGGCCGGACAGGCCGCGCGGCGGGCGGCGCAGGGCGGAGGCGGTGCGGAAGGTGCCGAGTCCTTCCAGTACGGCGGCGAGCAGCACGGGCAGCAGGAGCAGTCCCGTCAGGCCGGACAGGAGTTGGAGGACCTGGCGGGCCGTGGGACCGCCGAGGGCCGGGTCGCCGATGGCGAAGAGGTCGAGGAGGGTGAGGTAGGCGGCGTGCAGGGGGTGATCACCGGTGGTCAGCCACGACGCCACCGCCAGGCCGACGACGCTCAGCACGAGCCCGGCCAGGGACCAGCGCAGTCGGCGCGAGAAGAGCGAGCCGAGCGGCAGGCCGCGGCTCGGGACGCGCTCGGGGCCGTCGTGCGTGACGGTTTCCAGCACGACGGTGCCACGGCCGGCTGCAGCGGCGACGGTACGGTCGTCCGGCAGCAGCAGCGGTCCTTCCTGGCCGCTGGCGTCCGAACCCTCCGCTCCCGCAGGGTCGTTGGCCGTGGCGGAGAGCAGCGCGAGCGTGCACAGACCGGGGTCGGCGACCTCGCCGCGTCCTGGCGGGGTGCGCTCGACGGCCCGCAGCAGCAGACCGTCCGCCTGCACGACCTTGCTGGTGCCGGCGACGGCCGTCGCCGCCAGGGCGGGGGCCGCGGTGTCCGCGTCCGAGAGCACGGTGGTGGAGGTGTCCAGGGCGGCCGGATCGAGGCCGGGTGAGGCGACCGCGGCGGCCTGATCCAGCAAGTCGGCCAGATGCTGGCCGAGTTTGCGGTCGTAGAGCCGGATGACCAGACGCAGGCGGGGATTGAGGCGGCGGGCCGCGAGCGCGGCGCGGATGTTGGTCTCGTCGTCGTCATGGACGAGGGCGAGGGCATCGGCGCGCGCGACACCGGCCTCGGCGAGGGTCTCCTCGTCGAGGAGTGGCGCCTGAAGGACGCGGACGCCTTGTTGGGTCTCCAAGTCGGCGGCCCGGTTGACGATCGCCTGCATCCGGGCGAGCAGGGCGGCGGCCCGCGCCCGTCCCTCCGTACCGTTCCCGGTGTCGGCGGTACCGGGCAGCGACGGTACGACGACGGTGACCCGCGTGCGGTACAAGTCCCGCAGTTCAGCGGCCAGGCGCTCGGCGAGCGCGTCGTCGCCGCACACCACCATGTGGCCCGGCAGAGCCGGATGCCGGGCCTGGTCGGGAAGCGAGGGCACGCGCCTCATGGTGCGCACCTCCGTCCCCCGATGCCCGCCTGTCCGCCCTGGCCGCGAGATGGACCCCCGTCTGCCCGAGCGGGTAACGTCCGACGGCCATCTCCTGCGGCGCCGTATACGAGTCGGCCCACCCCTTCTCCCTCCCCCGATGCCGATACCAACGGGACAACGACAGCAAAGCGCACGCCGCCGTGACCGGGACTGATCATGACGCATGAGCCGAGTGGTCACAGCCGGCTCGGTCGGCCCCTGGGTATCGCAGTCCGGCATCAACGAGACGTCAAGAGTGCCGGAACGCGGCAATGCGGTGAGGAACAGCGCCAGTTCACAATGACCTTGGCGCACACACGGGTGTGTCCTGATGCCCGGCCCCGGCAACGGCCGCGGATGCCCGGACACTACGGCGAGACTTGAGGGTGAGGGATCTTGGAGGTCATCGACGCCGCCGCGCAGTACCCCACCGTCATCTTCACCTCTGCTCTTGTCGTCGCGCTCGGCTTCTGGTTCCTGGTCCTGCTGGGGCGGGTCGGTGTACGCGACTTCGATGCCGACGCCCCGGCGCTGGCCAGGGTGTTCGGAGGAGCACCGGTCGCCGTGGCCGCCTCCGTCGTCACGGTGAGCGGCTGGCTCGTCAGCTTCTCCGGAACGGTCGTGTTGGACCGAATCGGCGTCGCAGGGTTCGGCGCCGCCCTGGCCCGCGTCATGCTGCTGGTGCTGTCCGCGCTCGTGGCCTGGTCGGTGGCACATGCTCTCGCGGGTCCGCTCAGCAGGCTGTTCTGCTGCGAACACAGGCCGCGGCGACGGGACTTGGCGAACGGCACTCCGTTCGAACCTGGCAGTCGCCACGCCCGCAGCTGAGTCGACCGCCCGCGCTGCAACCGCCGGCCTCTTCCTGACGCGCCCTGCTCGCGAGCGAGCGGGCTGCTTCGCCTCCCTGTCGAGGCGTCACCTCTTCGCAGACTTCAAGGATTTCCCATGGATGCCACCGCTGTGGGCATCGGTTTGACCGTCACCCTCGGCCTGCTCGCGGCCGTGGAGTCGTCGGTCAACCGCTCCACCGACCCCCGCCACCTCATCGCGAACCCGGCGGCCCGGCACGCCGCCCGCCCGGCGCCGGGCAACGGGGAGCAGTGAAGTGCCGCGCCCCCGGGCCAGTGCCGCTGCCTCGCAAGGTGCCCGGCGCGGTCGCCGCCCTCCGACGCGCACGCGCGGGTACGGGCATGCTGCTGGTGCTGCTCGCGCTGCCCTTCGCCATCGGTGGCCTGACCGGGGCGCGCCCAGCGGCGATGGCGCTGGGGCTGGTGGCTGGCCCTCTCGCCTTGCTGCTGTTCGGCGAACTGTGCGAGGAACGCCCGCCGACGCGCCACTCGGCGACCGCGATGGCCGCACGGACCCTCACCGGTATGCGCTCCGTCGACCTGAACCACATCACCAGCGTCCGACTGCTGACGACGTTCTCCTACGGCGGCACCTATCGCACCCTCGTCGTCCGCGACGCCCACGGGGTGCGGCTCGGCGTCACGTCCGCCGCCGGGCGGCGCGCCTTGAACAAGGCTCTCGAACGCCAAACACGTGACCAGACGCGGCGGCGGCCGCGAGTGAGCCGGGCGGCCAGTTGCTGCCTCGGGACCGGGCGGCCCGGGCATCTCGCCCCGCACATCACACTCGTGTTCCTCGCTCAGGTGGGGACCATCTGCGCCTACGTCGTGGCCGTACTCGAGGTCGGCGTCGGCTGACCGGTCAGCCCGAAACCGGGTCTGTCACAGCCGCAGACACAAACCGGTGCCATCCCTAATGTGACTCGTATGGGACGGCACATCAAGAAGCGCGCCTTGGTGGGCGATACACCACGCGCGGATGCCGTTCGGACGGTCCATGACCGTTACTGGACACGGGAGTTGCGCAGCGCGGTGCTCTACGGCGTGCTGCTCTTCGGGGCGTTGGTGCTACTCGACTGGGGGCTCGTGCGGCTCACCGCCGTGCGCGCCGGTTGGTGGGCCGCGCTCGCCGTCCTGCTCCTGATCATCCTGACGCCGCCGCGGGTGAGTGCGGCTGCCGGCCGACTCGACGCACGCGGGCTCGTGACCCACCGCCGGGTGCGCACCGACCGCCTCGTGACGGTGCGCATCTCCGAAGGTGTCAGCCCGCGCGTGATTCTCACGGACACGTCCGGCGGGCGGCTGGTGCTGGATCCACGCGTCCTGATCGCCAACCCGTTGCTGTGGCACCACCTGGATCAAGGTGCACGCCGATCCCTGGAACAGGGGACCCTGCGGTCCGGCATACCGGTGCTGGAGCGGTTGGGGCGGCGGATCGACGGCGAGCTGTGCCGCGGAATCCTCCGGGCCTCCAGCATGGAATAGCCCTGCTCGCCGCGGCGCTCGGATGCGATTACTTGGGGCTCACCGCTCCTGCGGCGCCGAGGAGTTCGTGCAGCAGGTGAGAGGCCGTGATCACACCCAGCAGATGGGTACCGTCTTTCGC
Organism: Streptomyces sp. NPDC050211; assembly: GCF_040656035.1. NCBI lineage: Bacteria > Bacillati > Actinomycetota > Actinomycetes > Kitasatosporales > Streptomycetaceae > Streptomyces > Streptomyces sp. NPDC050211. The sequence goes on from NZ_JBFALC010000059.1 coordinate 27,267, forward strand.
CTTCTCCGCCACCGCGACCAACGGGCTGCGCACCTGCGCCATCAGAGCGGCCACCTCCAGCGCGGTGTCGTCGGGGTCGGCGACCGGCGGCGGGGCCGCCTTGCTGGACAGACACTCCCCCACACGGCGGCCGGCCAACGCCTGGCAGAGCCGGTCGGCGTGCTTCTCGTCGACGACCGCGGCAAGGGTGGGGTCCTCGATCACGTAGGCGGGCACCAGCACCTTGATCATCTGGGAGGCCGGCAGGATCGCCTTCGGCTCACCCCGCTCGTCGAGTACCAGAAGGCCGGGCAGCTTGTGCTCGGCCATCAGCCGGGCCGCGTCCATGGCGTCGCTGTCGACGCTCACTGTTTCGTATTCGACCGCCAGGTCACGAGCGCGCACGGCGGGCTCCTCATCTACTGGAAACGTTCCTGTGCTCAGCGTCGTACGTCTTCCGGGTGTCGGCCAGGTCATTGACGCGAAACATACGCAGCGACCTCGATAGACACGGATCGCGCCGCTCCGATTACGCCGGGCGGTCAGCCAGAGCCACAGAAACGCCGCTCGCAGTCCACTTCTGGGAAGCCGCCCAGCGACCATGAGCCCGGGCAGCTCAAGGGCCGCCCGGGCTCGCTCCGCTGATCAGTACTGAGGTCAGCCGGTGATTTCGACCTTCCCGTTGGCCTCGGCGGGTGCCGTGGTCGCGGGCTGCGAACCGCTGCCCCGCTGGGTGATGCCCTTCAGCAGTTCGGCGAGGTCGACTCCGGTGGTGGAGCTGAGGAGTTCGACGCCCTGGGCGACATTGTCGGCGACAGTGCGCGACAGCTGGCTGGCGCCGTCCGTAGAAATCACCGTCATCTTGTCGATCGCGCTGAGCGGCTCGGACGCCTTGGCGACCACCTGTGGCAGCACCTCGACCAGCATCTGCAGCACGGCCGCGTCGCCGTACTGGGCGAAGGCGTCGGCCTTCTTCCGCATGGCCTCCGCCTCGGCGGCACCCTTGGCACCGATGGCGGCGGCCTCGGCCTCGCCCTCGATGCGTACCGCGTCGGCGAGCGCGGCGCGGTGCGCCTTCTCGCCCTCACCGGTCAGCCGGGACCGCTGGGCGTCCGCCTCGGCCTGCTTGACCAGGGCGATCCGGCGGGCCTCGGCCTCCTGCTCAGCCTGGTAGCGCGCGGCGTCGGCAGGCTTGCGGACCTTGCTGTCCAGCTCGCGGTCGGTCAGCGCGGCCTGCCGTTCGGCGACCTTCTCCTGCTCGCTCAGGACCTCCTGCGACCGGGCGGCTTCCGCCAGCGGACCCGCAGCAGCGGCGCGCGCGGCAGCCTCGTCGGTCTCGGCCTTGATCTCGGCCTGCTTGAGCGCGAACGTCCGCTGCGCGATCGCGATCTCCTCCTCGGCCTTCAGCCGCGCCTGCTCGGCGGCACGCCGGGCCACCGCCTCGGCGATGTCGGCCTCCTGCTTGGCGCGCGCGGCCTCGGGACGGCCGAGGTCCTCCAGGTAGGAGCCTTCGGTGGAGATGTCCTGGATCTGGAAGGCGTCGAGCACGAGGCCCTGCCCGGACAGGCTGGCCTCGGCCTCCTCGGCGACCTGCCCGGCGAACGCGGCCCGGTCGCGGATGATGTCCTCCACCGACATCCGGCCGACGATGGCGCGCAGCGCGCCGGAGAGCACTTCCTGGGTGAACCCGACGATGCCGTCCTGCTGCATCAGGAACCGCTGGGCCGCGGCGCGGATGGAGTCCTCGCTGCCGCCGACCTTGACGATGGCGACACCTTCGAGGTGGGCCTTGACCCCACGCAGCGTGACGGCGCCCCGCACCGCGACCGGAATGTGCCGGGAGGACAGGTCGAGGGTGAACTTCTGCTGCACGAACGGCACGACGAAGACACCGCCGCCGACCACGACCTTCTGGCCACTGTTGTCCGTGAAGATCCGGCCGGTCTCCGGGTCGGTGGATGTCTTGCCGCGCCGCCCGGTGACGATGAACGCCTCGCTGGGCCCGGCCACCTTGTAACGGGTGATCACGACAAGTCCGAGCAGGACCAGGAGTACGACGACTCCGATCACAGCGAAGACAACTGGGCTCATGACAAATTCCCCTCAGCCCTCCCAGGGGACGGCAGATCGATGGGTTCATGTGGACGAAAGGGCACCGCGGGCTCGGTGCCGGATGTGTACGGCGGCGCGGTCGGTCAGCGTTCCACCAGGCGTACGGAGACCGACGTATGCGACAAGGTCTCCTCCACCCAGATCTCGGCGCCTCGCGCCACCGGGGCGGAACTCTTCGCCGCGAGCTTCACGGGTTGTCCGGCCAGGTGGACCAGTACCTCGCCGTAGCCGCCTGCCGGGATGGCGGTGACTACGGAGCCCGAAACACCGACCAGGTCGGCGTCGCGCGGGGCGGCGCCGGACCGGTCGCTCATCAGGGCACGGCTGAGGCGATACGCGAGCCAGCCCGTGCCGACTCCGGCCGGCACGCCGATCACGGTGGCACCGACGGCGCCCAGCCCGGTGGCGCCCATGGCGATCGCACCGGAGAAGCCGAGCATGGATACGAATCCGGCGACGACCGGAAGCGACAGCCACCCCTCGAACACCCCGTCCAGCACGTCGACCCCGTCGAAGAGTCCCTCAAGGACGCCGTCGAAGACGAGCGACAGCACGAGAAGCACGACCCCCGCGATGCCCAGACCGAGAAACCAGGCCATCCGCGTTCACCGCCTCTCCTCAACGCCTTCGTGCTGGTTGACCGCATGCTCGCATGTGGCCAAGTGCCAGCACATTGCCGTGTTCCGGCAGCCTTTACACGGCTTTGATGCCGTGCTCCTCACATCCCGTCCAACAGAACACACTCAGGTTCTTCCTGAAGGGGATCGGTTTGCACAGGGCGGCTCGCGGGATTGGAGCGCTGGAGCGTACGGCGAGGTCTCCCACCCCAGGACCCCGCATGGTCACGACCGTTCGCACGTTTTTCTGCTGACCTGTCAAACCGTTTTCAGGCTGCGCTCCTCAGCAGACGCTCAAATCCGGATAACGATCGCATTGCCGCCCCTGAGATTTGTGCCACAGGGGCCCGTTTATGCGACTTGGGTCACTCGAGGCCGCGTAGAGAGCGTGATAGGACTTCCCAATTCCTTCATGGGACGACCTTTGCCATGTGCGCACCGTCCCTTTACCTGTCCCCCCACTGCTGCGCCACGCCAGCACGTCCCCGCTCTACCGAGGTAGACCACATGTCACTCGAGTCCGTCACGACATCCATCGACGACGCCGTCAGCGATTTCTTCGAACCCGTCGCCGAGCATGTCGGCGATGTCGTCTTCTACGCCGTGCCCGTCGGCGACACCGAGCTTCCGCTCATCGTCGCCTGGCTCGTGATCGCGGGCCTGATCTTCACCACCTGGTTCGGGCTGATCCAGGTACGCAAGTTCAAGCTCGCCATCGACGTCGTGCGCGGCAAGTACGACGAGGAGGGCTCGCCCGGTGAGGTCAACCACTTCCAGGCGCTGACCGCCGCCGTCTCCGGCACCGTCGGCCTCGGCAATATCGCGGGTGTCGCCGTCGCCGTGTCCATCGGCGGCCCCGGCGCCACCTTCTGGATGATCCTGTGCGGCCTGCTCGGTATGGCGAGCAAGTTCGTCGAGGTCACCCTCGGTGTGAAGTACCGCGAGGAACACGAGGACGGCACCGTCTCCGGTGGTCCCATGCACTACCTGCCCAAGGGGCTCGCCGAGCGCTTCGGCAGCGGTGGCGCCAAGTTCGGCAAGGTGCTCGCCGTCCTCGCCTCCATCATGATCCTCTTCTTCGGCCTCTTCGGCGGCAACCTGTTCCAGACAAACCAGAGCTACGCGCAGGTCGCTTCGACCTTCGGCGGCGAGGACGGCTTCATGGCCTCCTCCGCCGGTGCCGTCCTCTTCGGCCTGGTGGTCGCCGCGCTGGTCGGCCTGGTGCTGCTCGGCGGTATCCGCTCCATCGCCTCGGTCACCAGCAAGCTGGTCCCGGCGATGGCCGGCATGTACATCGTGGCCTGCCTGGTCGTCATCCTGGCGAACGTCACCGCGGTACCCGACGCGGTCCAGGGCATCATCAAGGGCGCGTTCGAGGCCGACGGTGTCGCGGGCGGCGTGATCGGCGCCCTGATCGTCGGCTTCCAGCGCGCCGCCTTCTCCAACGAGGCCGGCCTCGGCTCCGCCCCGATCGCCCACTCCGCGGTCAAGACCAAGCACCCCGCGAGCGAGGGCCTGGTCGCCCTGCTGGAGCCGTTCATCGACACGGTCATCATCTGCACCATGACCGCGCTGACCATCGCCATCGCCAACCCGGCCAGCTGGGCCGAGGCCCGCGAGGGCAACGCGGACGAAATCGGCGGCGTCACCATCACCTCCGACGCCTTCGAGACCGTACTGCCCTGGTTCCCGAACCTGCTGACCGTCGCGGTGCTGCTGTTCGCCTTCTCCACGATCCTGACCTGGGGCTACTACGGCCTCAAGGCGTGGACGTACCTCTTCGGCAAGAGCCGGACCAGCGAGATCATCTTCAAGGCCGTCTGGAGCCTGTTCGTCGTCGCGGGCTCCCTGCTCTCCCTCGACACACTGATCAGCCTGGCCGACTCGGCGCTCTTCCTGCTGTCCGTGTTCAACATCATCGGCCTCTACCTGCTGGCCCCCGTCGTCAAGCGCGAGCTCAACTCCTTCCTGGACTTCGTCCGGAGCCGCAATACCCAGACCGTCGTGGGCGGCGGGGATCCTGAGGACGAGCGGGAGTCCGCCAAGGTCGTCTGACCTCACAGCTCAGCATGTGGGCCGCCCCGTACCATTCCTCGGTACGGGGTGGTTCCGAGCCACTCGATTCCAGCCCGCAGGATCCGGCTGTGCTTCGTGTGCCGGCCGCCTGACGAGGGACAGACCCAGCGCCCAAAGAGCCGCGAAAAGCAGCCAGAGCGCAATCAAGCCCCGCCGCCGATGGGTGCGGCTGTAGTCGACCAGAATGCGCGCGTGCAGCAAGTCGACGTCCCGCTGGGCTTCGGGCAGCGGGCGCAGACGCCCCCATCCGGCCGCATGCCAGGCAGCTGACCGCCTTGCAGCCCGGCCGGGTTGTACGTGAGGGCGCGGACACTCAGGCTGAGCCGGCGCGCGCCGACTCGGCCGTGACGTACTGGGAGCCGAAGCACACGCTCAATATGGCTACGAAGGGCGCCGCCGCGGGCCGCCGGGAGCGAGCCCAGGACGGTGCGTACGAGATCGGCCATGGCTTGCCGGTCTCGGGAGGGCTCAATCGCCGGACGTCTGCCCCCGACGCGGCACTTGGGGCGACATCGCAGCCTCGGCCTCCGCCTTTGCGTCGCTCACCGCGGCGGCGGCCTGCTTCTCGGCCTCATCAGCAGCCGTCGCAGCGTCGAGCGAAACCGTCGAGCCTGCATCGAGCTCCGGAGTCCGGCTTTCTTGCGACGTGTCGTCGGCGTCGGCGCTGGATGCTTCCTCAGATTGCGCAGTTTGGGGAGCACCCGCCGTCGACTGATCACCGAACGCACGAGTGACGGTCCGAACTGCCTCGGTCAGCTCCCCCGGGATCACCCAGAACGTGTTGTTGTCGCTGCCCGCCAAGTGCGGGAGTGTCTCCAGGTACTTGTAGGCCAAGATCTTCGGGTCGGCGTTGTTGCGATGGACGGCCTGGAAGACGAGCTCCACCGCCTTTGCCTCGCCGTCCGCCCGCAAGATCATGGCTTGTTGCGTGCCCTGCGCCTCCAGGATGTCCTTCTGCCTCGTACCTTCCGCTGTGAGGATCTTGGCTTGCCGCTCCCCTTCGGCGTGCAGGATGGCCGCGCGCTTGTCACGCTCGGCCCGCATCTGCTTCTCCATCGCCTCCTTGATGGTGTGCGGTGGATCGATGGCCTTGATCTCGACGCGGTTGACCCGGATGCCCCACTTGCCGGTGGCGTCGTCGAGGACGGCGCGGAGGCGGGAGTTGATCTCCTCACGGGAGGTGAGTGTCTCCTCCAGGTCCATGCTGCCGATGACGTTCCGCAGCGTGGTCACAGTGAGCTGATCGATCGCCTGCAGGTAATCAGCGACCTCGTAGGCCGCCGACCGAGGGTCGGTGATCTGGTAGTAGAGCACGGTGTCGATGTTCACCACGAGGTTGTCCTCGGTGATCACCGGCCTCGGGTCGGACGAATAGACCTGCTCTCGCACGTCGAGTTTCGTGTTGATGCGGTCCGCCACCGGCAGGACCAGGTTCAGGCCGGGTTGCAGCGTCCGGCGATACCGGCCGAACCGCTCGATGTTGTAGCGGCGCGCCTGCGGGACGATCCGCACAGTGGAGGCCACGAGGAAGACGACAACAAGGGCCGCCACGAGAGTGAGGACGACAACTGGATCCACAGTGCCTCCGTTGCTGTGTGTTCAGCCGTTCATGGAAGGAGTTCGCGGGGGTAGACGATGGCCGTGGCGCCTTCGATCTCCATCACGTCCACCAGCGCTCCCACCGGGATCACGAGGCTTTCGTCGAGGGCGCGGGCGGACCACTCCTCGCCGGACAGTTTGATCAGGCCGCGAGTCGCGGTGACCTCCTGCATGACCTCGGCCCGCTTGCCGATCAGCGCATCACTGCCCTCGTATATGAGGGGCTGCTGTGCCATGTGCCGCAGCGCGATAGGACGGACGATGGCGAGGCCCGCTGCCGCTGCTGCCCCCAGCGCCAGGAGCTGGCCGAGGAGGCCGATGCCTACGCCGGCGACTACGGCGGCAACCAACGCGGCGCCCGCCAGCAACCCGAAGAACAGTGTCAAGGTGAAGAACTCAGCGACACCCAGTGCCGCGGCGGCGAGCAGCCATACGAACCACGGCATCGAATCGCCCTCCTTCAGGGGCCTTGTCCACCAAGCTACCTCCCGGACCGCCGGCAGCACAGACACGGCAGCTGCGGTTCTTGGCCGTCGGGCACCTGCCCGGCCTCGGCCGGCTCATCCCATCACATAAGCGCAGGTCAACGACTACGTCGCCGCAGATGAGAGCGCGACTTCGGCTCGCATTCTCAGCTCCAGTGGTACAGCGGATTACCGGGCACGAGCCCGCCCCTCTCTTTGCTTCGGTCGTACGACGCCGGGTCCCCGTGCAGCACGGTCGACGATAGGGCCACGCAGCGGCGGCAACCATGCCGGATTCCGGCAGTCCTGGATGCCTTTTGCCTGCACGGTGGCGACGCGCGGTTCGGCCGGCGCGACATCGAGGCCGGTGCCCGGAGCCGGTTCGGCCACCGGATCCGGCTCCGCCACACCGGTAACTGGATCAGCCGGCCCCCCGGACACCGCATCCCGCCACCGCGCCGGCTCGCCTGATCGTTCCCGTATCCACGAGGCCCGCGCCGCCGCCGGTCCGAGTCGCCGACGTTCGAAGTTCAGTGCACGACCGGGCAGTTCCCCCATGCCGCGGCCAGGGCTTCGGGAATCTGCGGGAAGTACCCCGGAAGTACTTGGTGGCGCTGCCCTCGTCCTGCATGCCCACGAGTTCCTCGTGCGTGGCACCGGGGGTGGCCTCGAAACGGGTGGCGGCGTAGCGGACGCCGCCGCACTGGCCGTAGAAGAACTGGTGCGGCACCGGCTGGACATGGACGAAGCGGGGAAAGCTGCGCTGGTATGCCCTCGTCACGGGGGCCTTCACTTCGTTGCTGACGGTCAGATTCCGGCAGCCGTGGTCGTTTGCGGGGGTGGTGAGAGTTCCGGTGGGAGCGGGAGAGACCGCCTTGGCCGGGGCAGCGGAGGTGCGCGACGGCGAGGGCGTGGAGGTGGCAGCTGTCGGGGTGGTGGTGGCCGGGCCGTTCGAACGGGTGCCTGCCATCGCAGAGGCATGCGCGGAAGGCGAAGAGGAGGAGAGGGCACCCGAGCCGACGTGGGAACCCGACGCGTCCTGGCATCCGGTCAACACCAGGACTCCGACCATCACCGTCATCACCGACGTGCCTCTGAGAACGGGCATGGCGGATCCTCTCCTCGACCGACGAGCTGACGAAGCCACGTCCACGACCTGCGCCGTGCGGCCGGCCGCAGGCTCGTTCCTAGACACACCGGGCAGCTCCGGCGTTGCAAGGAGAGGCATGCGGGACGGTCTCGGTTCCGTATACGCGTGCATGCCCGGTGGTTCGCAGGCACGACTCCCCACATGACCAGTGTCCGGGAAGTGACCTGCCATCCCCTTCTTAAGACCCCCTGTGGTTACGTCGTTCTGTGGGACAGCCCTGAAGTCGGCACCACGCCGCGCAGCCACGCCACTGAAACAGCATCCACGCAGCTCAAGAGCCCCTCATCGCCCACGCGCCCGTCGCTTCCCAAGCTGAGAGCGCGGGTTCGATTCTCGTCAGGCGCTCCAGAGCGAGCAGAGTGAACCCCCAGGTCTCAGCGGCCTGGGGGTTTCTTGTTCTTCCGGTAAATATCCTTGAAGTGCACCGCAGTGACTGTGCTCGGGAGGTCCTCATGGCCCGCAGCCACCGCTTTCACCTCGACCAGGGTGGGCATTCAGTCACGGTTCAGACAGGTGCTGTACCGGGCGGCGTTGAGTTGCTCGTCGACGGCAAAGTGGTCGCCGTTCGTCGGAGGCACCGCAAAGATGTCACGGTGCTGGCCGCCGACCTGCCCGGCGACCCGCCACAGCCGTTCACCATCCGACTCGGCCGGTCGGAAGAGACAGGGGATGTCCCCGTCTGCGTCATGGAAACCCACGGCAGCCGCGTCTCCGTGCCCTACGCGCCGCTCGCCGCCCGACAGGCGGCGTCCCTGACCGCCGACGCTCAGGTACATCCTCTGCGGTGGCTGCGCCGAGTCATACGCCGACGCTCGCGGAACATCCGTCTGAGCCGCCGTTAGGCACGCCCTTCTCTGCCGACACCCCAGCGACGTTGTCGTGGGTTGCCGACGCTCCGCGTTGCACGCGCCTGCGACATTCTCCCCCAGCCCTGAGCGCTCACTGGCTCTCCGTGCCGCGAAGTGCGTGGCGCTGGACGATTCGGGAGATGTCATGCGCGGTGATGATGCCCACCAGGCGCTGTCCGTCGATGACGAGGATGCGCATGCCGCTGCCCGGGGAGAGCTTTTCGAGTACGTCTTCCAGGAGGTCGTCCGGCGCGCACGTGGCGCCTTTCGGCAGCGGGGTCGCCACATCGCGCACCCGCACTGTCTCCCGCTGCTGCGCGGGGATCCGCGCGAGCCGCGCCAGGTTGAGCAGGCCACTGGGGCGTCCGTCGAAGTCGATCAGGGGCAGCACCGAGTGGCGGGTCCGCACGGCCACATCCGTGATGCACCGCTCCACCGTCAGCCAGTCCTGGCACGCCTCCACGGGACTCGACATGGCGTCCGACGCGCGCACTCCGCGCAGGGCCGGGGCCATCCGGGCGCGCTGACGTTCCGCGCCGGCGACGATCAGGACGAAGAAGCCGATGACCGCCAGCCACAGGCCGCTCCATACGCCGTACAGGACGGAGATCCAACCGAGGGCGATCAGCAGCATGCCAAGGACCTGCCCGCTGCGTGCGGCCGCCCGTTCGGCCCGGTCCCGGTCTCCGGTACGCCACCACATCAGTGCCTGCACGACGCGTCCTCCGTCGAGCGGTGCGGCCGGCAGCAGATTGAACACGGCCAGGACGCAGTTCACCCAGCCGAGCCAGACCAGGACCGCCGCGGGAACCTCCCAGCCTGACGCGGCCTCCAGCCCTATGCCGGCACCGAGCGCAGCCCCACCGACGGCCAGGCTGGCGAGCGGCCCGCTCACAGCCACCAGGAAGGCCGCCCCGGCCGCGCGTGGCTTGCCCATCTCGGTCATCCCGCCCAACGCCCACAGCGTGATGCTCTGGACCGGGATACCTTTTCTCCGGGCCGCGATCGCGTGCGCGGCCTCATGAGCCAGCAGACTCCCGAGCAGCAGCAGAGCCCCGGCCAGGCCGGCGACCGTGTAGGCGGCGTTCGACTGGTCCGGAACCCCGGCGGGGAGCGTGTGGCTGCCCAGGCTGTACCCGAACAGCACCACGAGCAGGGGCACGGTCCAGTGGAGGCGCAGCGGCACCCCGAGCAGGCGTCCCATCCGTACCGAGCCGTTCATCACCATCTCCTGCGGACGGTGTGGGTCCCCCTACTGACAGTGTCCCTCGTGCCGGGTCCCGACGCCGGGCATGGACGGCTGCGGCCACAGCGAGGCTCTTGAGCGGTCGAGGGGCGTCGTCGTCGGCAGGGGGCGAGGTGAGGATCGCCGTGAGGATCAGGCCCGCCAGCGCGATGATGAGGAACGCCACGGCCGCCTTCCGGCGCCGGCTGTGCCGTGCGCCGTCGTCATGACGATCGTCGGCTTGGTCCTGGTCGTGGGGGAACTGGTGGTTCAGTGCGTCGATCAGCGAGACCAGCTCGGGGTCGTCCCGGGCGAGGCGTCGCTCCATCTCCGCGAGGATGCGCCGGTCGTCCATCGAGGGGTTCATAACGATCACCTGACTTGCCTAGGCGGCGCGGGCGCCGCTCTGCGCACCGTCGGTGGGCCGGAGCATGTCGACGAGCCGCAGTACCTCCATCGGCAGCGGCAGCTCCAGCGGGCGTTCTACTCGCGGAGTACCCACGCGCACCAGCCGGACGCCTGCCCGAGGTGATCAAACTGCGGCGGAGCCGTCGGTACTGCACGAAACACACCGAGTGGCGCAGAACCCTCTGGGCTTCTGCAGCGGCCGCTCAGGAGCCGGCGTCGCGGTCCCCGCCCGGCGTGATCCGCCGGTACGCGCCGCGGGCGTTGACGAGGCGGGCGATCACCGTACCCAACAACGCGGCGACCATCAGGAAGGCGAGCCGTCCCGCGTCCGGATACCCCTGCCACGCAAGCTCGCCATGTGGGGGCACCGCGAAGCCGTTGAGGAACAGCCAGCACACCGCGGCGGTGCCCGGCGCCGCGACGAAGCGGGCGCACACTCCCAGCAGAGCCGCCAGGACGCACAGCACCAGCAGGGCGTGCAGCGGTTCGGCGAGCCCGTTCGCTGCGCTGAGCACCCCCACCGTCAGCAGCGCCCCTATGAAGGCCGCCACCCAGACGAAGGGCGTAGGGACAGGCTCGGGTACCGGCCTGACCGCAGCCCGCAACGGTCGCCACTCCACCATGAGCGCATCATCCTTCCCCGCGTCCCCTGCGCTGCTCTCATAACAGCGCCTCCTGGACAGTTTCCGCGCCTGGTGACCGCCCTTCTGCGAACTCCGTACGCGCAAGGCTTCCCTGATACGCGACCGGTGGCGAAGGAGCAACGAGCAGTGACAGGGCGGCTCGCGGTGCACTCAGCTGAGTTCGGCGAAGGACTCCACATCGTGGATCTTGCCGGTGACGACGATGACGTCCCCTTTCTCTATGACCGTCTCGGCGGTGGCGTAGGTGAAGCCCTCGCCCGGCCGCTTGATGCCGACGACCGTCACCCCGTACTTGCTGCGCACCTGGCTCTCTCCGAGTGGCATGCCGGTGGAGATGGTAGGGGCGACGGTCTTCACCAGGGCGTAGTCGTCGTCGAACTCGATGAAGTCGAGCATCCGGCCGGTGACCAGGTGGGCGACGCGCTCGCCCATCTCGTGCTCGGGCAGCACGACGTGGTGCACGCCGAGGCGTTCGAGGATCTGGCCGTGCTGGCGGCTGATGGCCTTGGCCCAGATGTTGGGCACGTTCACGTCCAGCAGGTTGGAGGCGATCAGAATGCTGGCCTCGATGTCGGTGCCGATACCGACCACTGCGCTGCTGAACTCGTGGACGCCGAGCTGGCGCAGCACCTCGGGGTCGGTGCAGTCGGCGACCGCAGTGTGGGTGAGATCGTCGCTCAGCCTCTGGACGAGGTGGGGGTCGGTGTCGACGCCGAGGACATCCCACCCGCGCCGCATCAGCTCATGGGCCAGCGAGCTGCCGAAGCGGCCCAGACCGATCACGGCAACGCGCTGGTCACCGCGACCGGCGGCAGCAGCGTGCCCCGCGAGGTGCTTGCGGCGCCGTCGGCGCAGCGAGTGCAGAAAGTTAGCCAATGACGGGTCGCTCCTCGGGTAGCTCGTAGCGGCGCTTCCGCTCGCGCAGGGCAAGCGCCGAAACCAGGGTGACCGGGCCGAGCCGGCCGACGAACATGAGCACGATGACGATCAGCCGGCCGACGGTCGGCAGGTCAGCGGTGATGCCGGTGGACAGCCCCACCGTGCCGAAGGCCGAGACCGACTCGAACAACACCTCCTCAAAGGGCTCGTCGACCACGGCGAGCAGCGCGAGGGTCGCCGTCATCACGAAGCCCACGCCGGCCAGCGCCACGGTGAGCGCCTGCCGCAGCACATGCGGGGCGAGCCTGCGGCCCATCACCGAGGACGTGGGCTCACCACGCACCTCGGCGAACATCGCCGCACCCAGCACCGCGAAGGTGCTGACCTTGATGCCGCCCGCGGTGCCCGCGCTGCCGCCGCCGATGAACATCAGCATGCAGGTCAGCAGCAGGGTCGCATCCGTCATCGCCCCGATGTCGACGCTGTTGAACCCCGCGGTACGGGACATCGCCGAGTGGAAGAACCCCGCGAGGATCTTCTTGTGCCAGTCGAACGGGCCCAGCGTGCCGCCGTTCGTCCACTCCAGCACGCATGTCAGCAGCGTCCCGGTGAACAGCAGCACGGCGGTGGTGATCACCGTCAGCCGGAAGTGCAGCGACCAGCGACGCCGGCCCGTGGCGCGGGCCCGGTTGCGGTGCCGCAGCAACTCCAACAGCACAGGAAAACCGATTCCGCCGAGAATCACGGCCGCGGCGATGGGCAGCGTCACCCACGGATCCTGCGCGTACTTCGTGAGACTGTCGGCGTGCAGGCCGAACCCGGCGTTGTTGAACGCCGACACGGCATGGAAGAAGCCCAGATACGCGGCATCCCAGATGGATTCGCTGTAGCCGAAGCGCAGCCTCAGTGCGAGCACCGCGCCCACCGCGAGTTCCACCGCGAGCGTGCAACCGGCAACCCCGAGCAGCACCCGCCGCACGTCGCCGATGTCCAGGCTCTTGGTCTCCGCCTGCGCGGTCAGCTGCATCCGCAGCCCCAGTTTCCCCGAGATCAGCAGCCCCAGCAGTGAGGCCATCGTCATGATGCCGAAGCCGCCGATCTGGAACAGCACGAGGATCACGCCCTCGCCGAAGCCGCTCCAGTACGTGCCGGTGTCCACCACGACCAGTCCTGTCACGCACACCGCGGACGTGGACGTGAACAGCGCCGTCACCGCGTCGGCGCTCCGGCCGTCCTCGGCGGCGACGGGCAGCATCAGCAGTACTGTCCCCAGCAGGATCACGGCAGCGAAGCCCATGACCACCGTACGAGCGGGATGCGCCGCCAACAGCGACTGCCACACCCGCACCGCGCGTCCCGCCACTCCCCGGCCTTCCTGCCTGCCAATGTTCCGTCAAGGATCCACCAGCATCCGGTCAAGATCCAGCGGGCCACCCTGACCAAGGTCCGCCTCGGTGTAACGGGGCAGGAGAGCGTGAGCTGCGACTCCTCGGGCAGCCCCGTCCGGCGCCGGATGTCAGCGCCATCCGCACGGCCATGCAGCGATGACGCGACGGATCAGAAACCGACATCCCTGACACGACGGGCCTGGACCCTAACGACGCCGGTATTCCCGGACTCGCGGCGGACGGAGATCCGGGCACCCTCGACGGGTCATCAGTCAGTGCTGGTCGATGAGGATGGGTCGCCGGTGGCAAGTACCCGGCGCAGGTCCGCCACGGTTGGCGCGCCGTCCGTGGTGCCGTCCGGATGGCGGTAGAGCCGGCACGACACGCTGGGCTGGGAGGCGGCGGTGGCGAACGGGTCGACACCGTCCAGCAGGATGGTGGGTGATCCGGTCATCTTCCGCTGAGCCGCGTCGGCTTCGTCGGTCACCTCAACCCATTCCACGGGTACGTCGCGGCCGTCGAGGGCGTCGGCGATCCGCTGACGCGCAAGTGGGGCGTTCGGGCAGTCCGGCACCGTCAGGACCGCGATCTGGGGCTTGGTTTCGCGCTGGCTCATCGGAAACCTCCTGGTCACTGCTGTGCTCGGACTGTAGACCTTCCAGTGCGCTGGAAGGTCAAGGGTCTACGGTGGTGGTATGCGCATCGGCGATGTCGTCGCCGTCAGTGGGGTGACGGCCAAGACCATCCGCTTCTACGAGCAGGCCGGACTGCTGCCGGCCCCTCCTCGCACCAGCGGTGGCTACCGCGACTATCCGGAGCGGACCGTGAAGCGGCTGGCGTTCATCCGTGATGCCCAGGGCGCGGGTCTGAGCCTGGCCGAGATCCGTTCCGTGCTCGTCCTGCGGGATGCCGGATCGTCCCCCTGCGCGCACGTCACGGCACTGATCGACCGGCGCCTTGAGGACATCGGCCGACGTCTGGCCGAGCTGCGCGTCACCAAGGAGGCGCTGCAGAGCCTGGCGGCGCGGGCCGCTGTGACCGATCCGGCCGACTGCACCGATGCCGAGGTGTGCCGCATCCTCGCCGGGGCGGGCACCGCCGCGGATGGTGAGCGCCGTCACTGAACCGGGCCGGTGACCGTGCCTAGCGTGAGCCCTCCCGGGGTGTACGGCCCCCTGCACGATGAGGAGTTCGGCCATGCTGCGCGCGGTATGGAACGGTGCGGTGATCGCGGAGGCCCCGCGCACAGTCATCGTCGAGGGCAACCACTACTTCCCGCCCGAGTCACTTGACCGCCAATACCTCACCCCGAGCAGGACCCGGTCCCTGTGCTTGTGGAAGGGCGTGGCCCGCTACTACAGCCTCGACGTCGACGGGCTGACGAATCCGGATGCCGCCTGGTACTACCCCAAGCCCAGCCCGCTCGCCCGGAAGATCAAGGACCATGTGGCGTTCTGGCAGGGCGTACGCGTGGAGGGCACGCCGGAGCCCGACGAGCCGGGAGCCTCCGAGGAGCGACCGAAGGGTGTCGGCGGCGGGTGAGGTGGCGGAACGCGACGACGGCCTGCATCGCTGCGGCCGGCCGCAGCACGGCGGGGCGGGGCCGCTCGGGCATGGTGCCGCGTCGCATCGCGAGGGCTGTGAGGGTGACGACGGGCAGTGCCCAGGCGGCGAGCGCGGCGGCACGGATGGTGCGGCTGGGTTCGTGACGCCAGATGAGCCACATCCAGAAGGCGGCGTCGGCGAAGGTGTCGGCGTAGTCCCCGAACGGGGAGGCCGTGCCCGTGCGGCGGGCGATGCGGCCGTCGGCGACGTCGAGGGCGATGGCCGGCATCCCGGACCAACGACTGCCGCCGCCGGGCACGGCGGGCAGGCTGGCGCGGATCAGGGTGAGGGCATCGGCGGCGGTGAGCCGTGTCCGGTGCTCCAAGAGGCCCAGGTGCAGCGCGGCCAGGGCCCAGCTGGTGGCCACCCAGCGGCGGCCCGGGCGCCTGCCGGTGGCCGCGGCGAGCATGAGGCCGTGCAGGGCGGTGAGCTGCGCCAGAGCCTCGGGGCGGAGGGCGGCCTGGCGCAGGGACCGGTGGGCGGCGTGAGTGAGGAAGCGTGCGACGGCCGGCGGGGCGAAGCGGGCTTCGCGCAGGTCGGCCAGCAGGGCGTTGGTTGCGGCCCGGCTGTCGGTGATCTCGTTTACGGACTCCACGCCTTCTGCCTCCACAGCATGATCGGCTTGCGGCTCACGGTAGGCGTGCCTCCGCCATAGCCTCGCGGTGAGAGGGACGAACAGGCTGAGCGGGAAGGGAACAGGCACATGACATGGGTTGTCGGCGGACTGGTGGCCGTCGGGGTAGCGGGCGCCGCGGCGGCCGGGTATCTGGGGCTGGTCACCGGCGCCCTGCCGCTGGACCTCGGAGCGGGTCGGCGGACCCGCCCGCTCGGGCCGCGGAGCGTCGACAGCGCCGCGCCCCGCGAGACGGTCTTCGAGGTGATCGCTCAGCCCTATCTCGGCAGGGCCACGCGTGCGATGCGGGAGAAGGTGGCCGTGCTGGAGCGGGGCAGTGACATGGTGCTCGCCGCGCACCGCACCCCTGTCGCGGGCGGGCGGCTGACGGCGACGACCGTGGAGACGGTGAGGTTCACCCGGCCCGAGCGGGTCGACTTCCGCCTGGTGCGAGGCCCTGTCCCCGCGGTCACCGAATGGTTCGAGCTCACCGAGCACGGGCCGGGCACGCGGCTGGAGTACACCGGCGCACTCGGCACCGATCTGTGGGCGCTCGGTCAGTGGTGGGGCAGCGTGATCGCCCCGCGTTGGGAGGCGGGCGTCGCCTCCTCTCTGGCGGCGGTGAAGCAGGAAGCGGAGCGGCGCTCGCATAGGTGACGAGGGGGCCCAGTTCGATGCCCGGGACCCTGAGTCCTGAGTATGCGGGGGCAGCGGGTCAGTGGCTGGCTGTGAGTTCGCCGCTGAGCCGGCCGTGCAACTCGGCACTCGGGTTGTTCAGGCCGGTGATCTCGACGGTCTTGCCGCGCTGGGCGTACTTGGTCTCGATGGCGTCCAGCGCCGCGACGGAGGAGGCGTCCCAGATGTGCGCGGACGAGAGGTCGATGATGACCTTGTCGGGGTCGGCGGCGTAGTCGAACTGACCGACGAGGTCGTTGGAGGAGGCGAAGAACAGTTCCCCCGTGACCCGGTAGACCACGCTCGTGCCGTCCGGGTCGGTGACGGCGGTGACCTCGGCAAGGTGGGCGACCCGCTTGGCGAAGATGACCATGGCGGTGACCGAGCCGACGACGACGCCGATGGCGAGGTTGTGGGTGGCGACCACGGCCGCGACGGTGATCACCATGACCGTGATCTCTCCGGCGGGCATCCGCTTGAGGGTCTTCGGGGCGATGGAGTGCCAGTCGAACGTCGCGAACGACACCATGACCATGACGGCGACCAGGGCGGCCATGGGGATGTCGGAGACGACCGGGCCGAAGACGATGCACAGCACCATCAGGAACGCGCCCGCGAGGAAGGTGGACAGGCGGGTGCGGGCGCCGGAGACCTTCACGTTGATCATCGTCTGGCCGATCATCGCGCAGCCGCCCATGCCACCGAAGAAGCCGGTGACGATGTTGGCGACGCCCTGGCCGATGGACTCGCGGGTCTTGTTCGAGTGGCTGTCGGTGATGTCGTCGACGAGCTTGGCCGTCATCAGCGACTCCATCAGACCGACCAGCGCCATCGCGAACGCGTACGGGGCGATCGTCGTCAGGGTGTCGAGCGCGAACGGCACGTCGGGCAGGCCCGGTACCGGCAGGGAGGACGGCAGTTCACCCTTGTCGCCCACAGTCGGCACGGCGATTCCGGCCGCGACAGTGATCACGGCGAGGATGACGATCGACACGAGCGGCGCGGGGATGACGGTGGTGATCTTCGGGAAGAGCACCATCAGCGCCAGGCCGCCGATGATCAGCGGGTACACGGCCCACGGGACGTCGGTCATTTCGGGCACCTGGGCCATGAAGATCAGGATGGCGAGGGAGTTGACGAAGCCGACCATCACCGAGCGGGGGATGAACCGCATCAGTTTCGCCACCCCGAGCGCGCCGAGGATCACCTGGAAGACGCCGGCGAGGATGACGGCCGCGACGAGGTAGCTGAGACCGTGCTCGCGGTTGAGCGGGGCGATGACGAGGGCGACGGCGCCGGTGGCGGCGGAGATCATCGCCCGCCGCCCGCCGACGATGGAGATCACTACGGCCATGGTGAAGGAGGCGAACAGGCCGATGGCCGGGTCGACCCCGGCGATGATCGAGAACGAGATCGCCTCGGGGATCAGCGCGAGCGCGACCACCAGGCCGGCCAGCACCTCGGTGCGCCACACCTTCGGATCGGTGAGCCAGTCGGGCTTCAGGCCACGCAGGTACGCGGCCGGGGGCACAGCGGTAGCAGAAGGAGACAAGGAAACGGGAACCTGTCGTGCTCGGGCACACCCCTTTCGGCAGGCCGGGGCGTGCGGGAGGACGCGGAAGGCCGGGCCGGCACCCCGCGGACGGCCCCGTGCGCACGGGGGCCGGAAGTCGGTGAAGAGCGGATCGAGCGACGGCGGCCTGCGCATGGGCGCGGCCGGGCTCACATCCGAGGGCGAAGCGTCACGGTGGGCAGGCGGCGGCGGGCGTGATGGGCTCGCACACGGGTTCTCTCCTGCAGGAATCGGATCTGCGCCGGGGGCAGCGTCGGCCCCGACACGGCAACGGTGGGCAGCGGCACGCCGTTGCCCACCTCGTCAGTAACTCTACCCTAACGTTAGAGTAGTGATCGGTGGACCGCAGACGGACGCGGCCCACCGGAATCGAGCAGGGACCAGGGAGCACGCGCGTGGACAGCAAGCACATGCAGATCGGCGAGGTCGCCGCGCGCACGGAGCTGTCCCTGCGCACGATCCGGCACTACGAGGAGACCGGCCTGGTCGTCCCCTCAGCACGGTCCCAAGGAGGTTTCCGCCTCTACACCGAGACCGACGTCGCCCGGCTCATGGTCATCCGCCGCATGAAGCCACTGGGCTTCACTCTGGAGCAGATGCGGGACCTGCTGGACGCCACCGATCGCCTCGACGCCGACAGTGGCTTGGACGCGGAAGAACAGCAGGCCCTGCTGGAGCGCATCCGCGTCTACGAGCGGGCCGCCGCCGAGCAGATCGACAAGCTCCGCGTCCAGCTGTCCCGCGCCGAGGACTTCGCCGCCACGCTGCGCTCCCGCCTGGAGCAGAAAACCCCGGCTGCCCGCTCCTGACGGCCCCACCCCCGGGGGAGGGGACTGTCCGCGCGGAACGCGGCGGCGACGGCCTGCTGGGTCTGGGTGCGGCAGCCGGGCAGGACAGCGTCGGTGTAGCGCCGGGCTCGCCAAGCCGGTCACTACCGCAGACGAGGATCGCCGGGGAACTGAGGGCGCCTGACAGCTCGGCGTCGTTCGCGTTGATGACGGGCCAAGCCGATGATGCACGGCGTCGCGCTGCTGATCGTCCCGTGCGCGGGACGGTGGTTCGGTGAGCACGCTTACAGTTCCCGAGCCGCGCCGGGTCTTACGTTCGCCTCATGCTGCTGAGGATCGTGCTGGGCGCGGTGTACACGGCGATGGCCATCAGCCAGCTCGCCTCCTTTTCGCACCGGCTGACCGCGGCGGACCGGCTCGCCGCTTCCGGTCTGGGCCTCGACGCGGCCCCGGCCGTCCTGGACGCGGCCCGCACCGCCGTTTCGGACGGCACCCTCGGCTACGCCCTGCTCGTCGCGGAGAAGCCCTCGGCAGCGTAGGCACGCTCGCCTGCTGTGCGGAGCTACGGCTTGATGTCGTAGAGGACGTTGAACGGGTCATCCGCCGTGGACCGGGACACGTCACCGAAGCCCGCCTCGGTGCACAGATTGCGTACGACTGCCTCGGGCATACCGCACGTTCCCAGGGCGGCTCCGCCGCTCGCGAGAGACGTGGTCATGCAGTAGAACATGCTGAACCCGTAGAACATCGATGCCACGGGGCCCACGTTGTCCTCTGGGCGATCCTGGCAGTTGATCTCGAGCATCAGGTAGTCGCCGTCGTCCTTGACCGCGGCCCTGATGGCGGCAAGGAGCCGCTGCGGTTCCGCCGCGTCGTGGATGACGTCGAAGGTCGTGACGAGGTCGTAGCGCCCGGGGAGTCCCTGGACGACATCGACCGTCTCGAAGGTCACGCGGTCGGCGACACCGGCTTCCTCCGCGTTCGCCCGGGCGCGTGCCACCTGACCCGGGAAATTGTCGAACCCCGTGAAACGGGAGCGGGGAAACTTCTGGGCGAGCACGATCAGGGCACGGCCCGCACCGCAGCCCACGTCCGCGACGTCGATGCCGCGCTCCAGCTTCTCGACGACATGCGGGAAGGTGCTCAGCCAGTCGTCGACCATCACGCTCTCGAACCAGCTGCCGGTGAAACGGCTCATGCCGTCCCACAGAATGTCCGGGTAGTCGCTCTGTCGTACGCCTCCCCCACTCCGGAACGCTTCGATCAGTCGTTCGTACGGTGCCATCGCGGCGGGCATCATCTGGTACACGCCGCCGAGGAACATGGGTCCCGATTCGTCGGCCAGGGCGGGGCCGTGCTCGGCGGGAAGTTCAAAGCGCCCGGGCTCCGGCTCCGCCAGATAGCCCGCGGCGGTGAGGCCGCGCAGCCACTCGCGTACGTAACGCTCGTTCAGGTCCAGACGGTCGGCCAGCTCCTGGCTGCCGGCGGGGCCGTTGGCCGCTAGGTCCTTGAACAGTCCCAGCCGGTCGCCCAGATGGCACAG
The DNA here is from genome assembly GCF_040656035.1 of Streptomyces sp. NPDC050211. NCBI lineage: Bacteria > Bacillati > Actinomycetota > Actinomycetes > Kitasatosporales > Streptomycetaceae > Streptomyces > Streptomyces sp. NPDC050211. The sequence goes on from NZ_JBFALC010000059.1 coordinate 47,453, forward strand.
ACCGATGATCATCGTCCCGCTGATGTCCCCGAGAGCCTTCTCCATGAAGGCTTCGACCCTTGCCTCATCCAATTCTTGCTGTGCCGCCACGGTGTCCCTCCGGGTCCTTCCTGGCCAAGCACGGTCGCGGGGTGCGACCGTGCTTGGCCAGCGAAGCACCGGGTTGCTCTCTCGGGTCACCGCCACGACGGGCGGGGGCGGCTCACGCCGGTTCGCCTCACCCAATCCGACCATCTGACACGCGTCCTGGAATTGGCGGCAGCAGACGCCGGCGCCGGCAACAGCATCCGGCGGGCCCGCCTCGGGCCACCGTCTCTCAAAGGACAAGATCCGGACCTACACCGCAGCGGACTTCGAAGATCCTTCAAGGGCTCGACGTCGACGGACACCCGGGAGACCATCCGCCCTTCGGCCTGCTGCTCGCCGGTGCCGGCGCCTGGCTGCTGACCGGACGCGACCTACCCGCCCTGCTGCCCAAACTCCGCCGCGCCCCCACGGACGCACGCACTGCCTCGGCGGGGACGAGTCCGTCTCCACGACGATGTCCCGGATGTCGGGCCAGGCCCACTTCCGCACCCCGGGTGGCCTACTTGGCGGCCCGGCAGCCAAAGTTGTTCCGGTTCCCCTCCGCCGCCCGGCGCAGCGCGTCCGGCGATCCCAGCAGACCGTGCGGCAGATACCCGGACCGGACACCGAGTTCCCACCCATGGACCTGGACGGCGAGGCAGGCCAGGGCGAGAGGGCCGAGGGGGAGGAGGGACCGGGGCGCGGGATCACCGGCATCGGCCTCGACGCTCTCCCGGTACGCGACCAGCCGGGCGACGAGGGCGTCCTCGAAGGCGTGCTGGTCGTCGTCGAGGAGTACGCGGAGCAGCCGCTGGTCCGCGCTCAGCGCGTCGCCGACCTCGTCGAGCCGCCGGGCGGCCTCCGCGCGCTCCCCGGCGTCCGGCTTGCGCAGCGGAACCGTAGGCCAGTCGCGGGGCAGATGCCCGGCCGCCTCGGTGAGATAGGGGCACAGGGCGTCCATGGCGGCGAGGTCGGCGGGGTCGGAGACGGAGGTGTACCGGTTGTAGGGCACGCCGTCACGGATGGCGGGCGCGTAGTCGCCGCGCAGCAGCAGCCCGGTGCCCCGCTCCCTGTCCCACACATGCCCGCTGACGACACACATCTCGAACATGTCGAGCCAGGTCCGCGCGGTGGGCGCCTCCTTGACGACGTCCCGGAAGGTGATGGGCCCGTCCCCGAACTCGTCGTCGTCCGGGTCCGTGCTGATCCGCTCCCCGACGAGGGGGAACCGGAGTTCCTGGTCCCCGCTCGGGAAGCACATGATGCTCAGCACTCCGTGCACACACTCCGCGGCGGTGACGGCGACCGTGCCGGCCGCAGCGTCGAGCCCCGGCTCCATCACCGTTCGCGCGGCGACATGGTCGAGCAGTTCGTCCGCCATGGCCCGGATCAGCGTCGGTGAGATGCTGCCGTACCGCAGCGAGTGCCACCGCGTGTAGGCCCGCCCGTCGATGTCGTCGAGCGCCTCGGCCAACCGCTGCTCGCCGACCTGATGGCATGCCACATTCCGCACGTACCCCGTCCCTTCATGAACTCCACGACTGGACGAAGCACGTTATCAACGGGCACTGACAGCACTAGAGGTCAGAGGGTCCAGCACCTATCCAGCACAGTAAAGATCAAGGGGCCTGGCCCCGAAGAGTCAGACCCCATTCGACCTACATGTTTGCGCGTCCTGCATGACGCGGTCCTCGGCTTCCACCCGGGCTGTCCCACCAGAGGAACAGCCAGAAACACCTAGACCTGTTGCGACCATTCAGAAGCCTTGCTCGTTGGCGGAAAAGGCAACCGCGGAGTTCGGAACGCCTTGCATTGGCGGCGCGAACCCAGAATCGCTTCGTGAATTCCCAGATGTTGACGCTACCGCCGACCGCTGTCAGCCCCGGCCTCGCCTGACAGAACCGGACAGATCGCGATCATGCAACGACCCTGGGCCGTCGACGGAGTCGGCGGCGCTTTTCGTTGTCGATGGCCAGGGTCGGGCAGGTTGAGGGCCCGGGTGTCGTCTCGGGGGGACGCCGGGTTCCCTCGGCTCCCCAGCCCGGACCAGCCGACGAACCTTGGTGAGCGCTGCCCGCTCGCCCGGCCCCCGGGGTTACAGGAGGTCCGCGAATCCGGAGCCCTCCATGACCTCGCGCTGGAAGCGCTCGTGTACGCCGTGTATCTCGCCCAGGAAGTCCGCCGCGCCCGCGACGAGCAGGCGTACGGGTCGCTCGGCGCTCGGGGTCTCGACCAGGGAGGCGATCGCGTCGGCGACCTCTTGGTTGTCGGGCAGGCCGGGCTCCTCGACGAGATGCCCCTCGGTGCGCTGAGCGAGGTCGCCGTACGCGGCACGGCGCCGGGCGTCCTCGCGGCTGAGCCGGTGGAGATACCGCCGGTAGTACCCAACGCCGTTGGGATCGACCAGATCGGTGTTGTAGGCGCCGGGCTCGAGGATGACTACGTCCACGCCGAGCCGCCTCAGCTCGTAGCGGCTGGCCTCGGCCATGGCTTCCATGGCCCATTTCGTCCCGACGTATGCGCCCATGAAGGGGAAGACGAACCTGCCGAGTGCGGTGGTGGTCTGCACGACCAGGCCCTCACCCTGCGTCCGCATGGCGGGCAGCACCGCGCGGTTCATCCGCAGGTGGCCGAAGACGTTGGTGTCGAACATCGCGCGCACGTCGTCGATCGTCATCGTCTCCAGGAGCGCGGGGTAGAAGTAGCCGGCGTTGTTGACCAGGACGTCGATCCGGTCGACGCGCCGCAGAACTCTGCCCACGCCGTGCTCGACCGAGGCGTCGTGCCGGACGTCGATGTCGACGACGTCAAGGGCGAGCGACTCCTCGGCCGCGGTGCTGCGCAGTCGCCGGGCCACTTCGGCGTTCGCGCCGTTCGTGTCGCGCATGGAGGCGAAGACGTGGTGTCGCGCGCGGGCCAGGGTGAGCGCGGTCAGGTGGCCGAAGCCGCTGCTGGTGCCGGTGATCAGCACGACCTTCCGGTCGCCGCGCGCCGCTGTCGGGGGCACGGCGGTTTCCGCCGCCGCGGTCCCTCCGGTCGGCGGGCCGCCGCCGACCCCGATGGCTGCTCCGGCCGCGAGGGCTCCTCCGGCTCCGAGGACCCTTCTCCGCTCGATGTGCGCTCGTGTCATGACGTCCCTCCAACTCGTAGTGGTGTGCGCCTGGTTTCTTGCAGTCAGTTGCCGCGCACGATCCCCAGCGCGGCGTTACGCGCGACGTCGACCGGGATCGCGACGCCGCCGCCATCGCTCGCACCGGTCGCCGTGGTGAGCACGCCGAGCACGTCGCCGTCCTCGTTGACCAAGGGCCCGCCCGCGCTGGCTGTGGGCACTTCCGCGTCGATGCGGATCGCCTCCAGTTCGCCGCCGCCGTCCACCGCCACCGGGTCGCCCAGCGTGCGGATCGGGCCGACGGTCACCGCGCCGGAGGCGCCGATGGCAAGCGCCCGGTCCCCGGTGCGCGCCTCGGACAGCCCGGAACCGGAGTGCAGCGGCGCCAGGCCGGAGTCGTCCGCGACGCGCAACGCGGCGATGTCGACACCGCGTTCCCTGCCGAGCACGCGTGCAGCCCGCCGACTGCCGTCCGGCAGTACGACGGTGACCTCGCGCGCGTTCGCGACCAGTTGGGCGCTGGTCACCAGGATGCCGGGCAGGGCGACGCGGAACGCCGAACCGGTGCCGCCCGGCCCCTCCAGCGCGACCACGCTGTCCCTCGCCCGCGCCGGGCCGCCGCTCAACTCGGCCGCCTCCGGACCGAGTTCGGCCCACGCGCGCGGATCGACCCGGTCGACCAGTTCGAATCCGTTGCCCGCGCGGGCATAGAGAGCCGCTTCTCCCTCGTCGAGCGTGACCGCGGGGGCCAGCACGCTCGGGTAGACCCCGTGACTGACGATGATCAGGTTCGGCTCGTCCGCATGGGGTGCCCGATCCTGGATGCGCTGGTTCAAACGCCGGTCGGCCTGCTCATCCCGCTGTGGGTAGAGCCGTTCGAGGCCGTGCACCACCTCGAATCGGCCGAAGGCCAGTTGGGCGGTGTCCCTGCTGCGGCAGTACGGGCTGGCCCAGGTCTCTCCGACGGGAATGTCCAGCCGGCTGACGGCGCGGCCGATCGCCCGTGCGTCGCCGCGCCCCTCGTCGGAGAGGTTGCGCTGGGTGGAGCAGTCCTCCAGGTCGACGGCAGGATCGTCCGGACGGGACTGGTCTGTGGCGGCGTGCCGGATGACGACCGTGAAGCCGCCCTCCCGCAGCCTGGCCAGCAGATCGTCACCGCCCTGCGCCGAGGGTGCGGGCGCCGTGCTGCCGGTGCCCGTCCCGGTGTCACCTCCGCCGGTGCACGCGGCCACCGCCAGCACGGCGCCGGTGATCAGCGCTGCGGCGCGGGTGGCCCGAGCGATGAACTCAGGTATCACCGGGTGGCTCCGATACGTGCGGAACGGCCGGAGCGGGTCTGCCCACCGGCGAACACCCGGTCGACGCTGAACCGGCCCCCGCCCGTACCCAGCAGCGCGAGGGAGGCCGCGAGCATGATGAACGCGAACCCGGAGCCGCTGCCGTCCTGACCCATGACCAAGGGCTCACCGCGATGCACGAAGATCAAAGCGCCGGCCATCACCACCGCGAAACCGCCACCGATCAGCCTGGTGAGCGCCCCGAACAGGACCACGATCCCGCCGATCAACTGCATGTAGGCACCGAACCAGGCACTCAACTCCGGCAACGGAATACCGGCGTCCCGGTAGTTCGCGACGTTCGCACCCGCGCCACCGGCCTGGGACGCGTCACCCCAACCGTGCGCGATGAAGACGGCGCCGACCGCGAGGCGCAACAACAGAAGGCCGATGTCGGAGGCGAGATGGTGCGCGTTCTCGCCGGAAAGCCGGCGGTGCGGAAGATTCATGACGTTCCCCTTCGTCTGGCGTGGGCCCGGCGGCTTCGACGCTCGCCCTGCACCCACTCCAGCACCGGCGACGGTTCGGACGGAAAGACCGATTTGATACGGGCTTATACTCTGTGGGTATGGAGGGCCTGGACGTGCGTGAACTGCGCTACTTCGTCGCAGTGGCCGAGGAACTCAACTTCTCCCGCGCCGCCAAACGCCTCGGCATGGCGCAGCCTCCGCTGTCGCGGGCCATCAGCCAGATGGAACGGCGCCTGGGCGCGGACCTGTTCGACCGCAACACCCACCGGGTCGCGCTGACCGACTTCGGCAAGAGCATGCTGGACGAGGCACGGTTCGCACTCGATGTGCTCGCCGGGATCAACCGCAGAGCCCACCGCGCCGCACTGACAACACCCACGCTGGTGGTGACCGCCAAGCCGGGCATCGCCACCGGCATGCTCCAACGCATCGTGGACGCCTACACCGCACTGCCCGGCGCCGCCCGCGTCGAGATCGTGGTCAGCGGCTACCGTGACCAGGCGGACATGATCCGCGACGGACGGGCGGACCTGGCGCTGCTCAGCTCCTACTTCGACCAACGCGGGCTCGATGTCGAGCCGTTGACCGCCGAACGCAGGGTCGCCGCCCTGCCAGCCGCCCACCCGCTCGCTCGACATGACGAACTGCGCTGCCGCGACCTGGAGGACGAGCCGATACCGCACTGGCCGCGGATGACACCGGCAGAGCACGCGTACTGGTCCGGGCGTGATCGCACGGCGACACGAAGCCAGTCCGGTGTTCCCGACGCCGACTCGGCCCCGCCCGGACCACTGGTCAGCGATCCCAGCCAGCTGATCGAAGTCGTGGCCCTCGGACAGGCCGTCGCACTGATTCCACAGTCCCTGGCCGAGGCCAACCCGCGCACGGACATCGCCTACCGACCCGTCATCGACGCCACCCCCTACACGATCGCGATCGCCTGGTTCGAGGGCTCACGCAGGCACCATGTCGCCCAGTTCGTCCACACCGCGACCCGCCTCCACCAGCCCCAGAGCATCGCCGGCTGACAGCGCGGCAGCGATCAGGCAGTAGGGCGTCCGCCGTAGGGAAACTCATCGTGCCCCGCCCCAAGATCGTACTCAGGAATCTGGTCAGGCGTTCGAGCCGCCGGGATGCTCGGAACATGAAGGCGATCGTTCAGGATGCGTACGGGTCGGAAGATCTGCTGGAACTGCGTGACATCGAGCGGCCCGTACCCCGCGACGACGAGGTGCTCGTCGAAATGCGTGCCGCGGGGGTGGGGCCCGAGGTGTGGCATGTGATGACCGGGCGGCCGTACGTGGCCCGGGTCGCGCTCGGACTTCGTAAGCCGAAGAATCCCGTATGCGGCTGGGACGGGGCCGGGCGGGTCGAGGCGGTCGGGGCCAAGGTGACCGGATTCAAGCCGGGGGACGAGGTGTTCGGCAACTGCGAGGGCTCGTTCGCGGAGTACGCGCGGGCCAAGGCCGACAAGATCGTGCTCAAGCCCGCCACCCTCACGTTCGAGCAGGCCGCCGCCCTCCCCGTCTCCGGCATGACCGCCCTCCAGGCCCTCAGTGGCAAGTCCCGCCCCCAGCCCGGTCAGCGGGTCCTCGTCATCGGCGCGTCCGGCGGCGTCGGAACGTACGCGGTCCAGCTCGCCACGATGTACGGCGCCGAGGTCACCGGCGTCTGCGGCCCCGCCGGCGCGGATCTCGTCCGGTCCCTCGGCGCCACCCACGTCATCGACTACACGCGCGAGGACATCACCGACCACAACCCGCACCGCTACGACGTCATCATCGACAACGCGGGGCTACGGCCGTTGCCCGTACTCCGCCGAGCCCTCACGCCGCGCGGCACCCTCGTCATCGTCGGCGCCGAGGGAGGAAGCAGCTTCTTCGGCGGCATGAGCCGTGGTCTCCGTGCCGTCCTGCTCTCGCCGTTCATCGCCCAGAACCTCCGCAACCTCGTCTCCCTCAGCCGCCAAGAGGACCTCCTGACCCTGAAAGACCTCGCCGAGAAAGGCCGGATCACCCCGACCGTCGACCGCGCGTACCCCCTCTCCGAGGCACCCGCGGCCATCCGCCATCTGAAGCAGGGGCACCCCAAGGGCAAGCTCGTCGTGGCCATCTGAGTGACCATGGTGAGTGGTACGCCACGGCCGGTGCTCAGGCGGTAGCGGGTGCCGGGCCGACCAGCTCCGACAGGACGTCCTCCATGGTCACGAAGCCGAGGACGGCGCCCTTCTCGCCGGTGACCGCGGCGAGGTGGCTGCCGTCGGCGCGCAGGGCGGTGAGGGTGTCGTCGAGCGGGGTGTCGATGCGGACGCGGGTGACCGGGTGCAGTGTGTCGCGCGGGAACGGCTTGTCGCGGTCGGCGATGCCCAGGGTGTCCTTGATGTGCAGATACCCGAGCAGGGTGCCGTCCGCGCCGGTGACCGGGAAGCGGGAGTAGCCCGCTTCGGCGGCAGTCCGTTCCAGCCGCGCCGGGGTGACGGTGTGATCCACGGTGCGCATCTGCTGCGCCGGGACGAGGATCTCGCCGACCGGGCGGGTACCCAACTCCAACGCGTCACGCAGCCGTTCGCCGTCGGCGGGCGTGAGCAGCCCGGCCGCGCTGGAGTCGACGACCATGCGGGCGAGCTGGTCGTCGGTGAAGACGGACTCCACCTCGTCCTTCGGCTCCACCCGCAGCAGCTTCAACAGCATGTTCGCGAAGGCGTTGATGCCGAACACGAACGGGCGCAGCGCGCGGGTGAGGGCCACCAGCGGCGGGCCGAGCAGCAGCGCGGTCGGGACCGGTGCCGCCAGCGCGATGTTCTTCGGGACCATCTCGCCGATCAGCATGTGCAGATACGTCGCCACGGTCAGCGCGATGACGAACGCGATCGGGTGCACCAGGCCGTGCGGGAGGTGGGCCACCTCGAAGCCGGGTTCCAGCAGGTGGGCGATGGCCGGTTCGGCGACGGCGCCCAGCACCAGCGAGGAGACGGTGATGCCGAGCTGGGCCGTGGCCATCATCGCGGAGAGATGCTCCAGGGCCCACATGGTCATCCGGGCCCGGGTGTTGCCCTCCTTCGCGCGCGGCTCGATCTGACTGCGGCGTACGGAGATCAGGGCGAACTCGGCGCCGACGAAGAAGGCGTTGGTCAGCAGGGTCAGGGCGCCGATGGCGAGTTGCAGGACGGTCATCGGGACTCCTCCCCAGCCTGAGCCGGCACGCGGGCCGGTGCGGTGATACGGACACGGTCGGCGCGGTGGTGGTCGACGTCGAGGACATCGAGTCGCCAACCGTCGTCCAGGTCCAGGACGTCGCCCTTGGCGGGGATGCGTGCGAGGTGGGTGGCGACCAGGCCGGCCACGGTCTCGTACGGGCCGTCCGGTGCCGTCAGTCCTATCGCGGTGAGCTGGTCGATGCGGACGGAGCCGTCCGCCTCCCAGGCCGCGCGGCCGTCAGCTGCGGCGGGCGCGGACTGCAGGTCCGGCACCTCGACGGGGTCGTGCTCGTCGCGGACCTCGCCGACGACCTCCTCGACGATGTCCTCCATCGTCGCCACGCCCGCCGTGCCGCCGTACTCGTCGATGATCACGGCCATGGTGCGGGTGGAGCGCAGCCGCTGCAGCAGCCGGTCGGCAGTGAGGCTGTCGGGGACCAGCAGGGGTGTGGTGGCCAGCTCGGTGACCGGGGTGACCGCGCGCTTCTCCGGCGCCAGCGCGAGTACGTCGCGGATGTGGACGCTGCCGATGACCTCGTCCAGGCTGTCGCGGTAGACCGGGAAGCGGGACAGGCCGGTGGCGTAGGTGAGGTTCGCGGCGTCCGCGGCCGTCGCGTGCGCTTCGAGCGCCTTGACGTCGACCCGCGGGGTCATCACGTTCTCGGTAGTCAGCTCGCTCAGATGCAGGGTGCGCACGAACAGCTCGGCGGAGTCTGCCTCCAGGGCGCCTTCGGCGGCGGAGTGCTCGGCGAGCGCGACCAGTTCCTCGGGACTGCGGGCGGAGGCCAGCTCCTCGGCGGGCTCCAGTCCGAAGCGGCGTACGAAACGGTTCGCGGTGTTGTTCAGGTGGCGGATGAACGGGCCGAAGGCGGCGGTGAACCCGCGCTGCGGGCCCGCCACCACCTTGGCGACGGCCAGCGGGCGGGAGATCGCCCAGTTCTTCGGCACCAGCTCACCGACCACCATCAGTACAACGGTGGACACGGCCACGCCCAGCACGGTGGCGACGGTGGACGCCGCGCCGCCCAGGCCGATCGCCTTCAGCGGGCCGCGCAGCAGCGCCGCCAGCGACGGCTCGGCGAGCATGCCGATCACCAGCGAGGTGACGGTGATGCCGAGCTGGGCGCCGGACAGCTGGACGGTCAGACGGCGTACGGCCTTCAGCGCGCCCTCGGCGCCGCGCTCGCCCGCCGCGGCGGCCCGCTCCAGGTCACCGCGCTCGACGGTGGTCAGCGAGAACTCGGCGGCGACGAACAGCGCGCAGGCCAGTGTGAGAAGGAGGGCCAGCAGGAGTAGCAGGACCTCGGTCACCGTGCCACCCCCGTTCCCTCAAGTCTGTGACCTGGGCAGGGCATGGCACGGCCGGTACTGGGAGGCTCACCCATTGCGGGACTCTGGCTCCTTTTCGGTACGTCGGGTGGATGTAAGCCACTCTATGCTTCTACTCGCTTGTAGAGAACGTGCGGGCCGTCCCGGATGTTCCGCACGTGACGGACGTATGCAGTCGCTCGTGAAGGAGTGGACGCCGCGAGAGTGAGGGGACCGTCGTCTTCGACCGGTTCGTGGTCGGCGGGGGCTTCCGGCTCTCGGCGGGCGCGGAGCGAGAAGTGCCGTTCAGTGACAAGGGCGACCTCGACCAGCTGACCGTGGGACCGCTGCCCACCGTCGGCCATCACGACACCCGGGACTGGAACGCCGAGGTCGACGGCTGGATCCGGCAGTTGGTCGAGCACCGGGCGTCGTACGGTTCGCACGCCTCGTACGGACATGAAGGCACCGCCCGGGCATGGCACCGCCGTTGCGGCGGGCGCAGCCGGGCTGGCTGTCGGGGTCGTCGGCGGCATGGTCGCGCCGAAGTGGTGGACGAGGTCGGCGACTTCTTCGAGGGCGACGAAGAAGAGGAGTACCCGCCCCTGATAGCTTCTACATTGCTGTAGAGGATTGCGGCTGCCCGGACCACGCCGGTCCGGGCACACCTCACAACACGTATGGAGTTCTCATGGCCCTGTGGGACCGCATCAAGGAGTCCGCATCGACGATGCAGACCCAGCTGACGGCGAAGAAGAACGACCTCAAGAGCGGCGCCTTCCGCGACGCGAGCATGGCGATGTGCGCCCTGGTCGCCGCCGCCGACGGCACCATCGACCCCTCCGAGCGGCAGCGCGTGGCCCAGCTGATCGCCACCAACGAGGTGCTGCAGAACTTCGACGCGACGGACCTGCAGCGGCGCTTCGAGGAGAACCTCAACAAGCTGACCGCCGACTTCGCCCTCGGCAAGGTGAGCGTCCTCCAAGAGATCGCCAAGGCGAAGAAGAAGCCCGCCGAGGCGCGGGCGGTCATCCAGATCGGCATCGTGATCGGCGGCGCCGACGGCGACTTCGACAAGACGGAGCAGGCGGTGGTACGTGAGGCGTGCTTCGCGCTGGACCTGCCGCCGCACGAGTTCGATCTCTGAGACCCCTGGGTTCTCTGGGGCTTCTGCGTGCGGGCGACGCCGCTCTGACCCTTGTCCGGGGCTAGAGCGGTGTCGCCGCGTGCAGGATGAGGGCCATCGTCACCGCGGAGTTGGCGGACGACAGCGCTGATACGGCCGTACCCGCGGCGGCCGTCCACGCGGCCACGCCCACCGCCGTGAACACGGACGGCCAGCTCCGGGGAGCAGGAGCGGGGCCCAGCAGGGCCGCCACCCGGCGCGGCACCGGTCCGGGGGACGCGAAACCGGCGAGCGTGGGGATCGGGGCGGCACGGGAGACCAGTGCCGCCTTGCCGATCGCGCGCGCCACGGTGCGGCGGTCGCCGAGGACGCGGGCCGCCTCCTCGTCCGCCCACCGCTCGGTCGTGTACGTCACCGCAGTACGCAGCGGACGCAGGAACGGGTTCGCGCGGGCCGCCAGTTGCGCGACCAGCAGGAATCTGTGATGACGGGCGGCGAGATGGGCCCGTTCATGGGCGAACAGGGCGCGCCGCTCGGCGGGTTGGAGGCCGGAGAGCAGCGCAGTGGTCACCACGATGCGATCACGGGCGCCGCCGGGCAGGGCGTACGCGTACGGCACGTCGTCGGGCAGCACCGCGACCTCCGTACCGGGCAGCCCGGCCAGGGCCCGGTGGGCGCGGCGGCGTGCCCGGCCGTGCCGCCACAGCGTCCGGCCGCACACCACGGCCACGGCGATCAGGGCAGGGATGGCTGCCTTGCCTGCCACCTCGTCGTATGGAACGGCCTCCCGCACCTCCGGGTCCGACCAGCCGTCCGGCAGCGGGTTGCCGGGGAGTTGGGCGGTGCCGACGACCATCAGCAGGCCGAGACACACCGTGCTGCACAGGGCCATGACGCCGGCCACGCCGGTGAGCAGGCGGGTGGCGATGCGCGGGTGTAGATGGTGCTCGGCCAGCCGTGCGATCGGCCAGGCCGTGAGCGGCAGTACCAGCGGCAGGAAGACGAACACCCCCATGAGGCTTCAGTCTTCCCCTTCGGCCTTCGGCTGACCCAGCAGTTCACGCAGGAGCCGCTCGTCATCGGGGTCGAGTGCGGTGACGAAGCTCGCCAGCACCGCCTCGCGGTCCTGCTCACCGTCCAGCACCTTGCGCATCTTCCGTGCGGCCAGGCCCGCCTCGTCCGAGGCCGACGTCCAGGCGAACGACCGGCCGGCGCGCTCCCGGGTCACCGCACCCTTGGCCAGCAGCCGGGTCAGGATCGTGATCACCGTCGTATAGGCGAGGTCGCCGCCGAGCCGCTCCTGCACCCAGCCCGCGGTCGCCGGTCCGTCGGCCTCCCGCAGGGCCGCGAGGACCTGTACCTCCAGCTCGCCCTGCCCCCGTCGCCGGGGACGCCGGTGATCCTCCGTCACGCCCTGTCTCCCTTCCGCTGCCGCGTACGCCACAAGCGGTCCATCGTAAGGACACCGGGGATCACATCGTGCCCTCGCGTCCGGATCCCACCTTCCATAATTTCTACAATGCTGTAGATTCTACGGCGGCGGAACCTAGATCGGAATCTCAGCCAGGAGGAAAACAGTGGGTGTTTCCCTGTCCAAGGGCGGCAACGTCTCGCTCAGCAAAGAGGTACCGGGTCTGACCGCGGTCCTGGTCGGACTCGGCTGGGACGTGCGCACCACGACGGGCACCGACTACGACCTGGACGCCTCCGCCCTGCTGCTCGACACCTCCGGCAAGGTCCTCTCCGACCGCCACTTCGTCTTCTACAACAATCTCACCAGCCCGGACGGCTCCGTCGAGCACACCGGCGACAACCTCACCGGTGAGGGCGAGGGTGACGACGAGGTCGTCAAGGTGAACCTGGCGGGCGTACCGGCCGAGGTCGACCGGATCGTCTTCCCGGTGTCCATCCACGACGCCGAGAATCGCGGCCAGAGCTTCGGCCAGGTCCGGGGCGCCTTCATCCGCGTCGTCAACCAGGCCGACGGCGCCGAGATCGCCCGCTACGACCTGTCCGAGGACGCGGCCACCGAGACCGCGATGGTCTTCGGCGAGCTGTACCGCAACGGCGCCGAGTGGAAGTTCCGCGCGGTCGGCCAGGGATACGCTTCGGGCCTGGCGGGCATCGCCTCCGACTTCGGCGTCGGCGTCTGACGCGGGCGGGCGAGCGACATGTTCGGGCTGAGTGAAATCGCGGTCATCCTCATCGTCGTCATAGCCGTACTTGCCGCCAAGAAAGGGCCCGATCTGGCTCGCTCGGCGGGCAAGGCGGCGCGCGTCCTCAAGGCGGAGCGCCGGGCGTTGAAGGACGATCAGAAACCGGACGAGCAGCAGACGGCACCCCGTGTGATCAAGGGAGAGACCGCCACCCCCGCCGCCCCGGAGGCGCCTCAGCCGCCGGGCACGGGGCAGTAACGGCTGCGGGGCTGAGGCGGAATTCTTCTCAGCCTCGCCCGGTCAGCAGGCCGTGGACCGCCTCCGCAGTCTCCGCGCACTCCGGCTGCACGGAGGCGCACACCTCGACGTACCGTGTGCCGCTCGCCGCGTGGCGTTCCCGCACCGTCGGTACGCCCTCTTCGGCGCAGGGGACGATCGCCACGATGCCGTTGCGGGCCAGTACCTCGGCCATCAGGCCGATGCGTTCGGGGTTCGTATCGTGGCCGTTGAGGCGGTCGAGCACCTCTACCCGGTGCTGTTCGGCCAGCAGGCGTTCGGCGAGGGCGTAGGCGGCGCCGCGCCGGTCGGCGGCCGTCGGCCCGGTGACCCACACCGTGGCTCCCGGGCACGTACATCGGCACTTCACGTCGGACATGTCGCTCAACACGGATACCCCCAGGCGCGGGTGATGTCGCGCAGCGGTGCCGGAACGTCTCCCGCGTCCGGCAGCGCTCGCGCCTTCTGGATCTTCCCGGACTTGATGTTCTCGCTCCAGTCACCGATGTAGGGCACGAACGGGCCGTGGTCACCCTTGCGGTAGTCGAGCATCCTCGG